>CAIXWQ010000326.1 GCA_903923175.1 uncultured delta proteobacterium | reverse complement strand
CGCGATCGCCGAAGCGCGCGAGGCGGACGACGCGCGCGCGCAGACCTCCGCCTCGGCGTTCGCCGGCGAGGCGGCGCGGCTGCTGGCCGCGATCGCCGAGGCGCGCACGGCGGACGACGCGCGCGCGGTCGGCGTGACCGAGGCCGTGCTCACGAGCCTCGACGCCACCGGCGCCCGGCTCCTGGAGCGCGCCGCCGACGAAGGGCGCGCCGGCGTCGAGCGCGCGGACACGATCGTGGCGCGGCTCGAGGGGGCCTCGACGCGGATCGACGCCCGCGCCGACGAGCTCGCCAAGCGCCTCTCCGCCTACGTCGACGTCCTCGCCGAGGGGCTCGAGGTGCGCTCGCGCGAGGAGGCCGCGCGCTTCGTCGCGCTGTCGGCCCACCTCGACGCCCACGCGGCCGAGGTCGGCGAGCGGCTCGCCCGTGCGTCGAGCGAGATCGTCGAGGTCACCGGGCAGGTCCCGAGCGTCGCGACGGCGCTGCTCGGCGACGCGCGCGCCGCGCTCGAGGCGCAGACGCGCGCCGAGGCCGAGCGCCGGGTGCGCGAGGCGACGCTGCTGGCGAAGCTCGACGACGCCGCGGCCGCGCACATGCTCCAGATCGAGGCGAGCGCCGCGGCCGTCACCGCGGTCGAGGCCGCGGCCATCGCGCGGACCGACGCGGTCGGGCAGGGGGCGGAGGCGCGGCTCGAGGCGCTCTTCGCGCGCGTACCGCCGCTGTTCGAGGCGCAGGCGGAGCGGCTCGCGGAGCTCGAGTCGCGGCTCGGCGCCGAGCACCGCGCGTCGGCCGAGGTCTTCCGCGCCCGGCTCGAGGCGCACGCCGCCGTCGTCGAGGACGGCGTCGCGAAGAACCTCGAGCTCGTGCGTGACGGCATCGGCTCGCTGCGCGCGACCTCCGAGGAGATGAGCTCGGTGGCCGAGCTCTTCGGCGGCGCCGTCGATCGGTACCGCGAGGCGAGCGCCGCGTGGCTCTCGGCGATCGCCGCGCTGCGCGCCGCCGCCGAGAAGGCCGCGCAGGGCGACGCGCACGATCTGCTCGGGGCCTACCTCGATCAGACGCGCGAGGTCTTCGATCACTCGCTGCAGTTCCAGCGGCAGCTCTTCGCCGAGCTCAAGACGCTCAACCGCGCGGAGGAGTCGTGATCGGCGAGCCGCTCGCGCACGACGACGTGCACGCCGACGACGTCATGGGCTCGCCGCTGTGGCCCGCCTTCGGCGACGTGATGTCGTGCCTGTTCGGGCTCTTCGTCCTCTTCTTCGTGTGGGCGATCGCGCTGCAGCTGCCGTCCGCGGAGGCGGCCTCTCCGGTCGTCGCCGCGGCGTCGTCGAGCGCCGCCGCCTCGGCTTCGTCGAGCGCCGGCGCGAGCGCCGCGGCCGCGCGTGACGACTCGCTCTCCGCGACGCTCGGGCAGGCGTTCGAGGGGCGCGTGCGCGTGGTCGAGGGGCGCATCGGGATCGGCGGGAGCGTGCTCTTCGAGAAGAGCTCGGCCGACCTACGCCCCGAAGGCGTCACGCTCCTCGCGCAGCTCGCGACGCCGCTCGCGCGCTACCTCGCCTCGCACGACGAGCTGCTCATGGTCAGCGGCTTCACCGACGACCTGCCGGTGCGCAACGACACCGGCTACGACAACTGGGCGCTGTCGTCCGATCGCGCCGTCACCGTGGTGCGCGCGCTGGTCGCGCACGGCGTGCCGAAGGAGCGGCTGTTCGCCGCGGGTTTCGGCGAGTCGAACCCGGTCGCCCCCAACGTCACCGACGAAGGGCGCGCCAAGAACCGTCGCGTCGAAATCGCGCCCGTGCCGAGGAGGTGACCCCGTGGCCTTCCGCGAGCAGCTCGACGAACCCACCCACGAAGAGCCCGCCGATCCCGCGGCGGCGCGGCCCGACCCGCTGCGCCTGCGCCTCGAGGCGCTCGCGGTGCGGGGGGCGGCGCGGTTCGATCCCGCCGAGGTCCGCTTCGTCTCTGCGCTGCTGACGCGGGCGTCGCGCGCCCAGGCTGCCGAGCCTGGCGAGTCCGAGCGCGTCGAGGCGATGCGCGCGCGG
>CAIXWQ010000325.1 GCA_903923175.1 uncultured delta proteobacterium | reverse complement strand
CGCCACCGCCGCCGCCGCCGCCGCCGCCGGCGCCGCCACCGCCACCGCCGCCGGCCGTCGCCCCCGACGCGCGCTGAGGCTTCACTCCGCGGTCACGCGCTCGATCCACCGCGCCACCACGCCGGCGACCTCCGCGAAGATCTCCTCCGACGATCGGCCCGCGCGCTTGGGCACCGCGAACGAGTGATCCCCCTCGGGGATCTCGTGGAGCGTCGCCCCCAGCTTCGCCACGATCGGTCGCAGCAGCGCGGGGTCCGCGAGCGCGTCGCGCGTCCCCTGCACGAACAGCATCGGCTGCTTCACGTCGGCGAGCAGCGCCGCCCGCTTCCGATCGGGCTTCTTCGCCGCGTGCAGCGGGAAGCCGAGGAAGACGAGCCCCTTCACGGACGCGCCGGCGGCCTCGAGCTCGCCGCGCGCCGCGCACTGCGAGGTGATGCGCCCCCCCATCGACTTGCCGCCAGCGAAGAGCGGCAGCCGCGCGCGCCGCGCCTCGGCCACCGCCGCGACGATCGTCCTCGCGAGCTTCGCCGGCGGATCGGGGCGCTTCTTGCCGGCCTCCGTGTACGGGAACTGGAAGCGCAGCGTGGCGATCCGCTCGGCCGCCAGCGCCTCGGCCATCGCCTGGAGGAACGGGTGCCGCATCCCCGCCCCGGCGCCGTGGGCGAGCACGAACAGCGCGACGGCCTTCGGCGGCCGGAGCAAGATGGCGGAGACGCGCGCGGGCGCGCTGCCGAGGCCGTCGGGGCCGTCGAGAGGTACGTCGAGGAAGAGCTCTTTCTCGGCCATCCGCCGAGTCTCGCGCCTTCCCGCGCGGCGCGACACGCTCGGCCGCGAAGACGCCCGACGCGGCTGGATCGCCGCGTGCTCCTTGACCGTGCGGAGGCCCGGCCATGCCGAACGCCGTACGCATCGTGCCCGCCCGGACGCTGCACGCGCCGCTCGCGTCGTGCGCGCTCGGCCTGGGCGCAGCTCTCTACGCCCTGGGCCTCACCGCCTGCGCTCGCGGCGACGTCCACCGCGAGCGCGCGGACGAGAGCGCACAAGCGAGCCCCGACGAGCGCGTCGCCATCCCCCGCGCGATCGGCGGCGGCCCCCGCCCCACCCGCGATCTCGTCCCGGTGGTCGAGGTCCCGCGCGCCGAGGCCGCGAACTACGTCGGCGCCCACGTCGAGCTCGGCGGCGTCGTGGTGCAGAGCCTCGCGAGCGACCGCGCGTTCTGGGTCGGCCCGAGCCCCGATCGCCAGATCCTGGTGGTGCTCTCGCCGCGCCTGACGCCGCCGACCGGCCAGCACGAGCACGAGCCCAACGCCTCCGCACCCACCAAGCCGATCGAGCCAGGCGACTCCCTCGACCTCGAAGGCACGCTCCGCGCGCCCCCGACCCCCGACGGGCTCCGCCGCGCCTTCGACCTCGCCCCCGCCCAGCTCGCCCGCGTCGCCGAGCAACCCCTCTACGTAGAAGCCACCCAAATCACCCCGAGAATCGAGGTCGCCCCACCCCCCAAACCCCGCTGACCCGCTCGATCCCACCAACCCACCAACCCACCAACCCACCAACCCACCAACCCACCAACCCGACGCCCCGCACGCCCAACGCGAAGCGCCCGCCCCAAACGCCCGACCGCCCTCGTCGAGCTGTCCCCGTCGGAGCAACGGGGCGCGGCAAAGCCGCGCCTCCTGCGACGCTCCGTACACAGATGGCCCCAGGCAGGGGGGGCCGGGGAGTCCAGAGGGGCGAGCGGGGGAGCGCCCAGCTCCCCCAACGCCCCTCTGGCCGCCGGAGGCATGGAATGCCTCCAGAAATCACCCGGCGGGTCCGCCGCGACTCAGTGTGTTAAGAGAGCGCCCCGCCATGTTCCACCCCGAGCGCGCGCTAATCGTCCAATCGGACCTCTCGGTCCTCGTCGAGGTCGACGCCCCCGACTACCCGGACGCCCGCGCCGCCATCGCCGCCATCGCCGAGCTCGAGAAGTCGCCCGAGCACGTCCACACCTACCGCATCACCCCCCTCTCGATCTGGAACGCCGCCGCCGCCGGGCGCGACGCCGCAGGCGCCAAAGCCGGCCTCGTCGCGCACGCCAAGTACGAGGTCCCGCCGGGCGTCCTCGCGCAGATCGACGACTTCTTCAGCCGCTGGGGGAAGGTCACGCTCGAGCCTGGGCCCGAGGCCGGCACGCTCGTGCTCGTCTCGCGCGACTCGACCGCGACGGCGCGGATCAAGCGCGACGCCTGGTTCGTGGAGCACACCCCCGCGCTCGCCGACAACAAGTGGGGGCTCGGCCTCGTGCACCGCGGCGAGGTGAAGCAGCGCGTGCTGAAGCTCGGCTGGCCGGTCGACGATCGCGCCGGCGTGGCCGCGGGCGATCCGATGCCCCTCACGCTACGCACCGACGTCTTCTCGCTTCGCGACTACCAACGCGAGGCGGTGGAGATCTTCAACGAGTCGGGCGGCCACGGCGTGGTCTGCCTCCCGTGCGGCGGCGGCAAGACCGTCGTCGCCATCGCCGCCATCGCCTCGCTCGGCACGCGCGCGCTCATCCTCGTGACCGGCCACGAAGCGGCCGAGCAGTGGAAGCGCGAGCTGCTCGCCAAGACCTCGCTGCTCCCCGAGCAGATCGGCGTCTACAGCGGTCTCGGCAAGGAAGTGAAGGAGGTCACGATCGCGACCTACAGCATCCTCACGGCCGGCGCGAAGACGAAGGTGATGAAACACTTCGATCTCCTCGTGAAGGAGCCGTGGGGCCTGGTGGTCTACGACGAGGTGCACCTGCTCCCCGCCCCGGTGTTCCGGCTCTCGGCGGCGCTCCAGGCGCGCCGTCGCCTCGGCCTCACCGCCACGCTGGTGCGCGAGGACGGCCGCGAGGGCGACGTCTTCTCGCTCATCGGCCCCAAGCGCTTCGACGTCCCCTGGCGCGATCTCGAGGCGATCGGCTTCATCGCCACCGCGCGCTGCATCGAGCGCCGCGTCGCCGTGCCCGACGACGCCCGCGAGCGCTACGAGGTCGCGACCGAGCCGCACGAGCGCGCGCGCCTCGCCGCCGACAACCCCGCCAAGGACGAGGTCGTCCGCGAGCTCGTGCAGATGCACCAGGACGACCAGATCCTGGTGATCGGCACCTACCTCGAGCAGCTGCGCCGGCTCTCGGAGGTGCTCGGCGCCCCGCTGCTCACCGGCGAGACCCCGCACTCGCGGCGCGAGGAGCTCTACGGCGCCTTCCGCAAGAACGAGCTGCGCGTGCTCGTCGTCTCGCGGGTGGCGAACTTCGCCATCGATCTGCCGGACGCCTCGGTGCTCATCCAGGTCGCCGGCACCTTCGGCTCGCGCCAGGAAGAGGCCCAGCGCCTCGGCCGCATCCTGCGCCCCAAGACCAAGGGGGCGTGGTTCTACACGCTCGTGTCGCAGGGCACCGAAGAGGTCGAGTGGGCCCGCAACCGGCAGCGTTTCCTCGCCGAGCAGGGCTACGGCTACGAGATCGAAGGGGCCACCGCGCCCCGCGCGCCCGAGGCGTGAGGGGCGCGTCGCGAGCCTCTTCACGGCCGTCGGCGCCCCCAAAGGGGCGTCACTCCGTCCGACGTGCTAAATCCGGCCGCTGATGCCCGAGCCGGAACGGCGTGAGCAGAAGGCCGCCCGCGGCGGGAAGAAAGGCGCCCCCGTCATCGACGAGGGCGCTCGCGATCGCGTCGACACCGAGCTGCGCAATCAGCTCTCCGGTCGCGACCCCGATTTCCAGTCCGCCGTGCTCGCGCGAACCTGCGGCAAGAGCGCCGCGACCGAGCGCCGCCCGCTCGAGGACTGGTACCGCGACGCCGCCGAGGGGCTGCTCGATCCGCGCGTGCTCGAGGCGCGCGTCGCCGCGGCCAGCCCGCTCGGCAAGACGATCCTCGCGCTGCTGGGCAAGCAGACCTGGTGGATGCGCGCGGCGCTCGTGCAGGCGCTCGCCCTCGCCGAGGCCTCCGACGACGACGCCGCGCTCGGCTCGGCGCTCTCGGATGTCCTCGCCAAGTGGCCGGTGCTGGTGCGCACCAACGCCTTCACCCGCAGCGAGGAGCTCTCGATCTTCGAGCCGCTCGCCGTGCGCCTGCGCCCGCTGCTCGAGGGGAAGCTCTCGATCCCGCGGCGTCCCGGCGGCGCGCGCCTGTCGCCGGTCGGGCTCGGCAAGAGCCTGCTCGCGCTCGCGCTGTTCCCCGGCGTCGTCGCGCAGCGCCGCCCGCGCACCACGCGCTCGGGCGAGCTGCACGCGGCCGACGCGACCAAGATCGAGCGCACGCTCGGCGACGCGCGCGGCCTCTTCTCCACCTGGGAGGGGCTCACGGCCTTCGAAGAGGTCGACGGCGCGCTCTCGCCGGTGGTCGCCCGCATCCTGCGGCTGCTGGAGACCCCGAACGGGCTCGTGTCGGAGTGGCTGGAGCGTCGGCTCGGCCGCATCGGCTGGTCGCTCGCGACGCTCGCCGCGCAGGCGGAGGAGGGCGATCGTCTCGCGCTCGGCTCCGCGCTGCTCGCGCTCGCGCTCGATCCCTCGGCCGCCACGGGCTTCGACGTCACCGCGCTCACCACGCGCGTCGAGCGCGAGGATCTCCGCTTCGCGCCGCTGCTCGTCGCCGACGCGAGCGAGGATCTCCTCGCCATCCCGCCGGACGTGCGCGCCGCGATCCGCGGCGAGCCGCTGGTCACCGGCCCCGCCGCCGCCGGCTTCGTGCAGCCGAACTACGAGGTCGTGCTCCCGCCCGGCGTGCCGCTCGCCGCCGCGTTCGTGGTCGCCTGCGCCTCCGAGCTCGTGCACTTCGAGGCGGTCGCGCGCCTGCGCATCTCGCGCGAGAGCGTGCTCGCCGCGCGCGCCGTGGGGCTCGAGGGCGAGCAGATCGTCGCCGCGCTCGAGCAGATCGCCGGCAGCCGCGGCGTGCCGGCCGGCGTGCGTCACGCCATCGAGGAGTGGGCCGCGTCGGTCGGCGAGGCGCGCGTACGCACCGCCGTGCTGCTCGAGGTCCGCGCCGCCCCCGCGCTGCTCGAGAAGGTCGAGCAGCGCCTCTCCGCGATCATGCTCGATCGCCCCGCGCCGCAGCTCTTCGTGCTCTCGCGCTCGCCCACGCCACGCGAGGCGGCCGCGCTGCGCTCCATCGGCGTCGTGGTGCGCGCCGTCGCCGCCGCCGGCCATCCGCACCACGCCGACGCCGACGATCCGCACGACGACGCGCGCCCCGGCTCGGGCGCTTCGGGCGCTTCAGGCGCCGCCGGAGCGTCCGCCACGGGGAGCGCCGCGAGCTCGCCGGCCACGCGCGCCGCGAGCGCCGGCGTCTTCGTCGAGCGCGCGCTCGAGCCCCGCGATCTGCGCCGCGCCCTCGACGCGCACCGGGTGATGCAGCTCCTCGAGGCCTCGCGCCCCGCCAAGCGCGCCGACGGCTCCGCCCGCCCCGCGCCGTCGTCCGTACGCAGCGCGATCGATCCCGACGACGACGGCGAGCGTCGCGTCCCCGCCGCGGTCGAGAACGGCATCGAGGAGCTGCGCGAGACGTGGGGGCACCGGCGCGACTGGCTCGACCAGCTGCGCGCGCTCACCGACGGCGCACCCTTCCGGCGCGCGGCGGCGATCAGCCCGGGCTCGCTCGTCGCCGCGATCAAGCGCGCGAGCGATCCGCAGCGCCTGCAGCTGGAGGTCGCGCGGATCGCCGCCGAGGCCTCCGCGCGGCGCGTGATCGACTGAGCTCACGCCGACGCGCGCGCGTCGATCGCGAGCGCCAGCTCAGTTCGGAGGCGCAGCCGGCGCGTCGGGCTGCCCGGCCGCCGAGGCCGAAGGCACGGCCCGCGGCGCGTTGCGCAGATCGTTGAAGCGGTGGAGCCGCACGCCGTTGATCGGCATCGCCGACGAGCTGATCGTCGCCGTGCTCGCCGCGGTGACCGCGATCGGCGCGCTCGGCGTCGGCGAGTCCTCGGACTTGGCGCGCTCCGCGCAGCCGACCGACAGCGAAGCGAAACCCGTGAAGACGAGGGCGTGGAGCAGTCGAGACATGGACCTCACCAGACAGCAAATGGCCCCCGAGGGATCTTCCTCGAGGGCCATCCAGCATTACGCGACCTCGGAGAGGTTGCGAGCTCGGCGTTTCAGCGCGCGAAGCAGGTCTTGACCGTCATGCCGGCCGACTGCTCGCAGGTCTCGCCCGTCTTGCACTCCGTCGCCGCGGTGCAGGTCTTGAAGCAGGCGGCGCTCATGCCGTCCGGGACCTTGAAGGTCGCGGCGAAGTTCGGCTTGCCGGTGCTGTCGTTGACCGAGAAGACCGGATCGCAGGTGTAGCCGGTGGGGCAGTCGCCGGCGCGGCCGGTGGTGCAGCCCTGGCTGCAGACGCCGCTGGTGGCGCCCGTCTTCGCGTCGCACGGGCACTCCTGCGCCGTCGTGCCGTTCTTGGTCGGGTCGCAGACGTCGCCGAGCTTCTTGGCGTACTGGAACGTGCAGTAGCCGCTGGTCGGGTTGCCCGTCGAGACGTCGCACTTCCACGAGGCCGGGCCCGTCGACCAGGCCTTGGTGCAGGCGGCGTCGTTCGTGCACTTGACGTTCGTGCAGACGCGGTCGTTCGGATCGCAGACGTTGCCGGTGGGGCAGTCCGCGTTGGTCGAGCAGCCGCCGAAGCAGGTGCCGAACAGCATGTTCTTCATCGTGGTCGAGTCGGTGAAGCCGCTCGTGATGCCACAGGCGTTCTTGCCGACGCACTTCGTCGTCATCGTGCCCGTGTCGTCCATGATGCAGACCGGGTCGCAGCTCGCCTGGCCGGCCTTGCCCCCGCTGGGCGACTCGGTGCAGACGCCGTGACCGTTGTCACAGGTGACGAACTGGGTCTGGGCGCCGGTGGCGTCGAGCGTGCCGGGGTCGCACACGTCGGCGCCCGAGCTGTCGCGGCTCGTGCAGACGGCCGACGGATCGAGCGCGCCGATGGTGTAGACGCCCGGGAGGATGCAGAACGAGTAGCCGTTGTTCGTGGTGTCGCAGTCCGCGTTGCTCGTGCAGGCGAGGCCGACGGTGCAGTCGGTGTCGACGCCGCAGACGGGGACCTTCGCATCACCGGCGCCGGTGTCGCCCGCGGTGTTCGTGTCCGACTTGCCCGAATCCGTCTTGCCGGTGTCGGCGGCGACGATCGGGTTCCCCGTCGAGCTGCTCGAACACGCCACCGAACCGCCGACCATCGCGAGGGCCGCGAGGACCCCAAATGCACGCTGAATCATGACTGCTCCTCCCATCGAACCCTGCGCCCGCGAAAAGCTAGGCGACTGCCGTATCCGAAGCTTCGGTGCCCTGAGCCAGCGGCGTGCCAGGCGATTCGCCTGGAACAACTTCGTCGGCGGACCCGTTCGGGGTGTGGCGGGCACGTCATGCTGACCTGCGAGCCGATCACCTCCGTGACGGTGCCGTCGCATTCGTGACGGCGCCGCGCCCTCCGCGGGCGACTCCCGCGCTGGCGGGGGCGCGGAACGTAGGACCGTCGTCACCGCCCCGTCAATCACTCCGCGCCGCTCACCGGCATGGCGCGGAGCGTCGCGCGCGGCTCGAACAGGGCCCGCGCGAAGCTCGTCCGTGACTCACCCTCCGAACACCGGCGCCGCGTTCCGCTCGAGCGCGATCTCGATCGCGCTTTCGCCGCTGCCGCGCCGGAGAGCGCGGAAGGTTGCACGCCGCCTTGATGTCGTCCAGGCGACCACCATGACCCGACACGCGCGTCCGTTCGGCGGGTGAATTGGCAGCGACCAAGGAAACCCGCGTCGGCCCGCGCGAACGCCTACCGATCGGTCGAACAAGCGGTCCGACCGTGCGCGTTCGGCGCGATTCGCGTACGACACGCCGCGGAGGCACGGACATGCGGCGCGCGGCCACGCTGGTTCTTCCCCTGCTCGCCCTCGCCGGCGCCCCCGCCTGCGGCGCGCGGACGATCGGTCTGTACGACTCGACCGACGGCGGCGCGGCCGACGTCGAGGCCGACGCGGCGCGCGACGGCGCGAGCGATTCCAGGTTCGAGACGGGCGTCGACGCCGCGTTCGACTCCGCACTCGACTCCGCGAGCGACACGTCCTTCGACGAGGGGATCGACACCGCGATCGACACCGCAGTCGACACCGGGATCGACGCGATCGGCGACGGCCCGGAGGATCCGTACACGGTCGGCCAGCTGTGCACCGGCGACGGCGACTGCGTGGGCGGCGGCGCGAACCCGCCGCAGTGCAGCTCGTCGGTCGTCCCGGGCTTCCCGACCGACGTCTGCGTCGAGTACGGCTGCGACCCTGGCGACGGCTCGGCCGTGGCGCCGTGCGGGAAGGAGACCGGCTGGTGCCTGTCGACCGGCGTGGGGCAGCCGGGGCTCTGCCTGCCACGCTGCTCGTTCGACGCGAGCGGCAACTTCACCGCGAAGTGCGCCGGCAAGGACGCCTGCAGCTACTACCTCTATCAGTACGACGCGACCGGCCGCCCGCAGGGGCTCGGCTACTGCTACGCCGGCTGCACGCGCGACGCGGACTGCAGCGGCGGCGAGCGCTGCCAGCCCGAGACGGGGCTCTGCGCGCCGAGCCTCGTGACGTACCCGCTCGCGATCGGCGCGACCTGCACCGACGCCGACTCGCAGGCCGGCAACTGCATCTGCCTCTCCACCGGGAGCTCCGCGAAGGGCTACTGCTCGGAGCCCTGCCGGATGGGGACGACGAGCGGCGGCGGCGCCTGCCCGAGCGGCTTCACCTGCGACGGCTTCGTGCCGAAGACCGCGGGCGGCGCGCCGATCTTCTCCAAGGTGCCGACCGGCCTGCAGGGCTACTGCCTGAAGAACTGCGCGGCCGACGCCGATTGCGCCGCGTACGGCGGCTGGTGCTACGAGACCGCCGGCACCGGCGCGAAGACCTGCCAGTTCTACCCTCCGACGTGAGGCCGTGATCCCGCGGGCCGACGCCGATTGCGGCGCGGCCGACCCGGCGCGCTACACTGCGTCGTGCGTCGTGGTGGGCGCGGCGACCGGGCCCCCGGCTCGTTCGCCCGCTCCACGCCGACCTCGCGCTCTTTCTTCTACTCATCGTCTCGGAGGATTCATGCGTTCGTCCGGCGCCTTCGGGCTCGCGATCCTGGCTCTCACCATCACCGCGGCGGGCTGCTCGAGCTCGACGGACGACACGCGCGTCACGATCGACTCGGGGCACGACACCGGCAAGGCCGACACGTCGGTGACGATCGACACCGGCACGAACCCGATCGACAGCGGCAGCAGCGGCGACGACACGGGCACGCCGAGCGACACCTCGGTCGCGGACACCAAGGACGCGGGCCCGGCGGCGAGCTGCGATCCCCACACGGGCGACGAGTGCAACCTGGTCGCGAACAACTGCCCGAGCAGCCAGACGTGCGATTACACGTCGGCGGGCCACAACCAGTGCACGACGCCGAAGCTCGGTCCGAACCAGGACGGCGACGCCTGCACCGACACCATCGGCTGCGCCGCCGGGCTGCTCTGTCAGCCGACCGGTTCGACCGGCACCGCGGGCATCTGCACGCGCCCCTGCTGCCCCGGCAACGACACGCCGTGCCATCAGAACGGCCAGACCGGCTCGTGCAAGCTCAACATCGTCGACTCGACGTCGATGAACTCGCTCTATCACCTGTGCGTCTACAACGAGAAGGTCTGCCACCCGTTCAAGTACGACTGCCCGACCGACCAGTACTGCATCTTCTCGTCGGCGCCGGACGTCTTCACCTGCACGGGCCCTTCGCCCACGGCGACGCTGGCCCAGAAGCCGGGCGGCGTGGAGACCGCCTCGAACGACTGCGGCGAGTCGCAGGTCGGCGTGACGACGAAGCTCACCGACGGCGGGACGAGCGACGCCATCTGCCGGGTCACCTGCTGGCTCACGCCGCCGACCGGCTTCACGGTCGGCACCACGCCGGGCGGGCGCTTCCCGGCGAACGGGACGTGCATGATCGGCGGCGTCAGCTACGGCACGTGCCAGTCGATCAACTTCCCGGACAACACGGCGAGCGGCGGCGGGCACCTCGGCGCCTGCATTCCGTGACCACTCAGGCCCTTTCGATTTCGCACGAGTCCTTCGGGAATTCGCGGGCCTGAGCGGTCACACCGCCCAACTCGGGGGCCCCGCCCCCGAGCCCCCGCCGGGCAGGGGCGCGCTCGGGGCACAGGGTGTCTTGGCGCGTGCGCGCGGTGAGTGCGGTGCGTGCGGTGCGTGCGGAGCGCGCGGGGGGCGGCGTCAGCCCTTGCTGACGAACATCCAGATGCCGAGGGCGACGAAGAGCGCGCCGGCGATCTTGTGGAGCGTGCCGGGGGAGACGAACCTGCCGACCACGCCGCCGGCGAGGACGCCGAGCGCGCTCGTGGCGACCAGCGCGAGCGAGGCGCCGGCGAAGACCGCCCAGCGCGCGCCTTTGCCGCTCGCGGTCGCGGAGAGGACCATCGTCGCGAGCTGCGTCTTGTCGCCGAGCTCCGCGACGAACACCGACGTGAAGGTCGCGAAGAGGATCTTCCAGAGGCCGTCGTTCATGGGGCGCGGAAGATAACGCGCACCCCGGCGAGGCGCGGCAAAAGCGGCCCCAAGGACCGCGCCCGCCCCTGTGTCATACTTCCGGCTCCATGCGCCTGAGGTCGATCGTCGCGTTTTCGCTGGCTGCACTCGTCGGCCTCGGCGCCGCCGCACACGCCGACTTCGATCCGACCGGCAAGAAGAAGCCGAAGCCGAAGCCGCCCGTCACCGGGCCGGTCGTGCCGAAGCCGCCCGGGCCGGCTGCCAGCACGAGCGCGAGCGCCGAGCCGACCGACACGGTGAAGAAGGATCCGATCAAGAAGGCGGTCATCATCGCGATGGCGCGCCCGGGCGAGTCGGGGCCGGTGATGAAGCTCGCGCAGCTCTACCGCGAGCGCGACGGCAAGCTCGACACCGGGATCGGCGAGTGGAAGGCGAAGGCCGGCGACGCGACGCTCTCGGCCGACGAGCGCTGGGCCGCGCAGGTCACCTACGCGGGGCTGCTCAAGGCCGACAAGCGCGACAAGGAAGCGGCCACCGCCTACGAGGCCGCGATCGCGCAGAAGCCCGACAAGCCGGTGGCGATCCTCGCGCTCGCGCGCCTGAAGCAGGACGCCGGCGACGCCAAGGGGGCCTACGCGCAGTACGAGAAGGCCCTGCCGCTGCAGAAGGACAAGACCGAGCGCGAGGCGACGCTCCGCTCGCTGATGGAGATCTCGGTCGATCTCAAGGACTCGGCGAGCGCCAAGAAGTGGCACCAGGAGCTGGTGAAGGCCAACGGCGACTCGATGACCGTGCGCGCCGAGCTCGCGCGTTACTACTTCCGCAAGGGGCAGTACGACCTCGCCGAGAAGGAGTACGAAGAGGTCGTCGCCGCCGCCTCGGGCGACAACCGCACGCTGCCGAGCGCGCTGCTCGATCTCGGGCAGTGCCAGATCAAGCTGCAGAAGCACGCCGACGCGGTGAAGACGCTCAAGAAGGGGCTCGCCGTGGCGGGGGCCGAGGCGGGCGTCCGGCCGCGCCTCCTGAACGCGATGGCCGACGCCTACCGCGCGCAGAACAAGATCGAGGACTTCGTCGCGGAGCTCGAGAAGGAGAACCCGCAGGACGCCGATCGGCAGGAGCTGCTCGGCAAGCTCGCCGCGGAGTTCGACGCCGACAAGTCGATCAAATGGCTCACCAAGGCGCTCGGCTCGCTGCCGACGCACACCGACTCGCGGCTCCTGCTCATCCGCCTCTTGAAGGAGCAGTCGAACCTCGACGAGGCGCTCAAGCAGTACGACCTGCTCATCCAGTACGCGAAGGGGCAGCCGCAGTTCGTCTTCGATCTGTGCGATCTGCTCATCGGCCGCGGCGAGCGCCCCAAGGCCCTCGCGCGCCTCAAGACGCTCGAAGCCAGCGCGGCGGGCGACCCCGACGTGCTCGGCCGCCTCGCCGGCTACTACTCGCAGATCGGCGAGGACAAGCTCGCCCTCGCGCTGATGGAGCGGCTCGCCGCGCAGGCCGGCGACGACCCCGAGTACCTCGTCGATCTCGGCGACTACTACTTCCAGCGCAACAACACCTCCAAGGCCAAGGAGATCTGGAAGAAGCTCCTCGTGCTCGTGAAGCCGAAGGTGAAGGGGATGCTCGCCCTCGCCGAGGTCTACATGGCGCACGACCTGCCGGAGGACGCGATCGAGATCTACCGGCAGGCGCTCGACCTCGCGCCGTCGGACGTGATGGTGCAGAAGGGGTACGCGAGCGCGCTCGAGGCGACGCACCGGCTCGGCGAGGCGCAGGGGATCTGGGAGAGCATCCTCAAGCGCAACGACGTCGACAAGGGGACGCGGCGCGAGGCGCGGCGGCACCTGGTGCTGCTCTGGACGGCGCAGAAGAAGCTCGATCAGCAGGTCGTGCCGCTGGCGGCGACGTTCAAGGGGCCGCCGGTCGATCTCGAGTCGGGGCGCCTGCTCGCGGAGGTGCAGCTGCGGCTGCGACGCCTCGCCGACGCCGAGAAGACGCTCCGCGAGATCATCGTGGCCGCGCCCGGCGACGTCGACGCGCGCCTGGTGCTCGAGAGCGTGCTGATCCAGCAGGGGAACGTCGCTGCGGCGATCAAGGTGCTCGAGGAGCTGGTCAAGGCCGATCCGAGCATGCAGCGCGCGTACTACACGCGCCTCGCGCAGTACGCGCTGCAGATCTACCGCGACGACGACGCGCTCAAGTACGCGGCCGCCGCGGTCGACCTCTCGCCCGAGGACGCCGACGGCCACAAGAAGCTCGCGGAGATGTACCGCTCGCAGCAGGACTTCCCCAAGGCGACCAAGGAATTCCGGCTCGCGCTGCAGCACAACGGCAAGCTCTGGGCGGTGTACTTCGAGCTCGCGGAGCTGCTGCTCGCGCAGGGCGAGGAGGTCGAGGCCGACGCGCTGTATCGCCGCGTGATGCGCGGTTGCAACGACGACGAGCTGGTCGCCAACGCCATCCGGCTGAGCGCGGCCATCAACCAGAAGCGCGGCACGCTGGAGGTCCTCGAGCAGGAGCTGCTGCCGATCGCGCTCTCGCACCCGAACAAGGGCGTCTACCGGCGGCTGCTGGTCGACATCTACGCGAACCTCACGCGGCCGCTGGTCGCCTCGGTGCGCACGGGGAGGCAGCCCGAGGCGGGGGTCGCGCAGGCCAAGCTCGTGCGCATCGGCGCGCGCGGCGTGCAGCCGCTGATCGACGCGCTGTCGGATCCGGACGTCGCGCAGCAGCGCACCGCGATCGAGATCCTCGCGTTCGTCGAGAACCGCTCGGCGGCGCTGCCGCTCTTCGCCTTCGCGACCGGCGCCACCGGGACGGCCGGCGCGCCCGTCGCCGCGGCGACGCCGCCGAACCCCTACGCGGTCGCGTACCCGCTCGCACCGGTGGATCGC
Organism: uncultured delta proteobacterium; assembly: GCA_903923175.1. GTDB lineage: Bacteria > Myxococcota_A > Polyangia > Polyangiales > JADJMO01 > CAIXWQ01. The sequence continues at coordinate 1,465 of CAIXWQ010000325.1, read as the reverse complement.
GGCCTGCGCGCGCGCGCGATGATCGCGGCCGGGGCGCTGCGCGAGCCGGCGCTCCTGCAGAAGTACGAGGACTTCCTCTTCCCCAACGGGGGCGTGACGCCGAAGGACGAGGTGGCGGTCGCCGCCGCGTGGGGCGTCGCGCGCACGCTGAGCGATCCGCGGTCGTTCGCGTCGGCGAAGGCGGGCACGGGCGCGGCCGACGAGAAGAAGGCGCGCGAGCTCACGCTGCGCCTCGTCGAGGCGCCCGAGATGCTGCCCAACGAGATGCGCGTGTTCGGCGTGATCGCGCTCGGACGCACGCACGACAAGCTCTACGTCGAGAAGCTCGAGGCGTTCCTCAAGCGCGGGGACGCCGGGTGGGCGGGGCGCGCGGCGGCGCTCTGGTCGCTCGGCGAGATCGGCGACGCGTCGGCGCGGCCGATCGTGAGCGCGCAGCTGGAGGGGTCGACCGACGCGAGCGTGCGGCAGGCGGCGATGCTCTCGCTCGTGCGGCTCGCGCTCGCGGCCAAGGTGAAGGGCGATCCGAAGGGCGCGAAGGGGGCGAGCGCGCTGCCGAGCGACGTGCCGATCGCGATCTTCGCCGACGCCGCGCTCGATCCGGTGCCGCGCCTGCGCAGGGCCTCCGCGATCGCGCTCGCCGCGCTGGCGACCGGCGAGTTCCGCGGCGTGACCGAGCCGCTGCCGGTGCCCGAGGGGGCCCTCACGGCCGACTCCGCGATCGCCGCGCTGATCCCGACCTCGTACGCGCCGGCCGATTTCGCGACCGCGCTCGTGACGCACGAGAAGTCGCTCGCGTCGGCGGTGTCGACCGCGCTGCAGACCTCGAAGGAGCGGTCCGTCGTCGCGCTCGACGCGATGCTGTCGCGCCCCGACGCCTGGGCGCTCGGGGTCTTCACCGAAGCCGGCGCGCCCGGCGTGGGGGGCGCGAAGGGCGAGGTCCCTAAGGCGGCGCTCGACGCCGCAGCGCGCATCGCCGACGCGGCCGAGCCGTTCGTGCTCGGGCTGGTGCACCACCCGGAGCTCTCGGTGCAGCTGCGCGCGGTGCGCTGGCTCGGCCGCCGCGACACGCAGGCGGCGCGCGAGGCGCTCGTCGACGCGCTCACCGACGCCTCGCCCGAGGTGCAGCGCCTCGCGATCGAGATGCTCGCGGCGCGCGGCGACGCGGGGTCGGTGGCCTCGCTCTCGACGGTGCTCTCGGGGCACAAGCAGTGGTCGATGCGCGCCGACGCCGCGCACGCGCTCGGCGAGATCGGCCTGCGCGACGCCAAGGCGGCGGTCGACGCGCCGCTGATCAAGGCGGCGAGCGGGACGAGCGCGGACGGCTACGCGTTCGTGCGCGAGGCCGCGCTGCGGGCGCTCGCGCGCTCGGGGCGCGACGCGAAGGCGACGCTCGAGAAGGCCGCCAAGGACGATCCGGAGCCGCGCGTGCGCGAGGCGGCGACGGCGCTGCTCGCCGCGCCCGGGT
>CAIXWQ010000324.1 GCA_903923175.1 uncultured delta proteobacterium | reverse complement strand
GCGGCGGCGGCGGCGCGGCGTACGAGCCCGTCGGGAGGCTCGCGGGAACGCCGAGCGCCGCGCGCAGCTGCTCGCAGGCCTCGCCCGCGCTGGCGAACCGCTGCGAGAGATCACGCGCCGTGCAGCGTCGGAACCAGGCCTCGAACGCCGGCGGGAGCGCCACGCCGTGGGCGCGCGCCCGCTCGAGCGGCGAGGGGTACGACGGCGCCATCAGCGCGCCGTACAGCTGCGCGATCGAGTCGACCTCCCAGTACGTGCGGCCGGTCAGCAGCGTGAAGGCGATCAGCCCGAAGGCCCACACGTCGGCCGCGGGCGTGATCGGCGCGAGCCCGAGCTGCTCGGGCGCCATGTACGTGGGCGTGCCGGCCGAGAGCGTCGCCGCGCCGCTCTGCCCCTGCACCAGCTTCGCGAGCCCGAAATCGAGGATCTTCACCTGCGGCGAGCCGTCCTCGTCGGCGCAGAGGAACAGGTTCTCGGGCTTGAGATCGCGGTGCACGACGCCCGCCGCGTGCGCGCGATCGAGCCCGCGCGCGACCTGCGCCAGCAGCCGCACGACCTCGTCGGCGGGGAGGGCGCCGCGATCGCGGAGCAGCTGGCCGAAATCGCGCCCCTCGAGCAGCTCCATCGCGAGGAACGGCGCGCCGGTCGCGACGTCGACGCCGGCGTCGATCACCTCCACGACGTGCTTGCTCTGGATGAGCGACGAGACGCGCGCCTCCTGCGCGAAGCGCTCGCGCATGCCGGGCTCGGCGACGAGCGTCGGCAGCATCAGCTTGATCGCGACCCTGCGCCCGGTCGACGTGTGCTGCGCCGCGAAGACCGAGCCCATGCCGCCGCCACCGAGCAGCCGATCGACGAGGTAGCGCCCGGCGAAGATGGACCCCGAGGCGAGCTGCGTGGACGACATCGCGCCCGGAGGATAGCGCGACCGGGCGGGGCGTCAGGCGCCGCCCGCGCTGACCCTCAGACCTCGATCCCTTCGCGCGGATCTTCGGGCTGGACCTTGGCGATCTCCTCGATCGCGCGCTGCACGGCCGGGTCGTCGCTGGTCGGGACCACGATCTGGAAGTGGATGTAGAGGTCGCCCGCGTCGCGGCCCTTGCGCGCGACCCCTTTGCCCCGCAGGCGCATCGTCTGCCCGCCCTGCGCCCGCGGCGGGACCTTCATGGTCACCGGCCCCTCGAACGTCGGGACGCGGACCTTCGCGCCGAGGTAGGCCTCGGCGACGGTGATCGGCAGCTCCAGGTGGAGATCGTCACCCTCGCGCCGGAAGCGCTCGTGCGGCTTCACGTGGATGGTGAGCATGAGGTCGCCCGCGGTGCCGTTCGCGGCGGGCGCCGCCTCGCCGTGCCCAGCGATGCGGACGCGCGCCCCGTCCTCGGCGCCAGGCGGGATGCGCACCTGGATCGGCTCGCCCCCCGCGCGCGTCGTCAGCTGCACGGTCGCGCCGCGGATCGCCGAGGCGAAGTCGATGGTGACCTCGCCCTCCACGTCGGCCCCGCGCGTGCGCCGCGCGCCGCCACGGCCACGGCCGCGATTGAACAGATCGCCGAAGACGTCGCCGATGCCCCCGCCGCCGCCGAAGAGGTCCTCGATGCGGACGCCGCCGCCGCCGGCGCCGGGCCGCCCGCCCTGCTGCTGCCAGGCGCGATACGCGCGCTGCTGCTGCGGGTCGAACCCCTCGCGCAGGCCCTCCTCGCCGAACTCGTCGTAGAGCGCACGCTTCTTCGGATCCGAGAGGATCTCGTTCGCGTGGTTCACCTCTTTGAACCGCGCCTCCGAGGCCTTGTCGCCGGGGTTGCGGTCCGGGTGGAGCTTCTGCGCGAGCTTCCGGAAGGTCTTCTTGATCGTGTCGGTGTCGGCGTCCTTCGCAACGCCCAGCACCGCGTAGAGGTCCTTCGCCATGGCCGCGAGGGGACCGTAAGCACGCGCACCCTGCGCGCCAAGGGCGCGCGGTGCTCCGGAGAGAAACGAGACGAGAGACGAGAGAATTGAACAGAAGGCTAGAAGCCTAGAAGGCTAGAGAACGCTCGATCTCGGCGACTCTCGACTTCTTCCCTTCTAACCTTCTGTGAAATCTCTCGGCTCGTCTCGCGCGAGATCAGCGCGGTCGCGCGCGGCTCGGGATGATCTGCACTCGCCGCGCGTCGCCTTCGCCTTCGCTCTGCGTGCGCACGCCGGGGAACTTCGCGAGCGCGAGGTGCACCACGCGCCGCTCGCGCGGGCTCATCGGATCGAAGGTGATGACCTTCCCCTCGCGCACGGCCTGCTCGCCGAGCTTCACGGCCACCGCCGCCAGCCCCTGCTCGCGACGCGCGCGGTACCCCTCGACGTCGAGCACGACGTAGCGCCGCCCCTGCGGGCCGCGGTTCACCACGCGGTTCACCAGGAACTGCAGCGCGAAGAGCGTGCTGCCGCGCTTGCCGATCAGGATCGAGGCCTCGGGCCCGGCCACGTCGAGCTCGACCTGGCGGGCGTCGTTGCCGATGAGCCGGACCTCCGCGTCGACCCCCATCTTCGAGACGAGCTCGCGGAGGAACTCCAGCGCGCGCTCGGCCTTGCCGTCCTCGGGGGCCGGCCCTGCCTCGCCCTTCGCCTCGGGGGCGTCGTCGGCGAACCCATCCGCTGCTGCGTCGCGATCGTCCACACCGGTCATCGGTCTTCCTCGCTCACCAGGTTTCGCCCGGAGCCTTCGGCTCAGGCGTCGTCGTCTTCTTTGTCGTCGCGCTTGCGTGCGAGCTCCCGCGCCGGGCGCGGCTTCTTCTCGTCCTTGGCGCTCGACTCCGCCTGCTTCACCACCACCTCGGCCGGCGCGTGGGTCTTCATGTAGCGCTCGACGCCCATGGTCTGCGCGATGCCGAGGATCGAGTTCGTGAGCATGTACACGCCGAGCCCCGCGGGGAGCATCAGCATGAACACCGTGAACATCGCCGGCATGAAGTAGGTGAAGATCTTCTGCTGCGCCGGGTCCATCTGCATCGGGGTGACCTTCTGCTGGACGAACATCGTGGCGCCGAGCACGAGCGGCAGGATGTAGCGCGGATCCGGCGAGCTGAGGTCGTGCCAGATGGCGAAGGGCTCGTGGTAGAGCTCGATCGCGGTCTGCAGGGCCGTGTAGAGCGCGAACCAGACCGGCATCTGCAAGAGGGCCGGCGCGCAGCCCGCCACGGGGTTGATCCCGTTCTTCTTGTAGAGCTGTTGGGTCGCCAGCATCTTCATCTGCTGGTCGCCCTCGTGCTTCTTGTTGATCGCGTCGATCTCGGGCTTGATCTTCCGCATCGCGATCGAGGATCGGATCTGCGGGAGGGTGAGCGGCATGAGCGCGAGGCGCACCGTCACCGTCATCAAGATGATCGCGATGCCCCAGGAGCCGAGCAGGCCCTTGAGGAAGCCGAGGTACTTCACGAGCACCTTGGCGATGATCGCGAACGTGCCGAGGTCGATGAGCTGATCGAGCTTGCGCGCGCCGCCGCCCGCGGCCGCCAGGAGATCGCGCTCCTTGGGCCCGAGGTACGCGGTCGCCTGGTAGGTCGCGACCTCGTCCTTCGCGAGCTGGCGCTGATCCCAGATCACGTACGAGCGGAGCATCCAGCGGTCGGCCTCCTGCATGCGCGGGAAGCCTTCGGAGACCATCGAGCAGTGCGCGCCGGGCGTCTGCGGCATGATGGCCTGACCGATGTAGCCGCTCGACATCTCGGCGAAGTCGACGCTGCCGTAGCGCGTCTCCCACCCCTTCGAGAAGTCGCTGTGCTTCTTGCGCTCGACCTTGCCGTTGACCGCGCAGCCGGCGTTGAACAGCTCGTTCGGCGACGCGCGCGAGAGCATGCCGCCCTCGGCCGACTTGAACTGCAGCGCGAAGAGCCCCTCGGCGAACGAGTGCTTCTGCGGCTCGGGGGCGAGGTTCTTCAGCGTCGTGGTCGTCGACAGCTCGTAGCGGCCGGGGCCCGCCTTCACCGTGTGCGTGATCTCCACCACGCCCGGGCGGACGTGCTTGAAGACGCACTCGCTGCCGCGCTGCTCGACCGCGTACTCGACGAGATCGCCGGGGACCTGCTTCTCGCTCGCGTCGAACCGGAAGTTCGGGCGCAGCGGCGCGTAGTTCGGCAGCTCGTTGAGCTCGGTGTCGTGCGTGGTGCGGTAGACGAGGTCGATCGGCTTGCCGGCCTCGCTGTACTTGGTGCCGAGCAGCTCGAACTGCTGCAGGCCGGCGCCGACGTTGCCGAAGCGCGCGCGGAAGTCCTGCGTCGCGATGACGCAGGCGCCGCCCTTGGTCGCCCCCTCGGGGAGGGCGAGTTTCTCGCTGAGATCGATGACAGGCGAAGCGACGTGCCCCTCGTCCTTCTTGCAGCTCTTGAAGAGCGTGAAGACGAGGAAGAAGACGCCGACCGCGAGCAGGATCCGCGACAGCGTGCTGCGATCCATCAGGTTCCTCGGGGCTTCGACGCGGGAAGGGAAGGGGGCGGGATTGCGCGCGGGCGCGCTTCTAGCGCGGGGGCGCAGGGGGCACGGGGTCGTAGCCGCCCGGATGGAAGGGGTGGCATCTACTCACCCGACGCACCGAAAGCAAGGTGCCGCGGAGCGCGCCGTGCTCCCGGAGGCAGCCGATCGCATAGTGCGAGCACGAAGGTTGGAATCGGCAGTGCCCGCCGAGCGCCCAGGCCAGCGTGTACTGGTAGAGGCGCACGAGCAGGATCAGGAGCCGGGCGACCATCGCGTCGGGGCACTGTAGGCACGCCCGCGAGAAGTGCACGCCCGCGGTCGTCGGCGCCCGGTCACGCGGGGCGCGGGCCCCCGCTCGCGTCAGGGCGCTTGCCGCGCGCCGGCGCCTTCACGTCGCCGCGCAAGACGTCGCGCGCCCGGCGCTGCAGCATCGGCCGCACGCCGTCCCACTCCGCCTGCACGGCGGAGAGCCCGAGTGTCGGCGCGCCGTCCTTCGCGATCACGACGAGGTCGACGCCGTCCGGCAGCAGCCCCGGATCGAGCCGGAACGCCTCGCGCACGACGCGCTTCACGCGGTTGCGCTCCACGGCCGAGCCGACCTTGCGCGTCACGGTCACGCCGAGCCGCGCGGGGGCCGCTTCGTTCGGCGACTTGCCGAGCAACAGCAGGAAGTGCGGCGTGTGGACGCGCGTGCGCGACGGCTGGAGGCGAACGAAATCGCCCCGCCTTCGCAGCCGTCGCGCCTTCGAAAAGGCGAGCCGGGGGCGCGAGGGCGAGGCGGGGTCGTGAACCGTAGGGGGCATGACCGCCCCGACGATCACTTCTTGTAGGTCGAAACGGCGAGGCGCCAGCGCCCCTTGTTCCGGCGGTTCTTGAGGACCTTGCGACCCGACTTCGACTCCAGCCGATTGCGGAAGCCATGGGTACGGGCGCGGCTGACGTTACTGGGCTGGTACGTACGCTTCATGGCTCGGCTCCGTCGCTTCGATCTCGCCGCAACGAGCGCGGCGTGGCCTCTTCATCGAACGAAGAGGGGCCGCGGAGAAGAGCACGCGAGGGGGGCCTTGTCAACGGAGGCCCGCTGGCGCGCCCGCCGTGCCGCGTCCGCCGACGTGCTAACGATTTCCGGCCCATGGCCCTGCGTCTCTGCGCCCTCAGCGTCGATCTCGACGAGATCGGCCACTATCACGCCATCCACGGCATGGCCCCGCCGGCCGGTGATCGCGCGCCGATCTACGACGTCGCGGTGCCGCGCCTCAGTCGGCTCGCGGGGGCGCTCGACCTGCCCCTCACCTTCTTCGCGGTCGGCGCCGACCTCGCCCGCGCGCGCTCGGCGGCCGCGCTGCGCGACGCCGTCGGCGAGGGGCACGCGGTGGGCAACCACACGCAGTCCCACCGCTACGACCTCACGCGCCTCGGCCGCGACTTCATCGGCCGCGAAATCGACGAGGGGGCCGCCTCGATCGAGCGCGCCTGCGGTGTGCGGCCCAAGGGGTTTCGCGCGCCGGGCTACACGATCACCGACGAGGTCTTCGCCCTGCTGCGCGAGCGCGGCGTCGCCTACGACAGCTCGGTCTTCCCGTGCCCGGCCTACAAGGCCGCCAAGGACCTCGCGATCTCGGTCTACTCGCTCCTCGGCAAGCCGAGCCGCTCGGTGATCGACACCCCGGCGGTGCTCCTCGCGCCCACGCGCCCGTACCGCGTCGGCGCGCGCTTCTACCGCCGTGGCGACGGCCTGCTCGAGCTCCCGATCCAGGTCACGCGGCGCTTCCGCCTGCCGTTCATCGGCACCTCGCTCGTGATGGCGGGGCCCGACCGGGCGCGCATGCTGACCGCGGGGGTCGTGGGCGAGCCGCTGGTGAACCTCGAGCTGCACGGGATCGATCTCCTCGACGAGCACGACGACGGCCTCGGCGCGCTGCGCGATCGCCAGCGCGACGTGCGCATCGGCGTCGCGCGCAAGGAGGAGACCTTCGGCGCCGTCGTCGAGACCCTGCGGCGCGAGGGGTACGCGTTCGTCACCCTCGACGAAGCGGCGGAGGCGCACGCCTGATGGAGCTCTCGGCGCTCCAGGAGCCGACCCCGCTCGGAGCCCCGGGCGACGGGCGCTTCTCGATCGCCATCCCCGACGGCTGGCAGCAGGGGCGAGGCGCGTTCGGCGGGCTGGTGATCGGCATGCTCGCGCGCGCCATCGAGCTCTCCGAGGGCGAGCGCGCGCAAGACGGGCGGGCGATCCGCTCGCGCACCGCGGAGCTCGGCGGCCCGGCGCTCCCGGGCGACGCGAGCCTCACGGTCGAGCGGCCGCGCGCCGGCAGCTCGGTGTCGGTGCTCACCGCGCGGCTCACGCAGGGCGACGACGTGCGAGCCCACGCGGTCGCGGTCCTCGGCCGCGCGCGGCGCACGGTCGCGGATCACTGCGAGCTCCAGGCTCCCGCGGCTCTCGCGGCGCGCGCGTGGCGCGAGATCGAGCCGTTCGCGTGGAGCGAAGCGTGGCCGCCCTTCGCGAAGCACGTCGAGTTCCGGTGCACCGGGCCGATGCCGTTCTCGGCGGGCAAGGAGCCGGTCGCCGAGGGGTGGGTGCGCTTGCGCGAGCGCCCTGCGCGCCGCGACGTCGCGCACCTCGCAGCCCTCGCCGACGCGTGGTGGCCGGCGCTCTTCTCGCTCTGGAGCACGCTGCGGCCGATGGCGACGATCGCCTACACGCTGCAGGTGCTCGACTCGCTCGAGGGGCTCGACCCCGAGGCGCCGATCTTCCACCGCGCGCGCGCCGTGGCCTCGCGCGACGGGTACGCCGTCGAGCTGCGTGAGCTCTGGGGCGAGGACGGCCGCCTGCTGGCGCTCAACGAGCAGACGTTCGTCGTCATCCGCTGAGCCTCGCGTCGACCGCCCCGGCGCGCTGCTCCGCGCCCCCTCTGCTACCGTCTCTGCATGGCCGAAGACGGAAAGCCTCGCTCCCCGCTCGACGACGCCCGCGAGGCGCTCCGCAAGGCGCGCGAGAGGCTCGCGCCCGGCATCAAGGCCGCGTCGGACGCGCTCGAGCCCGCCGCGCGCGCCGCCAAGGGGGTCGCGAGCGGCGTCGGGCCGGGCATCAAGGCCGCGTCCGTGATCCTCGAGCCTGCCGCGCGCGCGGCCGCCGGCGTCGCGAAGGAGGTCGCGTGGGAGGCGCGGCGCGCGGTGCGGCCCGAGAAGCTCCACGACCAGATGAACAAGGCCCTCGGGCTCGATCCGGCGCACGAGGTCGCGGTCGACGGCGCCGTCTACCGCATCGACAAGGTCGCCGAGCTGCACTTCGAGGCGCGCGACGTGCGCAACGACGCCCTGCAGGGGTCGTTCGTGTGCGACGCCATGGGGAACGTACGCGCCCTCGACGGCGAGCGCGCGGAGATCCGCAAGCTGCTCGCGATCGCGGAGGAAGCGGTCAAGGCGGGGCTCGCCCCCTGAGCGCCGCGCGGGCGCTCGCGAGGCTCGGCCCTGGCCGCGACCCACGCGCGGCTCGCCCTCACGCAGCACGATCCGGGAATCGGCGTACGCTCCACGCTGCATGGAAGCCCGCAAGAAGCCGCACGCGCTCGAGGTCCGCGCGCGCCCGGCGCGGGCGCTGTCGCCGAGCGCACGAACGCATCTCGCCCTGCCGACGCTCGCCGCGCTGCCGCTGCTGCTCTCGGCGCTCGGCTGCCGTCACGACGCGCGTGAGCCCTCGGCGGGGGCCGACGTGAGCGCCACGAAGGTCGCGCGGGATCCGTGCGCGCAGGCCCCCGCCGACGCGCCGACCGATGCTGGCCCGCCGCCCGCGCCGCCGCCGCCGGATCCCCCGGACCTGCCCGGCAAGAAGGCGGACGTCCGGCCGCGCCCGCTCGTCGCGGAGGCGTTCGCGCGCGACGAGCGGTCGCGGCGCTGAGCGTGGCTCGGCTCGGAGGCGGGCTCCTTCGCGGCGCGTGACTACTTCTGGCGGCGGAACGTCGTCTTCGCGACGCCGTTCACGGTGCCCGGCACGCAGCCGGTGATGGTGGTCGCGTCGCTGGGGCTGGTCTTCGCGTCGACCTTGGCGGTCGCGAAGGTGACCTCGATCGTGTCGGCGTCCTTGAGCACCGCCTCGAGATCGCCGGCCGGGCCCTTCGTCGACTCCACCGTGCACGAGGCGATCGCGTCGGGCGAGTACGTCTTCGCGGGTGCGATCGGGTAGGGGCGGTAGCGATCGGTGACCTTGAAGGTCTTGTCGTCGGAGCCGGCCGAGAGCTTGAAGCGGACTTCGTCCTTCGAGTAGGCGCCCTTCCACTGCACGTCGTCGGAGACCTTGAACTCGACCTCGGTCCCCGACTTGGAGGCCTCGAGATCGCGGTTGGTCACGTCGGAGCGCCACTTGCCGACGAGCGCGTCGAGCGGGCCCTTCTTCTTGACCTTGTCTTTCTCCTTGTCCTTCTCTTTGACCGCGACCTTCTCGCCGTCCGGATCCTTCTCTTTGTCCTTGGCCTTCGCCTTGGGCTTCTCGCCGTCGTCCTTCTTGTCGCTCTTGGCCGTCGCCTTCGTGGAGCCGCCGTCGTCCTGGTTGAAGTAGAAGTAGGCGCCCGCGCCGCCGCCGCCGAGCAGCAGGACCACGACGAGGCCGATCACCAGCCCGCCCGAGCCGCCGCTCTTCTGCTGCGGCGCCGAGGGCGTGGGCGCGAAGCCGGGGTTGCTCGGGTTGCTGCCGTAGGGGTTCGAGATCGCGCCGGGCGGCGGCGTGGCGCCCATCGGCGACATCACGGCGGTGCCGCTGCGGTTGCCGGTGTTCGCGCCATCGGCGATCGAGCTCTCGTACGCCGTCATCGACCGCGGCACGACGACGCCGCCCGCGTAGTGGTCGAGCGCCGCGCGGAACTCCTCACAGGACTGGAAGCGAAGGTTGCGGTCCTTCTGCGTCGCGCGCTGGATCAGCTCGTCGATCCACGGCGGCGCGTCGGGGCGCGAGGCGAGCACGCTGGGGACCGGCTCCCCCATGTGCTTGGTCATGATGTCGTACTCGGTCTCGCCGTCGAACGGCACGTGGCCGGTCACCAGCTCGAAGAGCACGACGCCGAGCGCGTAGATGTCGAGGCGCTTGTCGAGATCGCGCTGCCCCTTGATCTGCTCGGGGGCCATGTAGAACAGCGAGCCGACGATGCCGCCGGCCTGCGTCGGCCCTTTGGTCGCGCCTTCGGCCTTGGCGATGCCGAAGTCCATGACCTTCGCGATGCCGTCCTTCGCGCGCACGAGCACGTTGGCCGGCTTCAGATCGCGGTGTATCAGCCCCTCTTTGTGGGCCGAGCCGACGCCGTCGAGGATCTGCTTGAAGAGCCGCGCGACCTCGTCGATCGCGATCTTCTGCCCCGCCGCGTTGGCCTTCTCGAGCGTCCGATCGAGGGACTCGCCCTCGATGAACTGCATGACGATGTAGAGCTCGTTCGTCTCCGGGCTGTTGATGATCGAGTTGAACCGGACGACGTTCTGGTGGTCGATTTTCGCCAGCGCCTTGCCTTCGGCGAGCGTGCGCTCGCGGAAGTCGCCGCGGTTGGCGAACTCGGGGCGGATCGACTTGATGACGACCTTCTGGTCGGCGTTCACGTCCATCGCGACGTAGACGACGCCCATGCCGCCCTCGCCGAGCACGCGCTCGACGCGGTACTTCTTGTCGATCAGCTGGCCGACCTGCGGCTGCGACGCGACCGAGCCGCTCGTGGCGCCCGCGCCGCCGCCCGTCGTCCCGCCCGCGAAGCCGGGCGCGTTCGTCGAGGCGAAGCCGCCCGGTACGCCTTGCGGCGGCGCGCCGAGCGGAGCTCCGCAGTACGCGCACTGCGTCGCGGTGTTGTAGTTCTGCTGGCTGCAGCGCGGGCACGAGACGAACATCGAGCAGCTCCTGAGAGGCGATCAGAGCGAGACTTCCGGGCACCCAGGCGTGGCCCGAGCCGGCGCGATAGTACGGGACCCGACCAGCGCCGTCATTCCGTGAGACGGAGGACGGCCTTCGAAGGTGTAGCGCAGCCCATCGCGGCGCGCCGCGAGGCCGGATTTCTCGCTACGGGAGCGCGCCGGGAGGCCGCGGGGCCTCGACCGTGCGCCCTCGGCCGTGGGCGGAGCGCTCAGCTCCAGTGCTTCGCACGCACGGCGGCGGGGTCGATCGACTTGATCCGCGGGCCGAAGGCCTCGCGGAAGGCCTCGTCGTCCCCCTCGTCGAACGCGGCCTCGCCGAAGCCCGAAGCGAGGTCCATCCCCAGGGCGAGGATGTGCACGAAGCTCGCGAACGAGGAGGCTGCGAGCGTGGTGCGCCACGTCCCCTTCTCGGTTTTCTGGCCGACGTAGACCGGGCAATCGCCCTCGGCGTCGAGCTTGGAGACGTCGAGGAAGTAGGGGTCGCCGAAGAGCGTGCTGATCGCGACGACCACCCACGACTTCTTCCAATCGCCGTCCTTGCCGGTGACCTTGGTCACGCCGTCCTCGCCCACGGCGAAGCCGACCTGCCCCTCGCGGAGCTTCCCGGCCGAGAGGATGCGCACCTTCTCGACGGGGGTGACGGTCTCGACCTCGACCGGATCGGCCTTGGTCAGGAACGCGCGGTACCGCGGCGGAATGCGGAACTCTTTCTTGAGCTCGTTGACGAGGTCGGCAGACGCCGCGCCCCACTTGCTCTCGAGCTTCCGACGTTCGAATACGGCGCGAAGGAGGTCGACCGCTTCCCGCAGATCGCTATCCATGTTCCGAGAACACCTCGCGCGGATACGGCACCGCGCTCGCAGGATCTAGGGCACCCTCCCCCGCCCACGGGACGGGTCCCCGAGGGGTCGCAGACTCTAGCGTCCCCGCGATCCCGGCGTCCACCCGATCTCGGCGACCGCGCGAATCTGGCGCGAAAAGCAGCGTCATTCCCACGGCATGGAGGCGCCGCCGGGGCCGCCTGCGCCGACGTGCGCGCGAAACGCGCGGTGGACGCGCCGGACCGCGGGCCCCGGGACTCCGGCGCCGATGGTCGTGGCGCGCTCGCCGTCGAGGATCCGCACGACCGGGACGATCTCGCGGATCGTCGACGTGATGAAGACCTCGTCGGCCGTCAGCAGCCGCTCGATCGGCAGATCCGCCGTTTCGACGCGCAGGCCGGCCGCGGGCGCAGCCTCGATCACGTAGCGCCGCGTGACGCCGCTGAGGATGCGTCGCTCGGGCGGGGTCACGAGGAGAGCGCCGAACAGCGCGAAGACGTTCGAAGACCCACCTTCGAGCGCGAGGCGAACCCCTGCCGAGGTCGTCTCGACGAAGAGCGGCTCGTAGGCGCCGCGCGCCTTGGCCTCGCGCAGCGCCAGCAGGTTCGCGAGGTAGTTCGAGGCCTTCGCCCCCTCGGCCGCCGTGCCGTCCGTCGCGCGCGCCGCGCTGGCGACGAGCAGCGCCACGCCGTCGCGGTAGACGGAGGTCGGCGGGAGCGTCAGCGCGTGGATCAGGGTGATGCGGCTCGGCCTGTCGGCGAGGTCGGGATCGAGCCCGAGCGGCCCGGCGCCCCGGGTGACCACGACGCGCACGTACGACTCGGTGAAGGCGGCCTCGCGCACCTGGCGCGCGAGCTCGTCGACCAGCGACGCCTCGCTCCACGGCAGCGCGATCGCGAGCTTGCCGGCCGAGCGATGCAGCCGCGCCACGTGCTCCTCGAGCCCGAACGGTCGCCCGCCGTAGGTGCGGATCACCTCGAAGACGGAGTCGCCGTAGAGGAACCCGCGGTCGTAGACGGAGACGACCGCGCGCTCGGGGAGGCGCCGCTCGCCGTCGATGAAGACCACGCCGTCGCGCTGCTCGAGGGCCATGGGCTCGATCTACGCCTGCGTGCCGCACGCCGCGAGCCAGCGCTGCAGCTCGGGACCGAGCACGCGGGGCACTTCGCGCAGCGTCGCGACGTCGCGCGCGCCGACGAGCAGCATCACCGCGCGCAGCTCCGCTTCGACGCCGTCGAGGAACCGCTCGGCCTCGGCGCGTCCGCCGGCGTAGAGCGCCTTGAGCACCGGCCGCGCGATCCCGGCCGCCGAGGCGCCGAGCGCGAGCGCGCGGGCGACGTCGAGCCCCGAGGCGACGCCGCCGGTCGCGATCACGGTCGCGAAGCCGGCCTTCGCACAGAGGGCCGTGGAGACCGCGGTCGGCACGCCCCAATCCCACAGGGCCTCGCCGAGCGCGCGCTTCGCCTCGTCGCGGCCGGCGGCCCGCTTGGTCTCGACGCCGACCCAGGAGGTGCCCCCCGCGCCCGACACGTCGACGTGCCGCACCCCCGCCGCGCGCAGCTTGCGGGCCGCCGCCGGGCCGATGCCGCAGCCCGTCTCCTTCGCGAGGACGGGGACCCCGAGCTCGCGCGTCAGCCGCGCGATCGCGTCCAGGACGCCGCGGAAGTCGCGGTCTCCCTCGGGCTGCACGATCTCCTGCGCCGGGTTCAGGTGCACGCAGAGGCCGTCGGCGCCGACCGCCTCGACCAGCGCGCCCACGTCGGACGAGTCGGTCTTCGCGGCCTGCACGCCGCCGAGGTTCGCCAGCACCAGCGCCGTCGGCGCGACCTCGCGTACGCGGTAGGTCGAGCGGGCCTCGGGGCGCTTCATCATCGCCCGCTGGCTCCCGAGGCCGAAGCCGTACCCCCGCGCCTCCGCGATCGCCGCGAGCTCGAGGTTGATCCGCAGCGCCTCTTCCGTCCCCCCGGTCATCGAGGCGATCACCAGGGGGGCGCGCAGGACCTTGCCGAAGAGCCGCACGCGAAGGTCGAGCTCGTCGACCGCCAGCTCGGGGAGCGAGTCGTGCAGGAGGCGCACCTCCTCGAGGAGCGTCGAGGTGCCGCGAAACCCAACGTCCCCGCGCGCGCACAGCTCCAGGTGGTCCGCTTTGCGGTCGCCCAGCTCGCCCGTCATCACGCCTCCTCGAAGTGTTCGAAACCGTTCAGAGAAATTTGAAAGTACGCGAAGTTACAGCGATTCTGGGGCAAACCTGGTTGACAGTGCTGGTGTCCCACCCTAGCCTCCAGCCGTCAAGGAACGGCGCCTGCCGCGCCGATCGCGCCTCGAAATGCGCGGGAGACGGCCGCTCGGCCGCTCGCATCACTCCCGCATCGGCTCCGCTTTCCCTTCGCGGCGGCCGGGCCGGAGGGTTCCCCGCGGATGTCGTCGTCGTCGCGCAAGTCCGAGCCCGTCGAGCCCGCCGAGACCGTCGCGTTCCTCGCGGCCTCCCGCGTGGCCGTCGACGCGCGGCTCGAGGCGCTCCTCGCCCGGCTGCTGCGCGCCGCCGACGCGGCCGGCCCTTCGGCGCGCGCCGTGGCCGACGAGGTCGCGTCGATCGTGCGGCGCGGCGGCAAGCGCTTGCGCCCGGCGCTCGTCGCGGCGGGC
>CAIXWQ010000323.1 GCA_903923175.1 uncultured delta proteobacterium | reverse complement strand
GACGCCGTCTTCGAGCTCGAGGTCTCCAAGGACTCGGCGGCCTTCACGCCGATCGCGCGGGTCGAGCGCTTCGTGCAGAGCCTCGATCTCCATGCGCCCGAGGCGGGCGGATTCTTCCGGAAGGAGACGCGCCTCAAGCCTCAGCGCGTCGACAAGCTTCACGTCGTCGAGATCGCCATCGGCGAGGGGGGCGCGTTCAAGCTTCGCGTCGGCCCCGACGGCAGCGGCGCGGGCTTCGAGTTCAAGCTCGACGAGCAGCGACGCGTGAAGGCGAGCTACGTGAACGAGAGCGGCGTGGCCGCGGCCTACGAGCCGCCCGCGGAGGACCTCGCGAAGATCGTCGCGCTCTACGACCGCCTCGCCGAGTCGGCCGCGGATGCGCGCCTCTGTCGCAAGAAGCTGCTCGAAGCGAGCCTCGACGGCGAGGCGTACGCCGAGCACGAGGAGCCGACGGTCCTCGTCGAGCGCCTGATCGAGGAGATGGCGCCCGTGGTCCAGGAGATCGCCCGCCGCTCGAAGTCGACCGAGGAGCTCGTCATCAAGCGGGTCACCGGCGACAAGCGGCGCGAGGAGATCTTCATCGCGAAGTCCGAGCTCGTCGCGAAGCTCGTCCCCGTGCCGACGAACCTGCGTCGCCTGTTCATCCCGCTCGGTCTCGAGGAGGCCAAGCCCTCGACGCGCCCGCCGCCCCCCGTGGCGCCGAAGCTCCCCTCGAAGCGCCCGCCGCCGATCCCGGACGTCGCCGATCTCACCTCCGAGCCGTCGCTGGTGGAGGCCACCGCGGCCCCCGAGGTGAACTCGGGCGACTGGGAGATCCCCATGCAGGAGGCTGCACCGCCGCCGAGCCAGGACGCGCCACGCGTCTCGAAGCCGGCGATCTTCCCGCCCGCCTCGCGAGCTCCCGCGGCGCCGCCTACCTCGTCGGGCCCGCCCTCGCAGAAGCCGACGAAGTAGCGATCGCGCCCGCGATCGCCGCTACCGCGCGCCGCGCACCACGTACTGCTCGGGGAGGTCCTCCTTCAGGATCTCCGCCTTCAGTCCGCCCGCCTCGAGCTCGGCGACCACTTGCTCCGGCGCGAGCCTGTGCTGCTTCGGCGGCCCCATCTTCGACTCCAGCGTGTAGTCGACGACGAAGACCGCGCCGCCTGCGCGCAGCGCGTCGCGGAGCTTCTTCACGTACGCGCCGCGCTCCGGGATGTGGTGCCACGTGTCTGCGACGAGCACGCGGTCGACGCTCGCGGCTTCGAGCCCTGGGCCGTCGAGCGGCACGACGCGCGCTTCCACGTTCGCGAGCTTCTCGCGCGCCGCTCGCTCCTTCACGTAGCGGACCATGTCGGGCTCGATGTCGAGCGCGAGCACGTGCCCGCGCTCGCCCACGGCGCGCGACAGGTAGGGGACGAAGTAGCCCGTACCGGTGCCGAGATCGGCGACCGTCGAACCGTCGGCGATCTGCATCCGCGCCACGACCTCGCTCGGCCTCTGCCACGCGTCGCGCGCGGGGTCGTCGAACACCGACACCCACTCGTCCGCCTTCTCGAAGCGATGCACCAGCGGGTGGTGCCCCGAGGCCGACGCGGACGCGGCGGGCGGCTGCGGAGCGGCGCTGACCTCCGGCCGCGCGCCCGGCCCGCAGGCGGACGCGGCCAGGAGCAAAGAAACGAACGGCGGCGCGAAGCGGCGGAGGCTCGACATCGGGCGGACGCTGGCGCATCTGCAACCGCGAGAGAAGGATGCCCACCCGTCGCTCGTTTCTCCTCGGCCTCGTGGGGCTGCCGCTCGCCCCCGTCGCGCTCGGCTCGCTCGGGGCGTGCGGCTATCGACCCCTGCGCCAAGTGGTGGCCGGCTCGCCGCGCCTCGCGGTCGAGCGCGCCGAGGCGCTGGTCGCGAGCGGGCGCGGCGTCGACCTGGCGAGCGAGGCCGCCTTCGGCGCGAGGAGCGAGCTGGCCCGCTACGGCGCGCTCGCCGAGCCCGGAGCTCG
>CAIXWQ010000322.1 GCA_903923175.1 uncultured delta proteobacterium | reverse complement strand
TCCACCACGGGCGTGACGCCGATCACGTGGGACCTCAAGTCGGTCGGCACGTGGACGGACACGACCGTGACGCCGAACGTGAAGCGTCCGTCGATCACGTTCCGCTTCCTCACCGGCACCACGCCGGTCGTCTTCCAGACGGCTTCGGCGACGGTGACCGAGATGATGCCGAACTTCACGGGCTCGCCGAGCGCCTACTGGGTGTTCACGGTCCCCGAGGACGGCACCACCGCCCCCGCGGACTTCAACGCCTCGGCCAGCGGCTACATCAAGAAAATCTGGAACGGCACCGCGACCGGCACCGGCGCCGGCACCATGACGTTCGACGCCACTTCGGGTTACTACACGATCAACCTGACGGGCGTGCAGGTCCCCTCGAACGCGACGATGCTCACGGGCGGCGTCGGCTACTCGTACGGTCAGGGCACGGAGCCGCTGGTTCAGACCAACGTCACCGGCTACCCGTACGACACCGTGAAGCTCTCGGGCGGCCTCGCCGTCCCTGCGCCGAACGTCTGGAAGGTCGCTTCGGGCTACACCGCTCGTCGCACGATCGTCGACAACGCGAAGTGCCAGAACTGCCACGTCAAGCTGGGCATCAACCCGACGTTCCACGCGGGCGAGCGCAACGACGGCCCGACCTGCGTCTTCTGCCACAACCCGAACCGCACCAGCTCCGGTTGGTCGGCGGCCTCGGATTACTTCATCCACGCCATCCACGCCGGTCGCAAGCGCGTCGTGCCCTTCAACTGGCACGCGGCGGCGGTCGGTGACAGCTACGCGGACGTCGGCTTCCCGAGCCCGCTGAACGAGTGCGTGGCCTGCCACGTGCCCAACACGTACGACTTCACCAACGCGACGAACCTGGCCTCGGTCCCGAGCCAGGAGCTCACCGCGGCGGCGACGGGCAAGCTCGACAGCAGCGCCACGACGAACCCGACCGGGTACTTCGCGATCGCTCCGTCGCAGTACGTCACCTCCGACGGCGTCAAGGACTACGGCGTCGGCTTTGCGTACAACGCGGCCACCAACACGACCACCGCGGCCTCGCCGAACAACCTCGTGATCTCCAAGATCACGACGGCTTGCTCGTCCTGCCACGACACGCCGATCGCCATCAACCACATGAAGGCGAACGGCGGCATCCACTACGATACTCGCGCGAACGCTCTCGCGAGCGACGGCGAGCAGTGCCTGATCTGCCACGGGCCGGGCCGCATCGCGGCGATCGGCAACGTGCACCAGAAGTAGGCAAGGCGCCTCGGCGAACGCCGAGGCCCACGACGTGACGCTCGTCGTCACGTGACCCGACTCGGCGCCGGTGAAGCGATTCATCGGCGCCGATTCGCTTTTTTGTTCACCGGTCGCGCCGCGCGGGCGGTCGGTCCGCAACGGTCCCGCCGGGTCTGGCCTCCGGAAAATCGGCGCGCTCGATACGCGCTCCATGTATTTGCCCCTTTCCGGACGGCACGTCGGCTGCTTTGGTGCAGCGCGAACCGATGCGAGCGAGCCTGGAACCGGGGAACCCCCCGGGGTCGGATATCGAGGTGGCGCAATGTCTGCGCCGCTCCGAACTTCTTTCGCTCCGCAGCCACTCGAAGATTGGAGCAACCATGCGCGCGAGCACTTCCCCCGGCTGGAGTCTCGCGGCTGCGGGGACCGCAGCCGTACTCCTTGCGATCGCGACCTCCGCCTGCGGCTCGACCGGTTCGCAGGGGCCGACCGGTGACCCAGGCCCCGCCGGTGACGCCGGCGACAAGGGCCCGCAGGGCGATCCCGGCGCCACGGGCGAGGCGGGCGCGGCAGGCGAGGTCGGCGCGGTCGGTCCGGCCGGCGAGGCGGGCCCCGCGGGTGAGGTCGGCGCGGCAGGCTGTGACGGCCCCGCCGCCAGCCAGCTCGGCATCACCTCGTCGCTGAAGGTGACCTCGAAGCCGGCGAACGGCACGCACTACGTCGCGGGCGAGAGCATCGCGTTCACGATCGGGTTCACCGACGCCTGCGCTCGCACCGTGAAGGTCGCCGACCTCGGCACCGCGAACCTGTACATGGCTGGCCCGCGCGGTCCGCTCCTCACCAAGACGGCGTCGAAGCTCCTCGACGCGGTGACCGATCGCGCCGCGCTCGATCGGCAGCACCACGAGATCAACCTGCTGGCGCCGAAGTTCGCGACCACGCCGACCTCGACGGCGACGCTGGTCACGAACGCCGACGGCTCGGTCTCCTTCACGACCGCTCCGATCACGACCGAGGCGGCGGGCACCTACGTCATCGGCGTGTGGGCCAAGACGGCGGACGAGAAGGGGCAGGACTTCCCGCTCGTCGACGTGCAGATCGGCACCGCGACGGCCGAGACATACACCACGGGCGTCGGCGCCGACGCGAGCTGCAACGACTGCCACAAGGGGACGCGCGCCGGCGGCAAGTCGTACATGGCGCACTCGGTCCCGGGCTTCTCGCCGCTCGGCAACTGGGCGCTCGACTCGATGGCGGTGGCGAACTGCAAGCTCTGCCACAACTGGGACGGCTACAGCCCCAACCCGATCATCCGCAAGGTGCACGCCGTCCACCGCGGCGTGAACCAGAAGAACCCGGGCGTCGCGCACCCCGAGTACGGCGTGACCGCCGACACGACGCTCGCGGCCTTCACGGGCGTCGAGTTCCCGGCGATGCCGGGTGGCGAGAAGAACTGCGCCAGCTGCCACAAGGACGACGCGTGGAAGACCAACTACTCGCGCGCCGCGTGCGGTAGCTGCCACGACAACGTCTTCTTCAACAACGCGACCAACACCGGGCTCGACTCGCCTTCGCTGAGCCCGCCGGCCCCCCTCGGGCTGCCGTTCCGGAAGTGCTCGGCGACGATCGCCTGCGGCAGCGGCACCGTCTGCAACGCGACGACCGGCGCGTGCGACAAGACGGTCGCGTGCGCGGCCGACGCCGACTGCGACAGCGCCTTCGGGCTCCCTGCGGGCACGACCTGCGACACCACCGCGAAGCTCTGCAAGGCGAACGTCGTCGGGCTCAAGCCTCGCGCCGCTTGCTCGGACGACACCGACTGCGCGGGGCTGTCGTTCGGCTCCGGGTGCGACGTGACGGCCTCGAGCCCGACCTTCGGCCAGTGCGTCCTCTTCACGCACCCGCTGATCACGCCGGACGCCGCGAAGCCGAACGATCCCTCGCAGTGCAGTGTCTGCCACGGTTCGGGCAACACGCCGAGCTCGACGACCGCGCACTACGTCCCGCAGCGCGACCTCGCCGCGGGCTCGAAGTCGACCCACGGGCTGACGCTCACCGGAGCGGCGCTCTACACGTCGGCCACGACCCCGACGACCGCGCCGGCGGTCTTCAAGGCGGGCGACAAGCTCCAGGTCGACTTCAAGCTCGGCGTCGCCGACGGCTCGGTGACCGACTGGAGCAAGGAGCTCTACAAGCAGACGCCGTACACCTACGGCATCACGATGGTCGTCAACGGCACGACCGACGCGCCGCACCGGATGTTCACGAACACGAGCCTCGCGGTCACCGGCTCGAAGCTCACGACGAGCTCCTCGCAGATCGGCACCGCGAGCTGCGACGCGAGCGGCAACTGCACCGCGACGCTGCTGCCGGCCTACGCGTTGAAGAACACCTTCGATCCGCAGAACGCGCAGCCGTCGAGCAAGACGTGGACGGCGCAGAGCGGAACGTACACCGTCTGGTTCTACGTCTACCGCACGTACAACCCGTTCGACGCGACGAAGCGCTACTCGGAGGTCGTCAACCAGACCTTCAACTTCCGCTACGACGCGGCCGACGGCAACGCGCCCGCGGCGACCGACCCGATCCGTCGGCGCCAGGTCGTGACCACCGAGTCGTGCAACAAGTGCCACGCCCAGCTCGGCCTCCACGGCTCCAACTCGCGGCGCGTCGCGGAGAACTGCCACGTCTGCCACGCGGAGGGCGCGGGCGTCGCGGGCTCGAGCTACAGCGCGCTGAAGGACTCGCCGGTGGTCGGCATGGGCCCGTCGTTCGTGACCACGAACGCGACCAGCGCGACGAGCGGCACCTGCGCGACGGACACCGACTGCCAGTACCCCTGCGTCGGCTACAACGCGACCAGCGTGACTTGCAAATCGGGCGGCCAGCAGTGCCTCGCGAACCCGGCCAAGGCGGGCGCGCTGCAGTGCGCGTGGGTCGTCAACCCGACGCCGACGGCGACGATCCGCTTCCCGGTGATGATCCACGACATCCACTCGGCCAAGCTCCGCGCGAACTACCTCGAGCAGACGAACGTCATCCCTGCGCAGCGCGCCGGCTTCTCGTTCGGGCCGAACACGTGGAGCGACAGCCTGCTCCCGCAGGATCTCCGCAACTGCACCGCCTGCCACGGGGACACGGCGACGACGTGCACGTCCGACGCGACGTGCGGCTACGGGCAGTCGTGCCAGTCCGGCAAGTGCGCGAACACCTCGTGGCTGAAGCCGTCGAAGGAGGTCTGCCTGACCTGCCACGACAGCGACGGCGCGTACGCGCACGTGAACCTGAACGTCTACAACGATCCGGTCCGCGGCACGGTCGAAGCCTGCGAGACGTGCCACGGCGCCGACTCGCAGTTCTCGGTCGACAAGATGCACGACCCGAGCGGCGCGACGCCGGCCCTCGCGGCGCCGTTCAGCCTCACCGTGAACATGCCGTGGTTCAACTCGATCGCCGCGCGCGCCGAGTGGATCAAGGCGTACGACCCGGCGCGCGCGGTGCGGATGACCGGTTCGAAGGTCTCGAACCTCTCGCTCGTGCGCAACTTCGGGCTCTGAGGCTCGCGCGCCGGGGCCACGCGGCGACGGCGAACGCTCGAACGGCAGGGTCTCCGGGCCCTGCCGTTCGGCGTTTTGTGAGGCGCGATCAGAGCGGGCGGAGCGAGTTGGCGGCGTCGATCAACGCCACGTCGTGCGCCTGCGTGAGATCCGACGCGAGCACGACGACGACCACGACGCCACGGCCGTTGGGCGCGTCGCCCACGAGCGTGAGCACGTCGACCGGCTTGGAGCCCGACTCCGCCGCCTGATCTTCGTAGACGAAGATCGGGATGCCGTTGAGCGTGGCGCGGCGGCCGGTGCCGAGCTCGAGCCGATCGACGCCGTGCTCGCGGCCGATCGCGCGCAGGAGGGTCGCGAGCTCGTCGCGGCTCGTGGCCCCCGCGAGCACGAGCGCGGCGGCGCGGTCGCTCGGCTCGGCGACGAAGCGCTCGCCTCGACGCGTCCACGTCCAGCCCGCGGGCGCCCGCAGCCGCGCGCC
>CAIXWQ010000321.1 GCA_903923175.1 uncultured delta proteobacterium | reverse complement strand
GCGGCGGCGGCGGCGGCACGCGGGACGGCTCTTTGAGGCTCCGCGGCGGGACGGGCGGTCGCGAGGGGGCCTTGAGGACCTGCGAGGGGGGCGCGGGCAGGGGCGGCAGCGACGAGGGCTTGCGCGGCGTGACCGGCGCGACAGGCGCGAGCGGCAGACGCGCCTCCGAGGCGCCGTCGGCCTCCACCAGATCGTCCGGCGCGAGCTCGCCCGTCTCGTCGTCGCCCTGCAGATCGACGCCCCCGCCATTCGAATCGTTCACGCGTGCCTCCGGTCTCTGACCCGTCGAGCATGCCGGAATCTGCCGCGACGCGCGCGTGCGCCGTGCCTTGCTCGAGCCGTGTCGGGGGCGCGATGTGTCCGCCGCGCGCGCGCTCCAGTCCCGCCGTTCTCGCTCAGGGCGCGTCGCTGGGCACGAGCCCGGCCAGCAGCGCGAGCCCGCCGAGGGCCGCGACCACGCCGACGGCGACCCAGCTCCCCCACGTCACCGGCTCGACCTCGACCTCCGCGAGCTCGCCGCGACGAGCACGGCGCCGCGCGCCGAAGAAGTACGCAGGCACCGCGACGATCCACATCATGGCCGCGAACGTCGCCCAGCCGCCGGGCGCGAGGTTCTTGATCGACATGCCGACGCCGACGCGCCGGCGCACGCCGACCGCCACCGCATCGAGCCCGATCGCCGCCGACGAGAGGAGCTGCAGCGCCACCGCCGGCCACGGGTTCTCGACCCACTCGAAGGTCGCCGCGAGCTCGGCGGCGATCGCGAGCCAGACGAGCGCGACGCACGCGCGCGGGACCCAGCGAGGCACGCGCGGATACTAGTGCTGCGCGCCGGAAATTGAGCCCGGGATTTCGTCGGGGCACGCGTGCGCGCAGCACTGCACGCTCACGCTGGTCGCGGCGGCCTCGCTTCTGCCTCACAAGACCCCTGGGCACTGCCCTCACGATCACCGGCGAGACGTCGGTCTCGCGGCGCTCGCCGCACCGCGCGCGGTCCGAGCGTCAGTTCGAGAAATCGTTGGTCAGATAGAGCTTGCCCGCCACCGTCGTGAGCCCGATCCCCACGCGCTTGAACCTCGCGTTGAGCATGTTGTCGTGGTGCCCGCCGCCGGGCCCCTCCTTGAACATCAGGTCGAGCATCCAGTCGATCTGCTTCTTGCCGTTCTCGAGCGGATCGTCCGCGAGCTTCGGCACGCCGTTCCAGTCCCCCTGGTTCTCCGCGCTGCGCGTGCCGAGCGCGGCGGCCCCCTCGGCCTTCGCGCGGAAGTGCGCGTGCGCCTGGTGGTCCTTGGACAGCTGCACCGAGCCCTCGAGCGCGAACGCGCTCAGCGACGCGTCGTACTTCAGCGCGCCGACGCCAGCTTGCTTGCGGTAGTCGTTCAGCCGCTGGACGTTGTAGCGAACGAGCGCGTCGCTCGGCAGCGGATCCTCGGCGCGGTCGGCGGGCTCGGCCGGCTCGACCCACCGCGTGGTCGTGGTGCGCGTCTCGGTCACCGTCCCGGTCGGCGTCTCGCGCGTGGTGGTCACGACCTTGGTCGTGGGCGCGTCCCCCTCCTCGCCGGGCGAAGCGGCGCCCGCGTGGCGCGGGCCGCAGGCGAACGGCAGCGAGAGCAGCGGGAGCGCGAGGGCGCATCGGAGCGAGGGGCGACGCATGGCGGGCATTCTCGCCCATTCTGGCGCGCCGCCCCGCGCTGTCGAACGCGGGCTCGTCAGGGCGCCCGGAACGCGACCGCCACCGCCGCGAACAGCAGCAGGAACGACACCGCGTACTTCGCATGGAAGCGCTCGCCGAGGTACAGCTGCGCGAACCCGACGAAGACTACGAGCGAGATCGCCTCCTGCATGATCTTCAGCTGGTACGGCGAGAGCGCGCGCACGCCGATGCGGTTCGCGGGGACCTGCAGGCAGTACTCGAAGAACGCGATGCCCCACGACACGAGGATGACGACCCACAGCGTCGCGTGACGGAACTTCAGGTGGCCGTACCACGCCGCCGTCATGAACACGTTCGACGCGAGCAGCAGCAGCGCCGCCTTCCAGCCGTCACTCATCGACGGCATGGGAGCGCGAAGCGGGCGACCGGGCCAAGGTGCTCGGGTCGTCCTCGGCGCGTCGCGCGTCGATCGCGGCAGGCGCCTTACGCGCGTTCCGGGCGCGGTCGCTCGCCGACGGCGACTACGCCGAGCTCGGGCGTCACCTCTTGGCCGCGACGAACAAAAAGACGAAAGGCGCCTTCCCATTCGGGAGTGCGCCTTTCAAATCCCCGAGTTTCCTCGGACTCGTTGGCGGGGCGGACGGGACTCGAACCCGCGGCCTCCGGCGTGACAGGCCGGCGTTATAACCAACTTAACTACCGCCCCAAGAGCAACTGCACTGCAAGATAAGAAACGAAGCTTCGGTGGGTAGGCGGGACAGGATTTGAACCTGCGACCACCGGCGTGTAAGGCCAGCGCTCTGCCGCTGAGCTACCCGCCCGTCGCGTCGTGGGCGGACCTTTTAGGAAACGCGGGTGGGTGTGTCAACAACAAATCGGAAGGCCCTCCCAAACATTTCTCGTCGCCGTCTCCGCGCGCGTCGTTTCACTGCGATCGACTCGCCTCTTCTCGGCGCGATGACGCCCCCTAGACTCGGGGCGCTCGCGCGCGCTCGGCGCGCACGAAGGAGGTCAGGTTGAAGGCGTTCGCTCTCCCCGCGTTGGCGCTCGTGACGGTGGCCGCATGCGGCGGCGGTGAGGCGACCCAGGCGCCGCCTGGCGGGCCCAAGGGCGTGACCGCCGCCCCGGCGAGCGCCTCCGCCGCGCCGAGCGTCAGCGTGGCCGCCTCGGCCTCGATCGCGCTGCCGCCGCCGCCGCCGAGGCCGTCGATGTTGGAGCTCCAGAAGCAGAGCGTCCATGCCTTCACCGAGGCCATCGAGGCGCACGACGCGAAGCGCCTCGCCGCCGGGTACGCGCCCGACGCGGTGATCGTCGAGCACGGCCTCTCGGGCCGGAAGGAGACGTCCGGGCGCGACGAGATCGAGCGCCTCTACGCGCGGCTCTTCACCCCGTTCCCCGACGCGAAGCTCCGCCCGCTGCGCGTCTTCGCGAAGGGCGACGTGCTCGTCGAGGAGGTCGTCTGGGCCGGCACGAACACCGGTCCCACGCCGCTCGGGGGCAAGCCGACGAACAAGAAGGGCGGCCAGCGCGCGGTCTCGCTCCGCGTCTTCGCCGAGAGCGGCCTGATCCAGCGTGAGGAGGTCTTCATGGACGACCTCACCACCGCGCTGCAGCTCGGCCTCCCTGGCGCGGCGGGCCTCGGCGGCAAGCCGCGCGCGGCGCCCGAGGTCCCCGCGGGCGAGCCTTCGTGGATGGTCGCGGTCGACGAGCCGGCGCTCGAGGCGGCCAAGACCTCCGGGTGGACGAGCTTCTACACGAAGCACGATCGCAAGGGCCTCGAGGCCGTGCTCACCGACGACACGGTCCACGCCGACAACACGCTCGCGGCCGACGCCAAGGGCAAGCGGGCGCTCCTCGCCGAGTACGATCAGTGGCTCCGGACGTTCCCCGATCTCGCGATCGACGTCGGCGAGGGCTGGGGCTTCCAGGACGGCTGGGTCGTCTACGAGTTCACCGCCGCAGGCACCATGAAGGGGGCCTGGGGCCCGAACCGGCCGACGAACAAGCTCGTGACGGTGCACGGCCTCGCGATCGATCAGCGCAAGGACGGCAAGCTCGTCCAGTCGTGGACGTACGTGAACGGCGCCGAGGCCCTCGGTCAGCTCGTCGCGCCCAAGTCGCCGCTCCCCAAGAAGTGACGCGTGCGCAGCACGCCCAGATCGACGCGCTGGCGCGAGCTCGGGGGCGCCGCCCTCTTCGATGCACGAAGGGCGGAGATCTCGCGATCCCCGCCCCCGCAGCTTCACGCCCCTCCCTCTCCTGGAGAGGTCAGTGCTGCAGCGGCGCCGTGCCGCCCTCGCCCGGTTGCGACGGCAGGTGCTCGCCGATCTCGACCAGCTCGCCCGCGCGGTACTCCATCGACGCGCGCGCGCCGCCGAGCACCGCGTCGGCGTCCGGCAGGATGAGCGCCTCGCGCAGCACCTGATCCATGTGCTCCGCGAGCACCACGCGCATCGCCTTGAGCACGCGACGCGGCACCTCGCGGAGGTCCTTGCGGTTCTCCTTCGGGATCACGACGGTCGTGATCCCACCGCGGTGCGCCGCGAGCAGCTTCTCCTTGAGCCCGCCGATCGGCAGCACGCGCCCACGCAGCGTGATCTCGCCCGTCATCGCGAGGTCGCGGCGCACCGGGACCTTCATGAGGGCGCTCGCGAGCGACGTCGCCATCGTGATGCCCGCCGACGGCCCGTCCTTCGGGATCGCCCCCTCGGGGAAGTGCACGTGCACGTCGACCTTTTGGTAGAACTCGGGGTCGAGGCCGAGCGAGGTCGCACGCGAGCGGATGTAGCTCATCGCCGCCTGCGCCGACTCCTGCATCACGTCACCGAGCTTGCCGGTGATGATCAGCTTCCCCTTGCCGGGCGTGACGGTGACCTCGTTGGTGAGCAAGTCGCCGCCGTACGCGGTGACCGCGAGCCCGTTCGTGAGGCCGATCTCGTCCTTCTCTTCCTTGCGCCCGACGCTGTACTTCGGGATGCCGAGGAGCTTCGGGATCATGCTCGAGCCGACGACGATCGTCGTCAGATCGGCCGCCTTCGCCGGATCGCGCTTCAGCACCTGCCGCGCGAGCTTGCGACACACGCTGGCGAGCTCGCGCTCGAGCGAGCGCACGCCGGCTTCCTTCGTGTAGTGGTGGATGATCGTGCGGATCGCCCCCTCGGTGATCTCGACGGCCGGCATCTTCGCCGCCGTGTGCCGCTCGACCGCCTCGGCGTCGGCCGGATCGGGGAGCAGCCCGCACTCGCGCAGCTGCTTCGGCACCAGGTACTTCACCGCGATGTTGAGCTTCTCGAACTCGGTGTAGCCGGACAGCTGGATGATCTCCATGCGGTCCTGCAGCGGCACCGGGATGCCCGACAGCGAGTTCGCCGTGGTGATGAACATCACGTCCGAGAGGTCGTAGTCGAGGTCGAGGTAGTGATCGTTGAACGCGTTGTTCTGCTCGGGATCGAGCACCTCGAGCAGCGCCGCCGCGGGGTCGCCGCGGAAGTCCGACGACATCTTGTCGACCTCGTCGAGCAGGAAGAGCGGGTTGTTCGCCCCGACCTTCTTGAGCGACTGGATGATCTTGCCGGGCATCGCGCCGATGTACGTGCGCCGGTGGCCGCGGATCTCCGCCTCGTCGCGCACGCCGCCGAGCGACATGCGCACGTACTTGCGCCCCGTGGCGCGGGCGATCGACCTGCAGAGCGAGGTCTTGCCGACGCCGGGCGGCCCCACGAAGCAGAGGATCGGCCCCTTGAGCTTGCGCGTGAGGGCCTGCACCGCGAGGTGCTCGACGATGCGCTCCTTGATGCGCCGAAGGCCGTAGTGGTCCTCGTCGAGGATGGTCTCCGCCCCCTCGAGATCGAACGACTCCTCGCTCTTCTCGTCCCACGGCAGCGACAGGATCCAGTCGACGTAGTTGCGGACGACGGTCGCCTCGGCGCTGGTCGGGTGCATCGCCTTGAGCTTCTTCAGCTCCTTCTTCACCCGCTCGCGAGCTTCCTTCGAGAGCTTCTTCGACTTGAGCTTCTCGTCGATCTCCGCGATCTCGTTCCGGAGCTCGTCGCGTTCGCCGCCGAGCTCCTTCTGGATCGCCTGCATCTGCTCGTTGAGGTAGTACTCCTTCTGCGACTTCTCCATTTGCTTCTTGACCCTGCTGCGGATCTTCCGCTCGACCTGCAGGATCTCGATCTCGGCCTGCATCAGCTCGTAGAGCCGCTCGAGGCGCTTGCCGGGATCGTCCATCTCGACCAGCTGTTGCCGATCGGGAAGCTTGATGGTGGGGAGGTTCGCGACGATCGTGTCGGCGAGCTTCGCCGGCTCGTCGATCGTCTGCACGGTCATGAGGATCTCGGGCTGAACCTTCTTGTTCAGCTTCACGTAGGCCTCGAACGTCGCCTGCACCTGGCGCATGAGCGCCTCGACCTCGACGCGCACGTCGCAGGTCTCGACGACCTCCTCGAGCTCGACCAGGAAGCAGGCCTCGTTCGGCACGAACTTCTTGATGCGCGCGCGGCGCTTGCCCTCGACCAGCACCTTGACGGTGCCATCGGGGAGCCGCAGGAGCTGCATCACGGCGCCGATGGTGCCCGACGTGAAGATGTCGCTCTCGCCGGGCTCGTTGGTCTTGGCGTTCTTCTGCGCGACGAGGAAGATCTCCTTGCCGCGGTTCATCGCCTCGTCGAGCGCGTTGATCGACTTCTCGCGCCCCACGAAGAGCTGCGAGACCATGTGCGGGAAGATCACGATGTCGCGAAGCGGGAGCAGCGGCAGCACACGCCGCGCGCGGGACCTGTCGTCGGCCGCGCCGGGGTCGGTCTTGAAGAACATCTGCTGTGTGATCTCCCGGGGTCCCGAGTTGGACGGCAGGGCCCCCCGTCGTGCTCGCAAGAATGAAGGAACGCCCCGCAGGGTCAAGCGGAGGTGTGCCCCGATCGGGCGCAAATTCCCGGGGCGGCCAACCTGAGCAGGGTCACGTAGACTGCGCGCATGAACGGTCCTGCCCGGCTCGCGGGCGCTTTCGGCGTATTTGCCGGCTTCGCCGCCGGCTGCGCGCGCGGCGGCGTGCCGCTGGCGATCGACGAATTCGCGGGGGAGGGGCTCGATGCGGGCGCGGGCGGCTTGGTCGAGCGCGCCGAGCGCGTCGAGCGTGGCGCGCAGGCCGATCGCGCCGAGCGCTTCGCGCCCGCGCTCGCGCAGCTCGTTCCGGCAGGCGCGCGCGCCGTCGTTTCCGTCGAGCTGCCCGCGCGCGCCGATCGCCCGTTTCGCGTCACCGAGCGCGCCTCGGGGGTCGGCGCTGCGGTCTCGGTGAGCGGCGCGGCGCCCGCCCTCGGCCTCGTCGGCGCGCGGGAGGTCCGATTTCGCGGGGCGCTCCCCGACGCCGAGCTCGTCCACGCGATCGTTCGAGACGGGGCGGAGGATTCGATCGTGCTCGGCTCGGCCCCCGCGAAGGGCGAGCTACGCTGGTCGGTCGCCCCGACGTCCGCGGTCGCCGGCCTACGCCTCGTCGACGGCGTGCTGGAGCTGCTCGACGCGCGCGGCGCGCCGAGGCTCCGGGTCGATCGCCCGTTCACCGTCGACGCTCTCGGCGTGCGCAGGCCGGCGTCGCTCGAGGTCGAGGGGTGCCTCGTCGATCGCTCGCCCGCGCCGCCGTGGGGGCGCGCGTTCGTGCCGCCGGCCGCGCGTTGCGAGCTCCTCGTCACGTTCGACGCCGCCTCGCCCCGCTATCCGCTCGTGGTCGATCCAGTGTGGCGCGCGACGGTCTCGATGGCGGTGGCGCGCGCGCACCATCAGAGCGCGTCGATCAGTTACCCGACAGGTCGCCGCGCCCTCATCGTCGGCGGCGACACGGCGGCCGCCGCGTCGAGCGCGGAGATGTTCGACTCCGCGACCTCGACGTGGGCCACGGCCGCCCCGCCCCCGGGTACGTTCGTCGGCGAGCCGCTGAATCTGGTCACCGGCTTCCTCTTCGTCGGCGCGACCACGGCGCTCTTCGATGCGAGCTCGGGCCTCTGGAAGCCGACGGGCGCGCCTGCGGTCGACCACGCCCGCGGCGCCACCGCGCGGCTCCTCCCGACCGAGAAGGCGATCGTGCTCGGGGGCATCGATGCGACGGGGGCCGCGATCTCGTCGGTCGAGATCTACGACCCCTACACGGGAGTGTGGGTGCCCGGGCCCGCGCTCCCCGAGGCGCGCTATGACACGACCGCCTCGCCGATCGATACCTGGCAGGTGCTCGTCGTCGGCGGCAGTGCGTCGCCGACGGTCGCCCTCTCCTCCGCGTACGCCCTCGACCCTTCCGCGATGAGCTGGACGAAGCTCGCATCGGCGCCGGCTCCGATCGCGGGGCATCGCGCGTTCTCGAACGACGGCTCGTACGCGGTCGTGGTCGACAAGGTCGCCTACGAGTACGACCACGCCGCCGACGCGTGGAAGACCCTATCGCTGCCGGTCGCGCTCGACGACGCGGCGCTCGCCGAGACGTCCTCGCTGGTGTTCGCGGGGGGCGTCGACGCGGCGACGGGCTTGCTCGCGCGCTCTGCGCTCCGCTACCGGTACGCTCCGACGGGCTCCACGTTCACCCTCGCGGGCACGCTCACGAAACCCCGGCGCGCGGCCGCGGCCACGGTCCTGGGCGAGGGCGTCGTCCTGCTCTCCGGTGGCGATGACGCGACCGGTTCCGCGATGGTCGACGCCGAGATCCTGACGAACTTCGACATCGGCCAACCGTGCGCGCTCTCTGCGGAGTGCGAGCTCGGCGCCTACTGCGCCGCGGGCACCTGCACCCCGCAGCGCGCGCTCGGCGCGCTCGCGACCGATCCCGCTTCCTGCCTCAGCGGCCTCGTCGCCGACGGCGTCTGCTGCGACGACGTCTGCGTCGGCGTCTGCGCCGCGTGCGATCTCGACGCTTCGAAAGGCCATTGCACCGCAGTGGCGGGCGCCCCCAAGCACGGCCTCTGTCCCGGCCCGGTCGGCGCCGAACCGTGCAACGCCAGCGTCTGCGACGGTACGGCGAAGGACGCGTGCGCGGGCCGCGTCGGCGCCGAGGTCGCGTGCCGCGATCACAGCTGCCTCGGTGGCGTCGAGACCATGCCCGGCACCTGCGACGGCAAGGGCGAGTGCGGCGCCGTGGTCACCAAGACCTGCTCGCCCTACGCCTGCGACGGCAAGCAGTGCCGCGCCACCTGCCGCGGCGACGCCGACTGCGAGACCGGCGCGAGCTGCGACGCGACCACGCACGTCTGCATCCCGCCCGTCTGCGTCGACGAGCACACCGCCAAGGGCCCCACCGGCCTGCCGCTCGACTGCTCGCCGCTCCGCTGCGCCAACGGCGCCTGCGTCAGGCGCTGCGCGTCGACCGACGACTGCCTCACGGCCTACAACTGCGACGTGCCGAGCGGCCGCTGCGTCGCCGCGAGCAGCGCGGACCCCTCGTCGCAGAGCTCGGGGGGCTGCGCGGCCTCCGGTGGCGGCACCCGCGCAGGCGCGTTCGGCGCCCTCACGCTCGCCCTCGCGCTTCTGGCGCGTCGCGCCCGCCGACGCTGACGAAACGCGAAACCCCCTCTCCGCGTCGGAGAGGGGGTCGGAGCTGCGGAGCTTGGGCGGGGCCTACGCCGAGCTCGCCTCTTTCGCGTACACGATCAGCGGCTGCTCCCCGCGGAGGATGACCTCCTCGTTGATGACGACCTCCTTGAGCCCCTGGCGGGACGGGATTTCGTACATCGTGTCGAGCATCGCGTTCTCGAGGATGGCGCGCAGACCGCGCGCTCCCGACTTGCGGTTCAGCGCTTCCTTCGCCACGGCCGCGAGCGCGCCCTTGGTGAACTTGAGCTTCACGCCGTCCATCTCGAAGAGCTTCTGGTACTGCCGCACCAGCGAGTTCTTCGGCTTCGTCAGGATGTCGACCAGCGCTTCCTCGTCCAGCTCGTGCAGCGTCGCGATCACCGGGAGGCGGCCGATGAACTCCGGGATGAGCCCGAACTTCAGCAGGTCTTCCGGCTGCGTCTGCGCGAAGAGCTCGCCGAGCTTGAAGTGATCCTTCGACTTGATCTCGGCGCCGAACCCGAGGTTCTGCTGCCCGATGCGGCGCGAGATGATCTGGTCGAGCCCGACGAAGGCGCCGCCGCAGATGAACAGGATGTTGGTCGTGTCGACCTGCAGGAATTCCTGCTGCGGGTGCTTGCGGCCGCCCTTCGGGGGAACGTTCGCGATCGTCCCCTCGATGATCTTGAGCAGCGCCTGCTGCACGCCCTCGCCCGACACGTCGCGGGTGATCGAGGGGTTGTCGCTCTTGCGCGAGATCTTGTCGATCTCGTCGATGTACACGATGCCCCGCTGCGCGCGCTCGACGTCGTGGTCGGCGTTCTGGAGCAGCTGGACGATGATGTTCTCGACGTCCTCGCCGACGTAGCCCGCTTCCGTCAGCGTGGTCGCGTCCGCGATCGCGAACGGCACGTTGAGGATGCGGGCCAGCGTCTGCGCGAGCAGCGTCTTGCCCGAGCCGGTGGGGCCCAGCAGCAGGATGTTGCTCTTGCCGAGCTCGACGTCGTCGGCGGCGACCTTCGACTCGATGCGCTTGTAGTGGTTGTGGACCGCGACCGAGAGGATCTTCTTCGCCCGCTCCTGCCCGATCACGTAGTCGTCGAGGACGGCGCGGATCTCGGCGGGTTTGGGTACTGGGGTCGACGAGGTGAACGGCTCGTCCTTGTCGACCTCCTCCGCGATGATGTCGTTGCAGAGGCCGATGCACTCGTCGCAGATGTAGACCCCGGGGCCCGCGATGAGCTTCTTCACCTCGCGCTGACCCTTTCCGCAGAAAGAGCAGCTGAGGTTCCCGTTGCCGTGATCGCCGTCGCGCCTGCGTTCCAACGTTCCCTCGTTCGTGTCGGGCGAGCGGAGGCGCTCGTCGTGGTCAGAGAAGGTAGCCCCCGAGGGGGGGCCCTTCAAGTTCCAGGCACCCTTCAGCCGGTGCGGACGCGGACCGGACCGCGACCGAGGCCGAGGCTCCACGGTCGGCCTCCGCCGCGGCGGGGCTACTTCTTCTCGGGCGTCTTGGCGTTCTTCTTGGGCTGCAGGACGTCGTCGATGAGGCCGTATTCCTTCGCCATCTGCGCGCCCATGTAGAAGTCGCGCTCCATGTCCTGGCGGAGCTTGGTGCGGTCCTGCCCCGTCGCCTGCTGGAGGATGTCCGTCAGACGCTCCTTCAGGTGGAGGATCTCGCGGGCGTGGATCTCGATGTCGGTCGCCTGGCCGCGCACGCCGCCGAGCGGCTGGTGGATCAGGATGCGCGAGTTCGGCAGGGCCGTGCGGCGCCCCTTCTGCCCTGCGCCGAGGATCACGGCGCCCATCGAGGCGGCCTGTCCGATGCACGTCGTGGAGACGACGCTGCGCACGTACTGCATCGTGTCGTAGATCGCGAGGCCGGAGGTCACCACGCCGCCGGGCGAGTTCAGGTAGAGCATGATCTCCTTGTCGGGATCCTCGCTCTCCAGGAACAGGAACTGCGCGATGACGATGTTCGCGACGTCGTCGTTGATCTCCGTGCCGAGAAAGACGATGCGGTCCTTCAGCAGCCGGTCGTAGATGCCCATCGCGCGCTCGCCGCGGTGGGTCGTCTCGATGATCGTCGGGTACGGAATGAAGGCCTTGGTAGGCTCGGCGCCGGCGAGGAATTCACGCGTCGACGACTTCTCGAGAACCCCCATCGCCTCGTCGCGGCCGCTGATGAATCGCTTGCTCACGTGATCTCCTCCGGGCTCGTCGAATTACTGCGTCCGATGCTTCGTAGCAGAGAATGGCTTCGCTGCGCAGGCGCCGCGACAAAAACGACGCAGCCCCGCGGGTGACCGCGAGGCCGCGCCTGCCGACGTGCGGGCGAGGTGGTCGGCGTTCAGCCGGCCGCCTCGACCTCCTTCACGTTGGCCTTCGAGATAAGCAGGTCGAGGACCTTGTCCTCGAGGATCATGCCGATCAGCATCTGGCGACGGTTCTGGTCGCGGTACTCGACGCGCAGGCGGGCGACGTTCTTCCCCGTCTCCTTCGCGAGCTCCTCGAGACCGTTCTCCAGGTCCTTGTCGTCGACGATGATGTTGTTGAGCTTCGCGATCTCGGCCATCAGCAGGCCCGCGCGGACCTTGACCTCGCTGTCGATCTGCAGCTGCCGATCGAGCTCCTGCGTGACCTGGAAGTTCTGCCCCGCGCGGCGCGCCGACATGCGGAGCTCCTGCAGCGTCAGATCCTTCTGCTGGCCCACGAGCGACGAGGGGGCGTCTACCGCGTTCGCGTTGCAGAGGGCGGCGACGAGGTTCGTGACGAGCGCCTGCTCGGCCTGGTCCTCGGCGTCCTTCTCGAGCTTCGCGCGCGTCTCGGTGCGGAGTGCGGCGAGATCCGCGTACTCGCCCACGTCCTTCGCGAACTCGTCGTCGAGGTTCGGGAGCTTGCGCTCCTTGATCTCGCCCACGGTGACGTGGAACGTCGCGGCCTTGCCGGCGATGTCCTTGTTCGCGTGCCCAGCGGCGAACGTGACGGGCACGTCCTTGTGGTCGCCGGTGCTGGTGCCGACGAGCGCCGCCTCGAGCTCCTTGAGCACCTTGCCCGAGCCGACCTCGACCGTCAGGCCGTTGCCCGAGTCGATCTTCTTGCCGTCGACCTCCGCCTGGAAGTCGATCGTGACGATGTCGCCTTCCTTGGCGGCGCGCGCCGGCTCCGGCGCGACGAGCGACGCGTGCTGCTTGCGCAGCTGCTCGAGGGCCTGCTCGACCGCCGCGTCGTCGACCTTGTGCTTGGGCTTCTCGGCCTCCAGGCCTTCCCACTTCAGCTCTTTGATCTCGGGGCGGACCTCGAAGCGGGCCTTGTACGAGAGCGCGGAGGTCGAGGCGGACTTCACCTCGATCTTCGGCTGCGACAGCGGCTGCACGTTCTGCTTCTGCAGCGCCTCGTCGAGCGTCTCGTTGATCAGCTTCGAGCAGACGTCGTTCGTCACCGCACCGCCGTAGAGGTGCGTGAGGACGTCGCGCGGCGCCTTGCCCGGGCGGAAGCCCTTCACCTTCGCGCGCTTCTGCAGATCGAGGAAGGCCTTGTCGAGCTCCTTCTTCAAACGCCCGCCGTCGACGTCCACGGAGAGCTCCATCAGCACCGGCGTCAGCTGCTCGACCTGCACTTGCATCGTCATTCCTCGGCTCGAAGTTTGGGGCGCGGACCTTTGTGCATGCCCCGGGGAAAGTCAACGTCGCGGGCGTCTCGCCGACGGGAATCCCCGCGCGCTGACACGCGCGGCTCGCCTGGCTGCGGCATTCAGCCCGCGTCGCTGCGAACCGCGACCGCGAGGGAGCGGGGATTCTGGCGGCTCGTAGCCGCCGAAAGCTCGTAGCCGCCGAAATAGGCGACGCCCCGGAAGGGAGGCGATCCTTCCGGGGCGTCTAGGGCGCCGTATCGGGGAGATACGGTGCGGATCTGCGGAGCCGGGGGGGCTCCTTCGGGGGCTACTCTTCGTCGCGCAGGTCGAATTCGAGCTCGCTGTCGAAGACCGACTCCTCGATGTCCTCGATCGAGAACCCGATGCGGCTGCGGGCGGGGCGCAGCTCCTCGCGCTCGAACTCCTCGAAGCTGGCGTAGAAAGGCTGGCTCATGGAAAAGCTCCGTCGACGAGGCCGCGCCTCGCCGCCGTGGCGAGCGAGAGGGCCTGCAGTTGGGGTGGACGCGAAACTGGGAAACTGGGGGGAGCGGCGATCAGGGCGTCCGGTGAGGCCCGCGCGAGGCGGCGAGGGCGACTCCGGCAGGGGAAGCGGCGAGCGGAGCGACGGCCCGGAGGCCGCGCACCTCGGCGAGCGAGACGACCGAGCCCATCGCGCCCCTCGCGCCGTCGGAGCCGGCCGCCGCCACGGTCCAGAAAGACCGGGCGAGGAGGGCTTCACGGCCTGCCGCGCGGGGGTCGTCCCGGAGCGCAGCGCGAAGAGGAGTTCGGTGGGAGCGATTCGTCATACGTTCACCTACATCGGCTCACACACTCTCACAGACGCCCCGAACCTCCAAAAAAGTGATTGCGTTTCTCTTCCGCCGATTCTCCGTCCGGCGCTCGGCGGCTCGCGTTGCGCCGTCCGACGCCCCGCGATACCCACGCGGACCCGCCGCCCGTCCGAGCGCGGACCCGAAATCGCGCCAGATGAACCGAAGTGGACGTAGTCAACGCAGGTGCATGAGCACGGACACCGCCGGCTCGGCCGCCGGTGTTTCGCGCAGATGGAACGCATGTCCGTAGCGCCCCGCTCGATCGTCGCCGTCGTCAACCAGAAGGGCGGCGTCGGGAAGACGACGACGGCCGTGAACCTCGCGGCCTCGCTCGCGGCCGCCGAGCTGCGCACGCTGCTCGTCGACATGGACCCGCAGGGGAACGCGTCGAGCGGCCTCGGCTTCCCGCAGCGCGAGGTCGAGCGCTCGATCTACGATTGCCTCATCGGCGGCGCGCGCCTCGAGGACGTGCTCGTGCAGACGGCGCTGCCGAAGCTCTCGGTGGCGCCGGCCACGCGCGATCTCGTCGCAGCAGAGATCGAGCTGGTCGACGAGCCCGATCGCGCGCACCGGCTCCAGCGCGTGCTCGCCGAAGCCATCGAACGCGGCACGACGTTCGACCACGTGATCATCGACTGCCCGCCGTCGCTCGGGCTGCTCACGCTCAACGCCCTCGTCGCCGCGCGCCGCGTGCTCGTGCCGCTGCAG
Source organism: uncultured delta proteobacterium (assembly GCA_903923175.1). Lineage (GTDB taxonomy): Bacteria > Myxococcota_A > Polyangia > Polyangiales > JADJMO01 > CAIXWQ01. Next base: position 8,350 of record CAIXWQ010000321.1, on the reverse strand, counting down.
TGCGAGTACTACGCGCTCGAAGGGCTCACCTACCTGATGGACACGATCGATCGCGTGAAGCGCGGGCCGAACCCCGACCTCGACGTGGAGGGGCTCGTGCTGACGATGTTCGATCCCAGGAACAACCTCGCGCACCAGGTCGCCGAGGAGGTCAAGAAGCACTTCCGCGTGTACGACGCGGTCATCCCGCGCAACGTCCGCCTCTCGGAGGCGCCGTCGCACGGCAAGCCGATCCTGCTCTACGACGCGCGCTCGAAGGGCTGCGAGGCCTACCTCGCGCTCGCGAGCGAGTACGTGAAGCCGTATCGCGACGAGGAGCCGGCCAAGAAGCGCGGCGCGCACGCGAAGGGGACCCGCACGTGAGCGAGAAGGATCAGGGGGGCGGTCGTCGCGCGCTCGGACGCGGCCTCGACGCGCTGCTGCCGGTGTCCGCCGACAAGGCGCCCGCCGGCTTCGGCGAGCGCGCGGTCTTCCAGTGCCCGATCGAGCGCGTGGTGCCGCAGAAGGGGCAGCCGCGGCAGCACTTCGACGACAAGGCGCTCGAGGAGCTCGCACAGTCGATCCGCGAGTTCGGCATCATCGAGCCGCTGGTCGTGCGGCGCCTGCCGCCCGCGCCCGGCTCTGGGCCGATGGGCGACCGCTACGAGCTGATCGCGGGCGAGCGCCGCTGGCGGGCCGCGCAGCGCGCGGGGCTGAAGGACGTGCTCGTCGTCGTGAAGGACGTCTCTCCGGTCGCGGCGTTCGAGCTCGCGATGGTCGAGAACGTCCAGCGCGAGGACCTGAACCCGATCGAGATGGCCGAGGCGCTCGCCCGCCTCGTCAAGGAGCACGGCTACACGCAGGAGCGGCTCGCCGAGCGCCTGGGCAAGGATCGCACGACGATCGCGAACGCGCTTCGGCTGCTGCGCCTGCCGCCGATCGTGCGCGAGAAGGTCGTGCGCGGCGAGCTCACCGAAGGGCACGCCCGCGCGCTGCTGGCCGTGACCGACGACGACGCGCTCACCAAGCTCGCCGAGAAGGTCGTGCGCGGCCGGCTGTCGGTGCGGCAGACCGAGCAGGCCGCGCGCGCGGCGAAGGGCAAGGCGGGCGGCGACAAGGGCGACGCGAAGCCGGCCGAGAAGAGCCCGTCGGTGAAGGATCTCGAGCGCAAGCTCGCCAACGCGCTCGGCGCGAAGTGCGAGGTCCGCGACCAGGCGGGGAAGGGCGAGGTCGCGATCAGCTACTCGAGCCTCGATCACCTCGACGCGATCCTCGCCAAGATCTTCCGCTGAGGCCTCCGTCGTGTCGTTCGTCACGCCGTGGGTGCACCTGATCCGCGAGCGCCTCGGGCGTGGCCCGGTGCTCCGCGTGATCGTCGTGCTGATCGCCGTCGCCCTCGTGCTCGGCGTCGCGCTCGATCGGCTCGGCCGCGCGCGCTGGCCGTCGGTCCGCGCGCACGCGCTCGCGGAGGTGGGGCACGGCGCCGAGGCCGAGCAGGTCGCGATCGCCGCCCTCGAGGCGCGCCCCGACGACGAGGAGCTGCTCTTCTTCCTGGTCGAGAACCACCGCCGCCCGCGCGCCCCGCTCCCGCCGCCGGATCGCGAGAACGCGCCCGTCCCGCTGCCGAAGCCGCCGACCGACTTCGCGGCGTGGATCGACGACGCGCGCCTCGATCGCCTGCTCGACGACGCGCGCATCCCGCGTCGCACGGCGACGCTGGCGCGGTTCGTCCTCGACGGCGACGCCGATCCGGCGCTGGAGGCGCTGGTGCGCGCGTGGGGTGCGAGCGAGCCGCCCGTGCCCTGGGCGAACCGGCTGCTCGGCCGCGCGGCCAGCCAGCACGGCGACGAGCGCGCCGCCGCGACGTACCTCGAGCGCGAGGGCCTTCACGTCGCCGCGCATGCCGAGGACGTCGACGCCTCGTTGCACGCCCGGCTCGCCGCGGGCGACCTGGCTGGCGCGCGGGCGCGGCTCGACGACCCCGAGGTCGCCCGGCGCGCGAGCGCGCACGCGCGCTTCCAGATCGCGCTCGAGGGGCGTGATTTCCCTCGGGCCGTGCGCGAGTCGCTGCGCGCCTTCTTCCCCCGCCCGCCGCTCGGCCCGCTCCTCCTGAGCGTCGTGGCCGCGCTCGCGTGGCTCGCGGTCTGCGCGCGCATCGGCAAGCTGCGCGAGCGCCCTGCGTTCCGCGGCGCGCTCTACCTCGCGGCGATCGCGCTCGGGATCGCGAGCGTCTGGCCGACCCTGTGGCTCCTCTACTTGCAGGAGCTCTTCCTGCATCTGCGCGAGACCGGCGAGCAGGGGCGCGACGCGATCTTCTTCGTATTCGGCGTCGGCTTCCGCGAGGAGCTCTCGAAGCTGCTCGCCTTCGTGCTGCTCGTGCCGCTGCTCGGGCGGCGCGCGAGCAAGCTCGACGTGCTGATCGCGGGGGGGCTCGTGGGCCTCGGCTTCGCGGCCGAGGAGAACGTCATGTACCTCGCGCACGGCGATCTCTCGACCGCGCTCTCGCGCTACCTGACCGCGAACTTCCTCCACATGTCGATGACCGGCCTGTCGGCGGCGGCGCTCTTCGATCTCGTGCGCGACCCGGAGAAGGAGGCCTTCGAGGCGTCGAAGATCATCCTCACGGTGATCGCGCTGCACGGCGCCTACGACTTCCTCCTCACGCACGGCGCGAGCTTCCTCGGGATGCTCGTGTTCATCGTGCTCGCCCGCCGCTACCTCGAGGCGCTGTGGCGCGCCCAAGGGCGTCCCCTCGCCGGGGTCCCCGCCGAGGCGATCTTCGGCGTCGGCACGGCGGTGCTGATCGGCACGAGCTTCGTGTGGGGGGCGGCGCGCGTCGGCGCAGGGCTCGCCGCCGAGGCGATGATCGGCGGCCTGCTCGGCGTCGTCGTGATCGTGCTGGTCTTCGTGCGCACCCTCGCACGGCTCTGAGTCGCTTCAGCGCGCGCCGAGCCGTCGCTCCGCTGCGCGCAGCGTGTTCTGCAGCAGCAGCGCGATCGTCCACGGCCCGACGCCGCCCGGCCCGGGCGTGATCGCGGCCGCGCGCGCGGCCGCCGGCGCGTATTCGACGTCGCCGACGAGCTTCGTCTTGCCGTCGCCGGCGTCGACGCGGTTGATGCCGACGTCGATCACCACGGCGCCCGGCTTGACCCAGTCGCCCTTCACCATCTCGGCGCGGCCGATCGCGACGACCAGCACGTCGGCCGTGCGGCACAGCCCCGGCAGGTCGCGCGTCTTCGAGTGGGCGATGGTGACCGTGCAGCTGCGCTGCAAGAGCAGCTGGGCCACCGGCTTGCCCACGATGTTGCTGCGCCCGACGACCACCGCGTTCGCCCCTTCGATCGAGAACGGCACGCCGTCGGCCTTCAGCAGCGCGGCGGCCTCGTCGAGCAGGCGCAGGCACCCGAGCGGCGTGCAGGGGACGAGCGCGGGGCGCCCGGAGGCGAGCATGCCGACGTTCATCGGGTGGAAGCCGTCCACGTCCTTCTCGAACGGCACGGCGTCGAGGATCTCCTGCTCGCGGATCCCCTTCGGCAGCGGCAGCTGCACGAGGATGCCGTCGATGCCGTCGTCGGCCGCGAGGCCTCGGACGCGCGCGAGCAGCTCGTCGTGCGCGACGTCCGCGGGGAGGCGGTGCACCTCGCCGGCCATGCCGACCTCCTTCGCCGCGCGCTCCTTGTTGCGCACGTAGACGGCGGACGCCGGGTCCTCCCCGGCGAGCACGACGTGCAGCGACGGCGCTCGCCCGTGCTTCTCGACGAAGCGCGCGACGTCGGCGGCCACCTCGCGGCGGACCTTCGCGGCGATCTCTTTCCCATCCAGGACGCGGGCAGGGCGGGGGGCTTCGACCATGCGCCCCGTCTACGCGCGCGGCGCCTGAGGCAAAAGAGGCGCGCGCGGCGCCCTCACTCCGCGCTCATTCCAGGATCACTTCGCGACGAACTCCCGGTAGCTCACGGCGTCGGCCTTCACGGGAAAGGAGACCGAGCGCGTGCCCAGCGACGGGACCACCAGCGGCACGTTGAAGCCGAGCGCGGTGATCGTCGGGTCGACCGCGAGGTACACGAGCGTCCCCTTGCCGCCGGTCGTGGACGCGCCGTGCGTGATGCCATCGAAGCCGTCGTCGAAGTAGGGGCCGAAGTAGCCGATGGTCGAGTCGAGGTAGTTCGCGCGCGAGGTGCTGACGCCCGCGATGGGGGCGCCGGTCGCGTCGAGGACGTGCAGCACGACCGTCGCCGTGCCGGCGACCGCGACGGGGAGCCCGACGGTGGTGGAGGTCACCTGCGGGAGGGCGTCGTCGAAGAGCGGCACTTCGGCGCCCAGGACGTCGCCGCCGCTCGTGTCGACCCACATGAGCGTCTTGACCACGCTCGACGAGCGCAGGCGGAGCCACGCACCGTCGGTCGCGCGCCCGACCGTCGGCAACGTGAACACCCCTGCCAGCGGCGTAGCGACGATCGTCGAGCCGTCGGCGCGCAGCGCCTGGATGTCGACGTTGGTCGTGGCCACGGTCCCCTTGGAGGGGGCGACCGAGTACGCCGTGGGCCTTCGGATCTCGCCGCTGACCGCGATCTCGAGGCCGCCGTCGTTGGCGTTGCCGTCGCCCGCGCCGGTGTCGCTCGTCCCGGTCTCGGGGCCGGAGCCGACCGGCGGCGGCTGGAGGGTGCAGGGCGCGTCCGGCTCGCATCCGCCGGCCATCGGCGGGTGCGTGTCGCTGCTCGCACATCCGACCACCAGGACCGCCGCGGCCGCTGCCGTGGCGCCGACCGTCGAGACTGCGGCGCCCTGCGCGAGGCGCGCGAGGCGCGCGAAGAGCGTCGTTCGCGGCGAGACGGGGGTGGCGCGGCGGCTCATGCCTCGAGTGTAGTTCCCGCCGCGCGATCGTCGAAGAAATCGCGGACTTCTTTATTCTGCCGGCCCCGCGGCCGCGTCCGGAGCGCTCGGCGCGTCCGGCTCGGCAGGCTCGTCCGGTGTGTCCGCCAGCGGCGCAGCCGCGTGCCGGCGCTTCGCGTGCAGGAGCAGCGCGAACGCGATCAGGGCGACGCCGATGAGCTGCGAGGTCGAGAGGCCGAGCAGGGCGCCGCGGGCGTCGCGTCGGAGGAACTCGATCGCGAAGCGGAGCGCCGCGTAGAGCCCGACGAACCACGCGAAGACCTGGCCGTCGTAGCGCTTGCGCGGGTTCACCACGAGCCAGCAGATCGCCGCGACCGCGAGCGAGCCGAGCGACTCGTAGACCTGCGTCGGGTGCACCGGGAGCGACGGCAGGTAGCTGCTGGCGAGCTGATGGGCGTCGCGCTGCGCCTCGCTCGCGGGGCTCCCCGGCGGGAACGAGAGCGCCCACGGCAGCGTGCACTCGGAGCCGAAGCAGCAGCCAGCCAGCAGGCAGCCCATCCGGCCGAACGCGAGGCCGAGCGGGATGCCGATGCCGGCGTAGTCGGCGGCCTTCCAGAAGGGGAACCGGTCTCGCTTGAGGAGCGGCACGGCCACCAGCGAAGCGCCGATGAACCCACCGTAATAGGTCAGCCCGCCCGCCCAGAACCGCGCCCACGCGAAGCAGTCGCTCGAGCGCGGGTGGCAGACCATCTTGGCCGCGTCCCAGGCGCCGTCGTAGCCGGCGGTGGGCGAGACGCACTGCGCCTGCGAGATCTTCCAGTCGACGGCGGCGGGATCGGTGCAGAGGTGCACGTAGTCCCAGAAATAGCCGTCGGCGAGCACGTGGAGCAGCCGACCGCCGACGACGCCGGCGAGCAGCATCGCCAGGTTCACGTCGATCATCACGTCGGGGTCGAGCCCCTCGCGGCGCGTGGTGAGCGCGGCCGCGATCCCGGCGAACGTGAAGCCCGTGATGAGCAGCACGAAGTAGCTCGGGAACGAGATCGCCAGGAACTTGAAGAGCTCCGGTCTCATCTGCGCTCCTGCGCTCCGCCCGCCCTCGCGCGCGCGGTCAGATCGAGTCGGCTTCGGCCTTGGGCGCCGTGGTCGTCTCGCTCTTGGAGGCGCCGTCCGTGGGCGGCGTCGACGCCTTCGGGGCCGCGCGTTTGGCGGGGCGGTGCGCCGGCTTGTGCGGGAAGAGGAAGTCGACGGCCATCAGCACGACGCCGACGCAGATGGCGATGTCGGCGACGTTGAAGGTCGGCCAGTGGTCCGAGGCGACCTGCGCGATCTTCAGCTTCACGAAGAGCTTGTTGAGCGCGAGCACCCAGTCGGCGCGGTAGTCGATGAAATCGATGACCTTGCCCTGGGCGATGCGGTCGACGAGGTTGCCGAGCGCGCCGCCGAGCACCAGCGGCAGGCCCCAGCGGAGCGCGCGCTGCTTGGCGTCGAGCTTGCGGTACATGCCGACGATCACGAAGACCGCGACCAGCGACACGAGCACGAAGAAGGGCTTGCGCACCTTCTCGGGCTGATCGTGGAACATGCCCCAGGCGCCGCCCGGGTTGCGCGCGAGCACGAACTGGAGGCGATTCTTGATCACCTCCTTGATGACGTGGCCGTGCTCGGTCTCCAGCGCCTTCACCGCCCAGCGCTTGGACAGGAGGTCGGCGATGAGCACGAACACGGACAGGCCGCCGAGGAAGGCGTACGGCGGGCGATAGGCCGGGGCCGGAGCCTCGGATTTCGAGCCGGAAGCCGCGGCGGGCTCCGACGGCGCGACGCTCGCGCCGCCGAGAGAGGTGGGCGCGGCGCTGGGCTCGGCGGGGGGCGACGGCTCGCGGGGCGCGCCGGTCTCGGAGTCGTCGGGCATCGGTCGGACCGTGAATCGTGGGCCGGCTCGGTCTCGCGCACACGCTGGTCGTGCCGCGGCCGGAGCGCGAAGGTCCGGCGTTCTACGCCAGGAGGCGCGTCGGAGCAAAGGTCGACGGGGGCTCGTCGGGAAGATCGTCCGACCGTCGCCACGATTCTTGTGGGATGGGGCGCGTTTCGCCCAGAATGTCGCACACGCGGCACTCTGGCCGTTCCACGCCTCCGCGCCCTGCCGCGGTGGGCTCTGCCGAAGACGCCCTCGCAATGACCCCGGTGAGCTCCCTCGTCGTCCGCCGCGGCCTCGCCTCGATGAGGCAGGTCGAGGAAGCGCTCGCGCGTCAGGAGCTCTACGGCGGCGACGTGGTGACCAACCTCTTGGAGGTCGCGCCCCCCCCAGCGACGGACGAGGCCGCGCTCACCGCCGCGCTCGCCGACGCGCTCGACGTGCGGCCGGCGAGCCTCGACTGGCTCCGCTCCCCGGATTCGCGGGCAGTGGCGCGCGTCGAGCGTGCGATCGCCGAGTCGCACGCGGCCGTGCCGCTCGCCTTCGAGGGCGAAGCGATCGTGATCGCGATCTCGGAGGCGCTCCCGGCCGGCGTACGCGACGCGCTCGCGGCCACGATCGGCGCGGGGATCGTGCTGGTGGCCGCCCCTTCGGCGCGGCTGCGCCAGGCGATGGAGCGAGCCTACGGCACGCCGATGGACGAGCGCGCGCGGCGGCTGATCGCCCGGCTCGACGGCGGCCCGGCGGACGAGGCCTCCGCGCCGTCGGCCGACCCGCGTCCGCGGGCGAGCTCGATTCCGGAGCTCCCCGACGATCCGCTCGCCCTCGCGCCGCGCGCGCCCTCGCAGCGTCCGCCGGAGCGGCCGGAGCCAGTGCCGGAGCCAGAGCCGCAGCAGGCGCCCGAGCCGCAGCCGCCTTCGGTCGCCGAGATGCATCCGATCGCGGTGGCTCCGGAGCCGCAGCCCGCCTTCAAGCGTGTCTCGAACCCGCAGGCGCTGCAGAAGTTCCTTCGCGGCGCGCTGCGCAAGCCCGCCCCCGCGAGCCTCCGCGCGACGCCCACGCCCTCGGCCGCGCGCGTCGTCGACGAGTCCACGAGCGGGGGCGGTCGACGGCGCGGCCCGTTCACGCGCGCCGACGCGGAGGCCGCGTTCGCGGCGGCGACCTCCTCCGACGGCGTGCTCGCGGCGCTGCTCGAGTTCGCCCAGCAGTTCGTGACGTACGTCGCGCTCTTTCGCGTGCACGGCGACGTCGCGGAGGGGTGGGACGCGCGTGGCGCAGGCGCGAGCGGCGAGCGCGTCCGCAAGATGGGCGTGCCGCTCGACCTCGACGGCATCTTCGCGAGCGCCCGCAAGCGTCGCGCGCCGGTCGAGCGGTCGGCGGCCCCCGATCCCCTCGACGGCGCGGTCGCCGAGGATCTCGAGCGCGGCGGGGCCGCGAGCGCCATCGCGCTGCCGCTCGCCGTCGGCACGCGCGTCGTCGCCATCGTGTGGCTCGACGACGGCGACCAGCCGCTCTCGCTCGAGGAGATCGGCGAGGTCGTGCAGCTCGCGAGCGTCGCGGCCGGCGCGCTCGGTCGGCTCGTCGTCGCCAAGAAGCAGGGGCGCCCCGTCGTCGCCGCGCCGC
>CAIXWQ010000320.1 GCA_903923175.1 uncultured delta proteobacterium | reverse complement strand
TGTAGGCGCTCGGCGACGCGGGCGCGCCGTCGACGACGATCGGCGCGGCGTCGAGCGGCACGCCGTCGAGCCCGAGCCGCATCGCGAGCACCGCGGTCGGCGTCGTGAGGGCGAGGCGATCGTCGAGCCAGGCTACGAGCACCGTCGTGCCGTCGGTCGCCGCCGCGTACGCCTTCTCGTGATTCGGGCCGTTGCTCAGCAGGGTGCCGGGCGCGTCGGCGGCGACGTTGCCTTGCAGCCGCGTGCCGACCACCGTCGCGCCGAAGCTCCAGAGCGACTGGCGAAAGGCGAAGTAGGCGTTGCCGGTCGGCGCGGCCGCGAGGGCGGACGCCCACGAGCCGCTGGTGCTGGCGACGACGTTGGGGATCCAGGGGATCGACGTCGGCGCCGCGTCGACGAACGCCCCGCTGGTCGGATCGAGCCGCAGGGTCGCGGCCGCGTGCGCGCCGTTGTCGTAGTAGGCGACGCGCAGGCTCGCGCCGTCGTAGGCCAGCAGCGGCGCGTCGAGCGTGGCCCCGGCACCCGGGAGCGTGAGCGGTGCGCCGACCGCGCCGTCGGCGGCGATCGGCCAGAGCTTGTGCGACAGCCCGGCCGCCGAGACCCCTGCCGACAGCCACGCGTTCGAACCGGTGGACTGCAGGCGGAGCTGCACGCTGGCGAGCTGCGGAGGGAAGCTGCCGACCTTGGTGAGCGTCGGCGCGCCCGCGGCAAGGCTGATCTTCGAGACGGCCCCCGAGCTCGCGTCGGCGAGCCAGCCACCCGTCGGCGTGCCGGTCATCGCGTAGAGCGTCTCGGCCGCGGTGCTGACGTCGTTGGTCGGATCGACCAGCGCGACGCTCGCGGCGCCGATCGTCAGACGCGACAGGAACACGTGCTTGGCGCTGGCGACCGTCTGCGCCCAGCCGACGACGGGGACGCCGGCCAGCGTCTCGAGGGCGAGGGGGCTGGTGAGGGTCGGGCCGGTGGCGAGCACCGACATCGGCGTCGCGCCGAAGTCGAACGTCGTCGCGTCGGCGTGGAACGCGACCGCGTCGAGCTCCGCCGTCGAGGTGTTGCCGATGCAGGTGAACACGAAGCGAGCGCCGTCGAAGCCGAGCGCGAGATAGCTCGCGCCGGCAGGCAGGCGCAGCGTGGAAGGAACCGCGTCGATCGGCGTGCCGTCGAGCGCGATGCGGCGCGCGTAGGCGGTGACCGCGTACGTCCACATCGCGACGTAGATGCCGTTCCCATACGCGAGGATCGGCGCGTTGGTGAGCCCGACGCTGGTGTTCGCGCCCGGGTCGACGAGCCGCTCCGCCGAGATCACCGGATCGAGCACTGCGGGGTAGCGCGCGGACGCGACGACGCCGGCGGGGACGCGCCGCTCCACCACGCCGTCGCCGAGCCACCGCGCGGGGACGACGGTGCGCGCGCCGACGAGGTCGACGAAGGTCGCGTGGCCGAGGCGCACCGCGGCGCCCGAGGTCGCGTCGGTGAAGTGCAGCCCCTCGGCGTCGACGCGCACGAAGCGCTCGCCGTCGACGCGCTGGCGGACCACGAGATCGCCTTGCCCCTCGGGCGCGCGCGCGAACGTCCAGCTCTCTTCGAGCCCCTCCGCGCGGTTCTCGAGGCGCTCGACGACGCCTTCGCCGCGCGCGATGGCGAGCCCACCCTCGGCCTCGACGCGCAGCGCGTCCGCGCGCGGTGCGAACGGCGCGTCTGTGAGCGTGCGCGCGCCGTGCGTGATCGACGCGGCCTCCAGGTTCAGCGGCGCGCCGGCGCGGCGCCCGCCGTCGAGCACGGCCGGCGTGAACCGCACGCCGCGCGCGCTCGCGTGGACGAGGTGATTGCGCTGACCCGCGTCGAACGCGCCGACCGCGTCATGCCCGCTCGAAGAAGGCGAGAAGGCGAGCT
>CAIXWQ010000319.1 GCA_903923175.1 uncultured delta proteobacterium | reverse complement strand
TCGAGGATCCGGACGCGCTTGTCCTTGCACGCAGCCGCGACGTGCCTCCCGTCCGCGTGGACAGCCAGCCCGCGCACAGCTGAGTCGACCACCAGCCGCGGACCGACCTCGTCGTCGAGCATGCGGTCGCAGAGGCCCAGTTCCTCGCCTGCCGCCCAGACGAAGCGATCGCCGTGCGGGTGCATCGCAAGGGCCGTGACCGATGCGAGGTCCCCGCCGTCCGTGCGCTCGAGCTTGCCGCGCTGGACGTTCCAGACGCTCATGGCCCCTTCGTAGCCTCCGGAGGCGGCCCACTCCCCATCGGGTGCGAGGGCTACCGCGAGGACCGCCGTGTGGTCCCTCTCCTCCGCGTGCGAGACCGCGTCCAGCCGCCAGAGTCGCAGCGTGCCCTCGTAGGCTCCAGATGCGAACACCTGGCCGTTGGGGTGCAGCGCCAACCTCAGCGCCATGTCTGGGCCACGCAAGACCCCTTCCAAGGATTCCGACGCGACGTCCAACACGCAGTGGATGCCATCACGAGCAGCGGAGACCGCGCGGGCGCCGTCCGCGACGAACGCGACCGCGTCCACTCTCAGTTCATGGTCGTACACGTTCGTCGCGAGGCTAGACTCGAGGTCGACGAGCCACACTGCACCGCCGCCCGAGCCCACGAGGACACGCCGACCGTCCCGGTGGACGACGAGGCTCGTCACGGCTGCTTCCGAGGTGTCGACCGGGCGCACGAGGCGACTTCCATCGAGGTACCAGCCCCCCACCTGACCGTAGTCGTCTCCCCAGATGAGCGCCCGCCCGCCAGGTACGAAGGCCATCGCACTGACGCCGAAAGCACGAACCTTCTTGCTTGCGCGGAGCGAGCCTGTCGCCAGGTCGAAGACCTGAATCGTACGATCCGATGCCACGGCGACTGACGTCCCCCCAGCGTCGACCGCGATCACCCGCGAGACTCCGGTGAACGGCTCGCCTGGGAGCTCCCACCCGATCTCGCCGGTGTCGATGCTCACCAGACACAGCCGGTCACCGAACTCGTCGACGACTGCACGGCGGGTTGCAGGGATCAGGATGACCGCGCTCTTCATGATCTCCGTCGTCGCCACGTTCAGGCATTCGCCTGTCTGCCAGTCGTGGATCCGGAAGGTGCAAGTCGAATCGCCGCTCGCAGAGAACAGGTGACGGCCGTCGAGCGAGAAGGCCACGGCCTCGACCACCGATCCGTCGCCTTCGATCGTTCTCAGCATCGGGCTCTGGCGAGCGCGCGATGGCGGCGAGACGCGACGGAGCCACGGCCCCGGGGATTCCGACTGTACGATCCAAGCCTCGGCGGCACGCGCAACGGCCGAAGCTGGCTCCTCCGCTAGTGCAACCTGGATCAGGTTCGTCGTCCCGTCGCGCACGGCGAGATGCCCTCGCGCGTCCAGGAACGAGGACCAGTCGTCGAAGGCGGGACGACCAGCGGCCGAGGGCCGGAGACCGGCGAGGTCCGCGCGAAGCGACGCGAGACCGTCGCGACCCAACAGCGCGAAGCGCGTGACGTGGTAGGCGAGGTCTTCGAGGACGGACAAGGCCTCGTCGATGGCCCCGATCCGCAGGGCGTGACCGGTGCCTTCGGCTAGCGCGTAGCGGCGCAGGGCCTCGTCCCTAATCGTTCGCCACTGGACGAACGCATCGACCAGCACGGCGTTCATGCGTGCGACACCCGAGGGGCGAAGGCGGCTCATTCGGTCTCCGCTCACTTCATGCTCCGGCCGGCGGGGGGAGCCAATTGGCTCGTGCCGCGTCCGCCAAATCCGTGAGGGCTTCGCTCTCGGGGATCGAGCGCCCACGGAAGGGCGGAGACGAGCGTCTCGAGCCTCGGTTCGAGTCGCCCTGAACGCCGACGTTCTCCCAGCGACCGGTGTGGGTGACACGCGCACGAACAGCCAGCCTCGCGGTCGAGGCTGGAGCGCGCCGGGCGTCGCGGCGACAGGATTCGCCGTCTCGCCGCTGCGGCTGACGAATGCCGGGAGGCGACCGGGCGACGCACGCGCGCCTGGCGCTTTCGCTGCAGGCGCTGCGCGACGTCGCGGCGGCGGACAGCTGACGCGCGAGTGCGAGCACGGCGGGGGTGGTCAGGGAGGCGGTGGCC
>CAIXWQ010000318.1 GCA_903923175.1 uncultured delta proteobacterium | reverse complement strand
GGCGCTCGCGCGGCGCGGCGACAGGCGAGTTGGCTGGGGATCGCACGGAGGAGGAGCGAAGCGCGATGCGGCGAATCGTCGTGGTCGACACGGATCCGAAGCTGGCCCACGCCATCGGGCGCTCGCTGGGCGCCTCGTTCGAGGTGGAGGCGCCCGCGCCCCACGAGGCGCTCCAGGTCGCGGCGGCGCTCCACTTCGACATCCTCCTCTGCGGGTGGGATCTCGGCGGCGTCGCGGCGCGGCCCATCCTCGAAGCGGCGCTCTCGCGCCCGCATCGCCCGCGGGTGTGGATCACGTTCGAGCATCGGCTGGACGCCGAAGCGACGCGGTTCGCCGCCAAGCGCGGGCTCCCGCTGCTGTCGAAGCCGTTCCGATCGCTCGACTTCACCGCCCGCCCGACCTGAGCGAGCGCGTCACGCGCCCTCGCGCTTCTGAGCCCCACGGCGCTCCCGCAGTCGGTGCAGCGGAAGGCAGTTCCTGCGCGGGTTCGCGCGCCGACCGGCGAATTGGTCGGACCGGACGACCGACCCCCCGCCGGCATGGGCGATGCTCGCTAGCGCGAGGCGCCCACGGGCGGGAGGGACCCCATGCACCGCGTTCGAGCCATCCAAGCCGGAGTGGTTTCGCTGTCGCTCGCGCTGTTACCCGCGCTGGGGCTCGCGTCGGGGTGCGCCGACGACCTCGATCGCTGCCTCTCGGCCCAGAGCGACGACAGGCTGCCGCTCTGCGAGCGCCTCTGCGAGCACGCGCAGGTCGACGCGTGCAACCAGGTCGGCAACATCCACTCGAGCGAGAAGCGGCCGGCCGCCGCCCAGTCGGCCTGGAAGCGGGCGTGCGCCATGGGGAAGGTCGAGGCCTGCGCCAAGGCGAACTGACCGGCGCGTCCGGCGCGGCTCGCCACTCGCGACGCGCGAAGCCGGCCACTCGACATCGCTACGCGCGGACCACGACCCCCTGACCATCGAGTCGATATCGCGGAGGGAGCGCGCGCGCGAGCACCGGGCGGTCGGGCTCCGGCACCGGCCAGCCGCGGGTCGTGAGCCCCTCGGCGATGCGGTTGATCGTGCGCCGGGCCTCCTCGCGGGCGAGCGCGCGCGCGAGCGGCCGCGCGGCCTCCGGATCGCCCTGCGCGAGCACCGCGCCGACCGCCTGGAACCGCGTCGGCTCGTGCACGTCCTCGAGGAAGCGCTCGATGGCCGGCCGGACGCGCTCGTCGATCACGTCGTCGAACGCCGAGAGGAGCTGGATCTTCGGATCGGGGTTGCGCACGTACTCGGTGTCCCAGCGGGCGAGCAGCGTCAGCACCTCCTCGACGTACGACTCCTCGTCGAGCACCGCGCGCAGCACGCGGACGCACCACGTCGGGCTCTCGCTGCGCGCGCAGTAGGCGCGCACGGCAGGCAGCGCGTCCTCGCCGATCGCCACGATCGCGCGGTAGGCGCTCTCCTTCTCGTCGCGATCGGTGATCGACGGCTCCGTGTCGAAGCTGAAGCGCTTCAAGAGCGCCGCCGCCGCCTCTGCGGTCCCGATGCGCGCCAAGGCTTCGATCGCCCCCTGACGCTCGTGCTCGCGCGCGTTCTTGTTCAGGTCCGAGGCCCAGCGGCGGACCTCGCCGGGCTTGGCGCGGCTCGGCTTGGTCGCTTTGGTCGTCGCGGTCGTCGCGGTCGTCGCGGTCGTCGTGGTCGCCGTGCTCGCAGCGGTCGCCGGCGTGGAGCGGAAGAGATCGAAGAAGCCCATGTCGAACCTTTCGCGCCGGGCCTTCGATCGGAGGAGGCGCATGGGAGCGCGCTCCGCCGGCGGTGCCGCGGCGACGTCCCGGCCGCGTCGGGCGCGTCCGGGGGAGATGGCCAATGAAGACTGCGCGCCCCGCGTGCGCGGCGACTCGACGCGAGGACCGGAGGGTCACGCGGAGGACGCACGCACGGAGGCTGTCGTCGGCGCGCACGAGGGCGCGCCGGGGGGCCGATCGATCAGCTGCGCAGGGCCACGCGCGGAGGCCCACGAGCGCGGTGCGCGCGCGGCGCGGGGCGCCCCTCGGGCGTGTCGACGGCCGTGGCGACGAGCGAGCCGGAGACGAACGCAGCCGCGATCTCGGGGAGGGTGGCGGCCGCGGGGAGCGCGGGCGGGGCGACGGCGACGGCCGGAGGCGTGCCCTTGCTGGCCCCGGCCGGCGCGACCTCGAGCCGATCCGAGCCCTTGCTCGCGGCCGCATCGAAGTACGCGTGCGCGACCGCGCCGAGCCGGACCGTCGCCTCCATCGCGCGGGACGAGCCTGCGTGGGTGGCCGACAGCGAGAACGCCAGCACGACCGACAGCGCGCCGCTCACGGCGGCGGCGATCAGCGGCGCGGGCGACTTGCGCATGGCGTCGTAGGGTAAGGCTCGATCGCGGAAAGGGAAGGGGGGGACCTCGTCGCGCTCGGCCGTGGGGCATCGCGCCGCCTCACGCCTCATGCCTCACGCCGGGCGCCTCACGCCGGAGCGAGCGACACGAAGTACTGGTACGGCAGGAACGACTCCTCGCCCACGAAGCGCAGCCCGGCGGCCTCCGCGCACTCGAGGAAGCGCTCGCGCGAGACCTTGAGCTCGGGCGGCGGCCCCATCGGCAGGTCGCCGCCGTGGAAGTCGACGTTGACGAGCGTGCCGCCCGGGCGCAGCAGCCCCGCGAGCGCGCGCAGGTAGGCGACCCCGGCGACGAAGTGGTGATACGCGTTCACGATCAGCACGCGGTCGACCAGCTCGGGCGGGAGCCCCGCGCCGTCGGTGGCGAGCACCGCCTCCACGTTCGTGAGGCCGGCCTGCGCGAGCCGCGCGTGAAGCACGTCGACCATGCGCGGCTCCGCCTCGATGGCGAAGACCTTGCCGCTCGGCCCGACGGCGCGCGCGAGCCGGAGCGTGAAGTAGCCAGGCCCCGCGCCGACGTCGCACACGCGATCGCCGGGCCGGAGCTTCAGCGCCGCCACGACGTCGTCCGGGCGCTGCCACTCCGCGCGCTCGGGGCTCTCCAGGCGCTCGAGGTAGCGCGCGAGATCGACCGGGTTGCCCAGCGGATCGCGTGCGTCTCCGTGCGCGTGGCCCTCGTGTGCGTGGCCGGGTTGCGCGTGGCTCTCGTGCGCGTGCGGAGCGTGTCCGTGATCGTGATCGTGGTGCGCCATGGGGGTCACCCTCTCTCTACCGCGAACCCCTTGTCGATCCAGTCGGTCCGGAAGTTGGTCGGCAGATCGAGCACGCTCCCCTTCGCGCGCTCCGCCAGCGCTCGACGCGCCGGGCGCAGGTTCGGGCAGTCCTCGACGGCGCAGCAGCCGCAGTACGCGACGACCTCGAGCTCGGCCGGCAGCGCCTTCACAGCGGCCTCGAAGGCGGCGAGCCCCTCGCCCTTTCCTGCCTCGCCGACCCAGCGCGAGCCGGGGACGCGCTCGCGCTGCCAGAGGATCTGCGGGCCGACGTGCAGCACGGCGATCTTGCCGGCCTTCACGTCCGCGAGCCGACCGTTCAGGTCGGCGGCGGCGAGGAGCGGTGCCTTCTTCGACTCCGCCGAGCCGCCCACCGTGACGCCGCCGCCGGAGTTGCGGTCGCAAGCGGCCAGCGCCCCGAACGCGCCGAGCGCGGCGAACGCGCCGAGCGCGGTCAGGAAGCCGCGGCGACCGGGCGCGGCGGGGGCGTGAGCGGCATCGTTGGGCATCGCCAGGCTGAGAGCCGGCGTGGGGTGCGGAGGGTTCGCGCGCCCGCCGCGCGGGCAGCTCAGCGGCAGGCGCGCGGGTTACGGCGAGACGAGCCAGTTCGGGCAGGGCGCGTAGTACGGGCCGCCCGCGGCGAAGTGCGCGTCGGTGACCTTGGCGGTCGTCCCGTCGTCGAACGAGAACGTCGCGTCGTGGCCGAGTCGATAGCCCGTGCCCGCGCTCCGGCCGCCGAGCCACGTCCGCACCGCCGCCCCCGCGGTCGAGGCGGCGAGCGCGGCGTCGAACGACGCCCGCTGGTTGCAGACGTCGTCGACGAACTTCGCCTCGCCGTCGAAGTCGAGCCCCTCGTGCACCCAGACGCCGTCGAACGCGTGCGCGCCGGCGTCCCCCACGAAGCTCTCGAACTTCACGTTCACCACTCGCCACACGGTGAGCCCGACCGTGACGTACTTACCGAAGAAGGCCGCGGGGGCGCCGGCCCGGAAGGCGAGCGCCTGGGCGAGCGTGCCGGTGAACACGTCGGGGCCGGCGAGGAGCGTCGTCGACGGCGCCCCGTACGAGCACTGGTTCTGCTGGTTGATGCCGACGATCGAAAGCCCGGCGCGCGTGCCTTCTTGCTGGATGAACTCGAGCAGATTGACGAAGTCGGTGCTCCACGCGCAGCACCCCCTCGAGCTCGACGGCGAGCCCCGTCTCCTCGAGCGTCTCGCGCACCGCGCCCGCGAAGAGCGACTCGCCGGCCTCGACGCGGCCCGCCGGCAGATACCAGCGCTGGCCGTGCTTGCGCTCGTGCACGAGCAGGAACCGATCGCGCGAACGGACGACGACCAGCGCGAAGAACCAGGTCGGGATCGGCGCGCGCGACACCTGGGCATCGTAGTGCCGCGCGCCCGACTCCGCTGGCTTCGAGCATCCCGTGCTCGCCGTGCTCGCCGCGCGCGGAGAGACGCGCGCCTGGGCGCTACGCCTTCGCGGCGGTGGTCGCGCCGGCCGCGGGCGCAGCGGCCTCCGCGGCGTGATGCCGCGGCGCCGAGTGCGCGGCGCGCGCCTTTCGGATGGCGGCGTACACGGCGCCGGAGTCCTTGAGGTTGGTGGTCGCGATGTCGGCGGGCTCGGCCCCGGCGGCGCGCAGGCGGGCGCGCGCCTCGTCGGAGATCTTCACCTTGGTGGCCGGGCCCACGTCGGGCGGGGGCGGGGGGGCGGCCCTGGCGTTCCCAGAGCTGCCGACGGCGGCGTTCGCGCCGACGCTCGACGTTGCTGCGACGCCCGGCGAGGCGTCGCGGGCGGAGACGGACTGGATGGGCATGGGGCGATCGACCTCGTGAGGTGGGAGCTCCTGTGTCGGTGCGTCGGGGAAGCGGGCGCGGGCTCGCGAGCCGCGCGGCGTCGCGCGAATTCTGCTCGTCGGGCGCGTCGGGGATCGATCGATGAACGGCGCGAGCGAGGGAACCTGAATCAAGAACCCGAAGGGATGCGGGGCGCGCCTCCCGCCCGCAGGCTGCGAGCTCGGCGCTCGCGCCTGCTACTCCACCGCACTCGCGCACCGGAACCCGAACGCGCACTGCCGCCGCTGCGCGCTCTCCGCGGTCCGCTGCGAGGCTGCCAGCGCCTCCGCGTAGTCCGAGCCCCAATAGCCTCCTCGGAGTGGCCGGTACGCGTCGTCGTCGGGGGCCTCGGTCGGATCCCACCGACTCCCGATCCACTCCACCACGTTCCCCCCGAGATCGTGCACGCCCCAGCGGTTGTCGCCCCGCGGATAGCTCCCCACCGGCGCCGTCTCGGGCCAGCCGTCGCCGCCCGCGTACATGCCCGTCGTCGGGCCGAGGCCGTTCGCCTTGAAGTGCGCCACGCACTCCTGGCCGCACGCGTTCGCCTGCGTGCCGTCGGGCGCCGCCGAGCCCCAAGGGTACGTGTCGCCGCGATCGCCGTTGCGCGCCGCCCACTCCCACTCGTCGTCCGTGGGCAGACGCTTCGCCGACCACGCGCAGTACTCGGTCGCCTGCGTCCAGTCGACGCAGTTCACCGGGTGCTCGGCGCGGCGAGGGTTGCCATAGTTGCAGAAGCGATTCTCCTCGGTGTCCCCGTACGCATCCGGCCGCGCGCAGTGGCCTGCGTCCACGCACTGCTGGAACGCGCGCACCGTCACCTCGGTGAGGTCCAGGCAGTAGCCCGCCACCGTCGTCGCGGCGCTCGCCGACTTCGCCGACGGCGCCGTGAGCGCCGCCGCGGGGGTGTACGTGCCGCCCGGGATGAACCCCATGCCGGCCGGACACGGCGAGGGCGGCGTCGCGGCGACGCTCACGGTCGGCAGCGGGGGTCTCGCGGCGGGCGCCGTCGGCGTGCACTGCGGGAGTACGAGCAGCGCGAGCAGCGCGAGCAGGCCGAGCAGCGGGAGCTGCACGCGCACGAGCACGATCCGAAGGCGCATGGATCGATTGTCGCCCGGGCGGAGGGGCGGGCAAGCGTGGGGGGGCGCCGGAGTCGACGCGCGACGCCTCCCGCGCGCCGCAGCTGCGCGCATCGCGCTCACCCCGCGCCCGACCGCCCCGCGCGCAGGAGCCGGACGCTCGTCACCGCATGGTCGGCCCCGAGCTCGGCGCACAGCTGCGGGCTCCGGAACTCGGCGAGCAGCCGCCGGAGCGGCGCGACCGCGGCGACGTGACGCTCGACGGCCTGCCACTCGGCGAAGGCGACGCTGCCGCGTGCCCTGGCCTCCGCCTCCTCGCCGCGCATGATTCCGGTCATCCCGGGGAGGATCACCGCGAGCCCCGTGTCGTATCGCCGCGCGAGGTCGTCCGTCTTCTCGAGGTCTTGCTGGACGCTCTCGAGGACCGTCTCCGTGAAGGCCGTGTCCTCGCCGAGGGCCACCAGCAGGTGCAGCGCGACGGTCTCCACGAGGAGGTTGCCGTACACGCTCATCAGTCGCTGATGGAACTCCGTCACGTGCTCGATGGACTTCTTCGCGGCGGTGTTCAGCGTCTGGCCGAGCCAGTTGGCCTTGCTCCGTTCGAGCGTGTCCGCGTGCGCGAGCACCTTGCGGCTCAGCTCCTCGTGGCGCGTGCGCGCCTCGTCCAGGTGCCTCCGAACGTCGCTCCGCTTCTCTCGGCGCGACTCCTCCGTCGGCGACTTCTTCGTGATGGCCCGCGCGATGTCCTGGAGCTTCCGCGCGTCGGCGCGCAGCTGGTCCTGCGCCTTCTGCGCCAGCTCGTTGAGGATCGCGTCGAGCTTGCGGTCGATCTGCTCGAGTCGGACGTTGATGTCGTGCAGGTGCTTCTGCGCGACCGCGATCGACAACGCCTGCCACGCCGCCGCGGCCCCGAACGCGCCCAGGGTGGCGGGCGCCCAGCTGGCGTTGGCGAGGAACGCGCCCTTCGCGTCGACGATGGTCGCGAGCTTCTCGCCGCCACGCTCGAGCCAGTTCGCCGTGCCGTCGGCGAGCCGCGCGGCGACCTCGGGCGCGACGCGGAGGGCGACCAGCGTGCCCACCTCGCGGAGCTTGGCCGCGTCGATCAAGAGCGGCACGACGGCGCCGAGTGCCGCGACGACCTCGGGCGCAGGCAGGTCCGGGCCGACGTCGTCGCGTGAGACCTCGCCCTCGATCAGCTCGATCGCGGCGTCGCCGCCGAGGTCGCAGCGCGCCAAGGTGGCGGCGCGCCAAGGTTTCGGCTCGCTCGTCGGCGCGAGCAGGCTCTCGGAGGCGCGACCGAACGCCCTCCAACGATAGTGCGGATCGATGGGCTTGAAGACGCCGCACTGCGGACACGTGGGCGCGTCGTCGAGCGCGCGCAACGCGACGCGCGCATGGCACTTCGGGCAGACGACTTCGGGCTTCACGTTCACGATGGTAGCCCCTACGCGCCGATTCCCCGCGGCGTCGAGCTTGGAGCCGCGCGCAGGGCGCGCGCGTGGCTGGGCGGTGAGCGCTTGTCCGTCGAGGCGTCGAGCTCGCGGAGGCGCGCGACACCTCGGCCGAGGGCTGAGGCCATGCGCATCGGCAGTCGCGACGCGGCGCCGCGTGTCCGGCGCGCGCCGCCCCGCGCCGAGATGCCCGAGCCCCCGAGACGCCGACCGACGCGCCCCGACCCGAGGCGTCCCCCGGAGCGTCACGGGTAACGACGTTCCCACAACGTGTTTCCGAACGTTGCAAGTTGCGCCCTGTGGAGGTCGCTGGTAGGTCGCCGCCCATGCGCAAGCGCCTCCTCGCCCTCGGTGCGGGCGGCGTCGTGGTCGTCGCCGCGGCTCCTGCCCGCGCCGGCAACTGCGTCGACCTCCCGAACCCCGTCGTCATCGAGTCCGCCGACACGCAGGAGCCCCTGCTGAAATCGCTCGGCCAGAAGCTCCGCGCCTCGAGCGCGACGCCGATGACGATCGTCTACGTCACCACCGGCTCTTGCACGGCCATCAGCGACGCGTACGCGGGCAACGCGCTCAAGGTCACCGCGAAGTACGTCCCTTCGGCGGCGGAGAGCCCGACCTGGACGCCGACGTCGCCCTCGCCGACGTGCGCCGTCGACGCCACCGCGGGCCTCCCGGTCGACCTCTCGATTTCCGCGCTCTTCGTCTCGAGCTGCACGAGCACGGCCGCGCCTGCCGGCGTCGGCGCGTTCACCGGGCCCATCCAGGGCTACGGCTTCGTGGTGCCGAGCCCCGGCAGCACGCAGCTCGGCATCTCCGCGGAGGAGGCCTACTTCACGTTCGGCTTCGGCGCGGCCGGGCTGGCGACGCCCTGGCTCGATCCCGCCTTCTACTTCATCCGCCCCACCACCAAGAGCACGCTGCTCTCGCTCGCCGCGGCCATCCGGCTCCCCGGTGCGAAGTGGCTCGGCCAGCAGCTCGCCGCGTCGACCGACGTGGTGACCCAGGTGTCGACCTCGACGTCGCCCGAGAAGACGATCGGGATCCTCGGCCTCGAGATCTACGATCAGAACCGCGACAAGCTGAAGGTGCTCGCCTTCCAGGCGCCGCAGCAGAAGCACGGCTTCTGGCCCGACTCGACCCAGACGGCCCGCGATCGGCGCAACATCCGTGACGGCCACTACCTGCCCTGGGCCCCCACCGTCTACCTCACCAAGGTAGACGGGGCGGGCGCGCCGACGAGCGCGCGCGCGAAGACCATCATCGACCTCGTGCTCGGCAACGACCTCGCCGGCGGCGACGTCGACGGCCTGAAGCAAGTGGTCGGCGCGGGGCTCGTCCCCGACTGCGCGATGCGGGTGAAGCGCGACGTCGACGGCGGCGATCTCTCGCTCTACACGCCCGCGCACCCCTGCGGCTGCTACTACGAGGCGAACGCCACCGGCTCCGCGCCCGCGGCGTGCGTCGCGTGCACGACCGACACCGCCTGCGGGACCGGCAAGTGCCGCCGCGGCTACTGCGAGGTGCAGTGATGCGCTCGACCCTCCCGTCCCTGCGCAGCGCGGCGCTCGCGCTCCTCGTCACCGCGGCGCTCGCGAGTGCCGCGCTCCTCGCCTGCAGCAACGACAGCGACGCGCCCCACGATGCGCCGGTCGACTCCGGGCAGCCCGTCGACACCGGCGCGGACTCGGGCACGCCGGCCGACGCCGGCTCCGACACGCTCGGGTCCGACGCGCTCTCGTCCGATGCGCTCTCGTCCGATGCGCTCTCGTCCGACGCCCCCGACGCCATCGACGCCGCCGAGACGGTGCCCGAGTGCTACACGAACCCGAAGACGCACTACGAGATCATCAACGCCTGCACCGACGCCGCGCGCGTCGACAAGCACCCGAGCGGGCTCCCGTTCCTGCCCGACGGCGCGCTCCCGCCGCCCCCCTGAGCGCTGGTCTCAGCGCCGGTCTCGCGCTGGCGCTCGTCGCGGGCTCGCCCGCGCGCGCGTCGGCCGAGGAGGCGGGCTGGCAGACGCGCGTCTCGGGCTTCGTGCACGTCGACGCGGTCGCCTATCGGCAGTCCTCGCAAGACGAGCTCGATCCGTCGACCGGCGCGCCGCTGAACGAGACGCGGTTCGTGCTGCGCCGCGGGCACCTGCGCGCCGACGTCGAGCGCGACGCCGTGACGGGCGCGTTCGAGATCGACGCCAACACGGTCAAGGGGCCGACGGTGCGCCCGATTCGCGCCGAGGTGTCGCTGCGCTGGCCGGCGCGTGCGAGAGAGCCGGGTGAAGCGGGTGACGCGCGGGAGTGGAGCGCGACGGCGACGCTGGGGCTGCTGCGCACGCCGTTCGGCTTCGAGGTCGCCGAGCTCGACACGGCGCGGCCGTTCCTCGAGCGGAGCGGCTTCGCGCGCGCGTTCTTCCCGGGCGAGTTCGATCTCGGCGCGCGGCTGCAGGGGCGCTGGCGCTTCCTGCACGCGGCGATCGCGCTGGTGAACGGCCACCCGATCGGCGAGCTCGCGTACCCGGCGCGCGATCCGGCGCACAGCAAGGATCTGGTGGGGCGCGTCGGCGTCGAGGTGCCGATCGCGGCGCCGGTGGCGCTGCACGCGGGGCTCTCGGCGCTGAGCGGCACGGGCTTTCACGCGGGCACGCCCAGCACGAAGGACACGCTCGCGTTCCACGACGACAACCAGAACGGCCTGGTCGATCCGAGCGAGATCCAGTTCATCCCGGGCTCGCCCGCGACCCCCTCGGAGACCTTCGGACGCTTCGCCCTCGGCCTCGACGCCCGCCTGCTCGTGCGCCTGCCGCGCGTCGGGCGGCTGCAGCTGCGCGGCGAGATCGTATGGGCGAAGAACCTCGATCGCGGCCTCGAGCCCGCCGATCCGGTGGCGACCGGGCGCGATCTGCGCGAGCGCGGCTGGTCGATCGGCTTCGACCAGGAGCTCGGCGCGCACCTGCAGCTCGGCATGCGCTACGACCGCTACGACCCGGACGTCGACGCGCGCCGGCAGGCGCCGACGCAGGTCGTGCCGGTCGACCGCACCTACTCGACGCTCGCGTACACCCTGGTCGTGCGGCTGCCGCCGACGCGCTTCCTCGTGGAGCTCGACCACGTCGGCAACGCGCTCGGCCGCGGCGCCAACGGCGCGCCCACCACGCTCAAGGACGACGCGCTCACCATCCGCGGCGAGGCGGTGTTCTGATGCGCGCGCGCTTCCTGGCGAGGCGTACGCGGCTCGTGCTGCGGGTGCTGCTCGCGACCGCGGGCCTGCTCGGCGCCTGCGGCGACGGGAGCTGGGCCGACGCCGGCCGCGACGCCGCGCTGAGCGTGAAGGGGGGCTCGTTCGTGCGCGCCGACGCGCCCGGCGATCAGGGCGGGCCGACCGTCGCCTCGGTCGATCTGTCGCTCACGACGCTGCGCGCAGGCGTGGTCGACAGCCCGCTGAGGGGCGCGCTCTCGCCAGGCTCGACGGCGGCCGCGATCTCGCTCGCGGAGGGGCTCGGGTACTGGCTGGTTCCCGCGGACATCCCCGCTGCCGACGCGCCCGACTACCCGACCTTCCGCGCGCCGGTCTCGATCGCCGCGACGACCGCGCCCGGTCCGTACGCGCTGCGGGTGCAGGCGGTGGACGCGGCGGGGCGCTTCGGTCCGCCGTCGAGCACGAGCTTCCAGGTGGTGCGGGTCGACGTGACCGGCACGCTGGTCGTCACGCTGAGCTGGGACTCGGAGGCCGATCTCGATCTGCACGTCGTCGATCCGGCGGGCACGGAGATCTGGACCCATGCGCCGAGCTCGTGGAGACCGTCGCCACCCGGGACGCCCGGGACACCCGGCACGCCCGGTACCCCCGCGGCGCCTGACGCGTCGCTCGACGGCGGCAACCTCGACTTCGACTCGAACGCGGGGTGCGCGATCGACGGGCGGCGCCAGGAGGACGTGGTCTGGACGCGGACCGCGCCGAGCGGCCTGTACCTCGTGCGCGTCGATACGCCGTCGCTGTGCGGGCAGGTCGCGGCGCGCTGGCACGTCGTCGTCTCGCTGCGCGGGGAGGTCGTGGCGCAGGCGGCCGGGACGAGCGGCGCCACCGACACGCGCGGGCCGCACCAGGCGGGCTCGGGGCTGCTCGCGCTGCAGCTCGTCGTGCCATGAGACGCGCGTGCTCGCTCGCGCGCGCGCTCACCGCGCTCACCGCGCTGGGCACGCTCGGCGCGCGCACCGCCCACGCCGAGGAGCCGATCGCGGCGACGGCTCCGGACGCGCAAGCCGTCGAGGTTCGCGGCGCGCCGGCGCGCGCGAGCACCGGCGCGCCGGTCGTCTCGGCGGACGAAGGGGCGCGCCTCGCCGGCAGCCAGGGCGACGCGGGCAAGTCGGTGCTGGCGCTGCCGGGGATCACGCGCGGCGCGTTCGACTCGGGGGCGCTGATCGTGTGGGGCTCGGCGGCGAGCGACACGCGCGTGTACGTCGACGGCGTCGAGGTGCCGTACTTCTTCCACGGCAGCGCGCTCCGCTCCGTGCTGCCGAGCGAGCTCGTGCAGAGCGTGTCGCTGGTGCCGGGCGGCTTCGGCCCGGAGCTCGGGCGCGGCACCGGGGGCGCGCTGCGCGTGAAGACGAAGCCGCTCGATCTCGAGGCGAATCACGGCGCGCTCGGCCTGGATCCGCTCGACGCGCACGCGGTCGCCTCGGTGACCTCCGGGGCGCACGCCGTCGCGGTCGGCGGTCGCTACGGCTATTTCGATCGCGTCTTGCCGCTCGTCACCGATCGGGACGTCGGCGACTACGTGGTGATCCCGCGCTATCGCGACTGGCAGGCGAAGGCGACCTTCTCGCTGCGCGCGCGCGAGGAGCTGTCGCTCGTGCTCCTCGGCGCGCGCGACGAGGCCCGTCGCGCGCTGCCGTCGGGCGACCCCTCGGCGGTGCGCGCGGAGACGACGACGCGCGGCTTCCAGCGCGCGTACGCCCGCTATCGCCGCGTGCTCGACGACGGCGCGGAGGTCGAGGCCACGCCGTTCGTGGGCTCCGACGAGGACCTCTACGCGGCCTCGTTCGGCGACGTCCCGGCGAGCGTGGAGGCGCGATCGCTCGTGTACGGGATGCGCGCCTCGTACCGCGCGCCGCTCGCGCGCTCGATCACGCTCGCCCTCGGGCTCGACGCGCTCGGCACGCGCGCGACGCTCGGGCGCACCGGCTCGCTCACGATCCCGGGGCGCGAGGGCGACCTGACCTACTTCGGCCGCCCGCCCGGCGGCGACGTCGCGACCGACGCCTGGAGCACCCACGTGCTGGGCCTCGCGCCGTGGCTCGAGGCGCAGGTCGACCTCGGGCCGCTGACGGTCACGCCCGGCGTGCGCGTCGAGGCGAGCCTGATCGAGACCAGCCGGCTGCTGCCGCAGCGCGGGCTCACGCCGCCGGTCGGCTCCGATCGCGTCGACGTCGCGCTCGATCCGCGCGTCGCCGCGCGGCTGCGCGTGAGCTCGCGCGTCTCGCTCGGCGCGAGCCTCGGGCGCTACCACCAGCCGCCCACGCCGCAGGACCTGAGCGCCGTCTTCGGCACCCCGGCGCTGATCTCGTCGAGCGCGCTGCACGCGACCGCGGTCGCCTCGATCACGCCGCTCTCCCCGGAGGCCGGCCTCTCGATCGACGCGGTCGGCTTCTACAAGCGGCTCTCGAACCTCCCCGTGCGCACGCGCGCGGCGACGCCGAGGCTCGCCACCGCGCTCGTGCAGGACGGCGAGGGGCGCGCCTACGGCCTCGAGCTGCTGGTGCGCAAGAAGCTCTCGCGCGGGCTGTTCGGCTGGATCTCGTACACGCTCTCGCGCAGCGAGCGGCGCTACGTCGGCGATCCGAGCTACCGGCTCTTCGACGGCGATCAGCCGCACGTGCTCGCCGTCGTCGCGAGCCAGCAGCTCGGCGAGTGGACCCTCGGCGCGCGCTTCCGCTACACGAGCGGCCTGCCGCAGACCGCGGTCGTCGCGGCCTACCGCGATCTGCGCGGCGATCGCGCCGAGCCGATCTTCGGCGCCCAGAACGCGGCGCGGCTGCCCGCGTTCTACGCGCTCGATCTGCGCGTCGAGCGCGCGTTCTCGCTCTCCGAGCGGGCGCGGCTCGTGCTCTCGCTCGACGTGCTCGACGCGACGTTCCACCGCAACGCGGAGGCGATCGCGTACGCCCCGAGCTTCGCGAGCCACGCCTACGTCACCGGCCTGCCGACGGTCGCGCTGGCCGGGGCGAAGGTGGAGCTGTGATCCGCCGCACCCGCGCCGCGAGGTCTGCGCTCGGCGCGCTCGGCGCGCTCTGCGTGTGGGCGGGCGGCTGTCGCCCCGACCTCGGCGAGCGCGACTCGCTCGTCGAGGCGCCGAGGATCCTCGCGGTCCGGGGAGAGCCCGCCGAGGCGCGCCCCGGCGACACGGTCACCTACACGGCGCTCGTCGCCTCTCCGGACGGGAGCGCGATCACGACGCTCCGCTGGGCGACCTGCGTGACGCCCAAGCCGCTGGCCGAGCCGTCGATCGTGGCCGCGGCCTGCCTCGGCGACGACGGCGTCGAGCCCGGGAGCGACCCAGGCGACGCCGGCGACGTCGCGACGCTCGCGCTCCCCGCCGACGCGTGCTCGCTCTTCGGACCCGAGCCGCCGCCCGGCGGCTACCGGCCGCGCGATCCGGATCCGACCGGCGGCTACTACGTGCCGATCCGCGCCTCGCTCGGCGCGCCGGGCACGTCGGACACGCGGGGCGCGGACGCCGCGTTCCAGCTCGAGCGCGTGGGCTGCTCGCTCGGCGACGCGCCCGTCGAGCTCGCGCGCACCTTCGCGCGCACGTACGTGGCGAACCTCAATCCGGCGAGCCCGAGCGTCGTGCTGTCACGCGAGGGCGCGGTCGTCGCCGAGGGGGGCGCCGTCGCGCGCGCGGCGGCGCTCGAGATCGCCGTCGCGTGGCGCGCCGAGGACGCCGAGACGTACGTGTACTTCGATCGCCCGAGCCAGACGCTGACGACGAAGCGCGAGTGGATGCGCGTCTCGTGGTTCGCGAGCGCGGGCTCGTTCGCGGTCGATCACGCCGGCGCCGACGAACGCGCGGAGGGCGACGGCGCGACGACGCTGTCGAACGCCTGGATGGCCCCCGTCTCCGCGGGCCCCGTGCACTTCTGGGTCGTGCTCCGCGACGCGCGCGGCGGCGTCGCCTGGACGACGCGCGAGCTCGAGGTGCAGTAGCCGTCGAGGGCGACGGCCCGTGCTCCGCCGGGACTCTCCGGGGGCTCACGGGCCGCGCCTTCGAGGGCGTGTGCGCGACGCTCGCTCAGCGCCGGCGCGACGACCTGCGGGCGCCGAGCCCGATCGCCAGCGCGGCGACGAGGAGCCAGGTCGCCGGGGGCGCCTGGGGCTCGCCGGTCACGCGGCAGCTGCAGCCGCCCGAGCTCGCGCTCGCCGGCGTATCGGTCGGCGCGGGGGTCTCGAGCATGCACTGCGGCGAGCAGCCGTCGCCCGAGACGCCGTTGCCGTCGTCGCACTCCTCGACGCCGGCATGCACGAAGCCGTCGCCGCAGCTCGCGAGCTTGCAGCTGCCGACGCAGTCGTCGACGTTGCTCGCGTTGCCGTCGTCGCAGGCCTCGCCGGGATCCTTCTTGCCGTCGCCGCAGGTCGCCGACGAGGTCGACTTGCAGACGCTGCTGCAGCCGTCGCCGTCGACCTTGTTGCCGTCGTCGCACTGCTCGACCCCGAGCTCGATCACGCCGTCGCCGCACGTCGCCTTCTTGCAGCTGAGGCACGCGTCGGTGTTGACCGTGTTGCCGTCGTCGCACTCCTCGACGCCGTCGTGCGTGAAGCCGTCGCCGCACGACGCGACCTTGCACGTCGAGAGGCAGCCGTCGGTGTTGTCGATGTTGCCGTCGTCGCAGTCCTCGACGCCGGCGCGCACGAAGCCGTCGCCGCAGGTGGGCGTCACGCAGGTGTTGAGGCAACCGTCGGTGTTGTCGGCGTTGCCGTCGTCGCACTGCTCGCCCGCCTGCTTCACGCCGTCGCCGCAGCCGGGGACCTTGCACGCGTTGGTGCAGCCGTCGCCGTCGATCTTGTTGCCGTCGTCGCACCCCTCGACCCCGGCGTGGACGAAGCCGTCGCCGCAGGTCGCGAGCTTGCACGTCCCGAGGCACGCGTCGGTGTCGCTCAGGTTGCCGTCGTCGCACTCCTCGACGCCCGCCTGGGTGACGCCGTCGCCGCAGACCGCCCTGGTGCACGCGTTGGTGCAGGCGTCGCCGTTGACGCCGTTGGCGTCGTCGCACTGCTCGCCCGCCTGCACGATCCCGTCGCCGCACTTCGGCAGCGTGCAGGTGTTGGTGCAGCCGTCGGTGTTGATGGCGTTGCCGTCGTCGCACTGCTCGGAGGCCTGCACCACGCCGTCGCCGCACTTCGGCAGCGTGCAGGTGTTGGTGCAGCCGTCGGTGGCGACCGTGTTGCCGTCGTCGCACTGCTCGGTCCCCTGCACGACGCCGTCGCCGCACTTCGGCAGCGTGCAGGCGTTGGTGCAGGCGTCGGTGTCGACGGCGTTGCCGTCGTCGCACTGCTCGGTCCCCTGCACGAAGCCGTCGCCGCACGCGGCGGTCTTGCACGCGTTGGTGCAGCCGTCGGTGTTGCTCGTATTGCCGTCGTCGCACTGCTCGGTCCCCTGCACGATGCCGTCGCCGCAGTTCGGGATCTTGCAGGCGTTGGTGCACCCGTCGGCGTTGTTCGTGTTGCCGTCGTCGCACTGCTCGGTGCCCTGCACGAAGCCGTCGCCGCACTTGGCGGTGGTGCAGGCGTTGGTGCAGCCGTCGGTGTTGCTGGTGTTGCCGTCGTCGCACTGCTCCGTGCCCTGCACGAAGCCGTCGCCGCACTTGGCGGTGGTGCAGG
>CAIXWQ010000317.1 GCA_903923175.1 uncultured delta proteobacterium | reverse complement strand
TCTTTCGCGGCGGCATGGGCCGTTCGACACGCGTCCTCGGCGCGCCTTGGGCCGCGGGCGCGGACTACCCGCCCGCGCTCCCCTTGCGCACGCCCGACCAGCGGACGTCCCACACGCAGCGCGCGCCGCCGCGGGCGCGACACTCGACGTGCCTCGCCTGGGGCGCGACGCCGCCGAACGCCGCGACGATCTCGCGCCCCCAGCCGGTGATGGTGGCGCAGAAGAGCGGGTAGGTGCGCTGGATGTCGCGCACCTCGATCGACGCCGAGCGCTCGGTGACGCCGAGCAGCGCCATCGAGCCCTCGTCGTTGAACTGGCGCCAGAGCCCGGAGACGCGCTGCAGGAGGAACTCCGGCTTCGAGACGTAGAAGGCGACGCGCGTCATCGTCCCCTTCATGTTCGCGCGCGCGCCCGAGGCGCCGATCTCCTCGGCGATGCGCCCGTCGCCGCGGCCGAGCGACCGATCGGCGACGTAGAGGAATTCGACGAGCTCCTCGACCGGGTGCCACTCGATGGCGATCGCTGCGACGTAGCGTTCGCGCAGCGCGTCCGAGCAGCCGCGCAGCACGTCGCGCAACGCCGGCTGCCCGTACGCTTCCTCGACGTACTTCGCCGCGTTGAGCAGCCCCTGCGCCTTGACCTGCACCCACGCAGCCTAGCAGCGACGTCGTGGCCTCGCGCGTGACGAGCGCGACGAGCGCGTGAGGGCTTCGCGTCTCTCGGTCGCGCCGTCGAACAGCGCCGCATCGTCGGAGAGAATGCGCGTGCAATCACCCGGGCGCCCCGGCACGATCTCGCGATGCGCTCCCTGCTCCTCGTCGCGGCTTCGCTCACCCTCGTGCTCGCGTGCGGCAGCTCCAAGCCCGAAGCGAGGTCGCCCGCGGCCGCGGCAAGCAGCGACGGTGCCTCCGACGCGACCCAGGCGTCGGCCGAGGCGATGGCCTCCGGCCTGCTCTTGGACGGCGCCGGCGAGACGCGCGTGCTCGGCGGCGCGCAGCCGATCCCGAGCACGATGCCGAGCGGCGGCGGAATCGTGACCGGCGACGGCAAGTGAGCGGAGCCCGCGAAACGTGAGCAGGCTCGTCCGCGTCTCCGCGGCGAGCCTGCTGCCTTCGCGCTCGACCGCTCAGCTCGGCGGCGCCACCGAGCAGACGTGGCCGATGCAGGTCGTGCCGGTGTCCTTGCCGCAGCAGTCGGCGGTGGTGTCGCACTTGTCGCCGTCGGCCGAGCAGGCCGGCTTGGTCGACGCACACATCCCGGTGCTCGCGCCGCTCGCCACCTCGCAGTAGCCGCCGCAGCACTCCGAGCCGGTGCCGCAGGTCGTGCCGTCGGAGTGGCACGGATCGAGGGCCCAGAACCCGCGCATGTTGAGCGAGTTGGTCTTGCTGCCGTCGGGGTTGCTGAACTGCAGCTCCTGGCCGGGGAGGCGGAACGCCGCGTGGCTCGGATCCTTGCCGGGCGCCGGGTTCTGCTCGATGGCGGCGACCCAGAGCTGCTTCACCTCGGGCAGCCCCGCGGTCTGCAGGTTGCCGTAGGTGCGGCGCGTGGTGAACACGACCCAGAAGTAGCCGCCGGCCGAGATGGGCGCGATCGTCGGCTCGTAGTTCTGCTGCCGATCGCGATCGCCCGCGGCGAACGGGTAGGCCGTGCCGTTGGCCTTCGCGAGCGCGATCTCGCCGCCGCCGCTGGTGCTCGCGAGGTAGAGATCGGCCTTGTTGTCGTAGCGGCAGAGCGGCTCGCCGCCGACGCAGTGGCCGCGCGTGTCGTAGGTGTCGCTGCCGCCCGTCACGCCGGCGATCGCGGCGCCGCCGGTCGCGCGCTGATAGACGACCCACTTGCCGTCGGGCGTGCCGCTCGGATACGCGAGGACCGGCAAGCCCGCGACCGCCGCCGCGTCGGTGATCTTCACCGGCGTGCCGGTCGCCTTCACGCTCGCGCGGTCGAAGCCGACGCTCATGAGCTTGGAGGCGGGCACGCCCGCCGCGTAGTCGGCGTAGACGAGGAAGCTGCCGTCGGGCGTGAAGGCCGGGTGCCACCCCTTGACGCCGTCGAGCCCGCTCCCCGCGAGGTGCGTGCCGTCGGACG
Organism: uncultured delta proteobacterium; assembly: GCA_903923175.1. Classification (GTDB taxonomy): domain Bacteria; phylum Myxococcota_A; class Polyangia; order Polyangiales; family JADJMO01; genus CAIXWQ01. The sequence continues at coordinate 16,175 of CAIXWQ010000317.1, read as the reverse complement.
TCTTGAACAGCCCGTCGCCGCCGTTCGCCACGCCGGCGAAGCTCTCGCCGTTCTTGAACATGTACTGGCCGTCGGGCGTGAGCGCCGGCGTGTTCCAGAGCCGCGCCGTGCTCCCGGGGCTACCGCCGATGTTGTAACGCGGCTTGTTCGTCTTCAGATCGTAGCTGCCGCCGAAGACGTCGCCGCCGCTCACCAGGGTGCTGCCGTCGGCGGAGACGGAGTGGCAGGTCATCGTGCACGTGTAGTTGGTGCCCCCCGACATCACCGACGCCGGGAGCGAGGCCGCGCTGAAGTCGTCGGGGTTCGCGGCGCCCGGCTTGATGCGCAGCACGCGCCCCTGGCGGTTGCTCCAGTAGTAGATGGTGCCGCGCATCGATCCGGGGGCGACCGTCCAGCTCAGCTGCGTGACGAGCGTCGCGCTCGCGCCCGAGAGCTTCGTCACCGTGAGCGTCGCCTTGCCGCTCGTGGTCTCGACGAACTTGTTCCAGATGTCGGCGGGGAAGTCGTACTGCCCGGCCGGCGCGTGGTCGAAGACCTCGTAGTCGAACAGATCGCTCTTGAGATCGAAGCGGTAGTAGACGACGCCGGTGCCCGCGCCGTTCCACTGCAGCGTCGGGCCGGGGAGGCCGCGCGGCCAGACGGTGTCGTCGTAGGGATAGGCCCACTTGGTCGTCGTGTCGGGCGTCGAGGCCGCGCGCAGCGTCGCCATCGTCGGATCGTCGAGGCCGCCGGTCGCGTCCTTGGAGTACGCGAGCTTCACGGTGAGCTTCGCGCTCGCGCTCATGCCCTTGTACGTCGCGGTCACGCCGACGAGCCCGCCGACCATGCCGCTCGCGGTGAACGTGCCGCCGCTGAGCGCGCCGACCGACGGGTGATCCGACGCCCAGGCGGGCGCGCCGCCGAGATCGATCCACGTGCCGTCGGGGAGGTGTCCCTTGACGGTGAAGGCCTGGCTCGGCGTCGCGCCGTTGAGCGCGGTGATCGTCGCGGTCGCGGGCGAGATGGCGATCGAGTCGACGGTGCCGGTGGGCCCGCCCTCGAGATCGAAGCCGGAGTCGTCGCCGCTGCCGGTGTCGGTGGTGCCGGCGTCGTTGCCGGGGGTGCTGCCGGAGTCGCTGCTACCGCCGCACGCGCCGACGCCGACCGAGATGCCCACGCCGACGCACGCGAAGAGAATCCAAGAGGTCTTCACCATTGGATCTGGGAATAGCACGAACCGTGCGATGCGATTTTTCCGGCGAATCGCCCTTCATGTGGGGCGAGCGGCGGTCACCTGCGCGCGACGTGTCGCCTCGACGTGACGCGCGCGGTCGGCGCGCCGACCGACGCGTCGAACTGGCCCCGACCGCGTCTCGGACCGCTCCGCCGACCCCCCGCGCCTCGATCACTTCTTGTCCTCGGGCGGCGGCGTGAAGTCCTTCTGACCCGCCGCGTCGATGGTCTTCAGCTTCAGCTTGAAGCGGATCTTCACGTCGTCGCCGGCGGGGACGAACTCGAGCCCCTTCACGTTCGCCATCACGCAGTCGACGAAGCCCGCGTCGGCCTTGATCGGATCGTCGGCGGACTCCAGCGCGCCGCCGGTCACCACGCCCTTCTTGGAGACGTCGAGCGAGGCGATCATCACGTGCTCGTCGATCAGGTCCTTGCCCGGCCCCTTGTAGAAGCACTGGGCGATCTCCTTGCGGACCTTCCACACGAGCTGGTTGACGACGTGCGGCTCGCGCGCCCCCTCGGGGGTCACCTTGGGGACGGGGAAGCGCACGATCACGCGCAGGTAGCGCTTGCTCGTCGGCCCCTGGAAGCCCGCCTTCGGGCCGGTGGTCTTGGTGACGTCGAGGAAGTACTCGCGCACGCCGCTCGCCTTGCCGTTCGGCGCCGCGGGGCCGGAGACCTCCTCGGTCCAGGTCTCGTCGGCCGCGCCGCTGCTGGCGGCCGCGCTCGCCGTTCCCGCAGCGGACGCCGCGCTCGCACCGGAGCTCGGCGAGGCGGGCGAGGTCGGCGAGCTCGGCGTCCCCGCGCCTGCGGTGCCGGGCGGCGTCGTGGCGCCCCCGCAGTTCACGAGCGCGCCGAGGGCTGCGGGCGCGAGGACGGTGGCGACGGTGAGGAGCAGGGCCTGGGCGCGCTGACGCATCCTTGGAGCGTACGGGCCGACGCGCTCCTCGGTCGAGCGGGCCCCGACCGCGGCCGTCGAGCGGCGGGGCGCGCGGAGAAAATGCTAGGCTTCCGAGGACATGCCGGAGCAGCTTCCCCTCCCGCTGGAGGGGGTCGCACCTCGCCCATCCGTCGCCGGTCTGCCGCGCAACCGGCGCGTCTACGTCAACCGCAACCTGTCGATGGCCCAGATCGACTGGGTCGGCTTCGACATGGACTACACCCTGGCGATCTACGACCAGGAGGAGATGGACCGCCTCTCCATCGACGTGACGGCGGCGCGCCTGCTGAAGCGCGGCTACCCCGACTGGATCACGACCATCCCCTACGACACGCGCTTCGCGATCCGCGGCCTGCTGATCGACAAGAAGTTCGGCAACGTCGTGAAGATGGACCGCTACAAGGCGGCCGGGAAGGCGTATCGCGGCTTCCGCCAGCTCGGCAAAGACGAGATGCGCAGCGTCTACCACCAGACGAAGCTGCGCGCGCCGACCTCGCGCTACCACTTCATCGACACGCTCTACGCGCTCAGCGAGGCGGCCGTGTACGCGGGCGCGATCGACGCGTTCGATCAGCGCGGGCTCACCGTCGATCACGCGAAGCTGTTCGCCGACATCCGCGAGTGCATCGACGAGGCGCACCGCGACGGCACCGTCTACGCGGCGGTCGCCGCCGATCTGCCCCGCTACATCCGGCGCGATCCCGAGCTCGCGCCGACGCTCCACAAGCTGCGCAGCGCGGGCAAGCGGGTCTTCCTGCTGACCAACTCGCGCCGGCCGTACACCGACATGGTGATGAGCTACCTGCTCGGCGCGGCGAGCCCCGAGTACCCGACCTGGCGCCACTACTTCGATCTCGTGATCGTGGCGGCGGGCAAGCCGACGTTCTTCCAGGAGCACCGCCCGATCATGGAGCGCGTGCGCGACGAGGACGACGACAGCCCCATGCGCCCCGCGCAGACGCTCGAGCGCGGGCGCATCTACGAAGGGGGCAACCTCCACGATCTCGAGCGCATGCTCGGCGTGACCGGCGACCGCGTGCTCTACGTCGGCGATCACATCTACGGCGACATCCTCCGCTCGAAGAAGGAGTCGGCGTGGCGCACGGCGATGATCATCCAGGAGCTCGACACGGAGGTCGCCGCGCACGAGACGTGCTCCGCGGCGCTCGCCCAGGCCGAGGAGCTGGAGGAGCGACGCGCGCGCCTCGAGGACGAGCTGCGCTACCACCAGACGCGCTTCAAAGACGTGCAGCGCCACATCGAGGTCGTCGCCGGCAACGGCCGCAAGGCCATGAGCGCGAGCAACGGCAACAACGGCAGCAACGGCCACGGCGGCCACGCGCTCGCGGGCGCGAGCTCGGGCGCGGGCGCGAACGCCAGCGCCAACGCCAGCGCCCAGAACGGCCGCAACCTCGCCGAGCTCGAGGCCGAGCGGCAGCGGACCAAGCGCGCCGTCGAGCGCGTGCGCACGCTGCTGCGCGAGGTCGAGGCCGAGTCGCGCGAGATCGAGGGGTCGATCGATCGGCAGTTCCATCCCTATTGGGGCTCGCTGCTCAAAGAGGGGGTCGAGACCTCCGGCTTCGGCGACCAGGTGGAGGAGTACGCGTGCCTCTACACCTCGCGCGTGAGCAACTTCTTCAACTACTCGCCGCTGCAGAATTTCCGCAGCCCGCGGGACCTGATGCCGCACGAGCTGTGAGGCGGGGGTTCGACGGCGAGGGGCGCGGACGCGGCGCTCAGCCGAGCCGCGTCGCGAGCTCGTCGATGGTGATGACCTCGGCGCGGCGCACGAGCACCTTCGTCAGGAGCACGCGGTGCACCGCCTCGTCGGTGTCCGCGCAGCCGTCGGAGAGCACGATCAGGCGGTAGTCGCGGTCGGCGCCGTCGCAGACCGTCGAGAGCACGACGCCGCTCGTCGAGAGGCCCGCGAGCACCAGCGTCGTCACCTTGCGCGCGCGGAGCTGCGCGTCGAGATCCGTCGTGGAGAAGGCGCTGACGCGCGTCTTGCGCACGACGAGGTCGCCGGCGCGGGGCGCGACGCGCGCGTGGAATTGGGTGTGCGCCGCGTCGGCGGGCATCGACGCGGCGATGCGGGAGAACGCCGCGTTGGTCGCGGGGACCTCGGCGAGGTCGGCCGGCTCGAAGGCGACGCGCACGTGGCCGACGTGGAGGCCGGCGCCGCGCGCGAGATCGATCGCGCGGACGGCGCGATCGAGCAGCGCCTCGGGTTCGCCGACCCGGCCCAGGATGGCGGGCTGGTAGTCCATCACCAGGAGCGCGCTCGAAGCGGGATCGATCGGGTTCATGACCATCACTCTCCTTCGATCTCGGGGATCTCGGGGATCTCGGGGACGGACGGCGCGAACCTCGCCGCCCGCTTGGCGAGCTGAGGCCCGAGCACCAGGACGCTGACCACGCGCGCCAGCTGCGTCGCCATGACGAAGGCGACGTCGATGGGCGTGCCGGCGGCGATGATCGCGATCGAGTCGGCGCCGCCCGGGCTCGTCGCGAGGTAGGCGGTGAGCAGGTCGATGTGGGCGATCCGCGCGAGCGCCCACCCGATGCCGGCGCACGCCGCCACGAGCGCGACGATCGCCGCGACGATCTGCGGCAGGCTGCGCCGCGCGCTCGCGAGCGCCTCGCGCGTGAACCTCAGCCCCACCGCCCAGCCGACGACGACGTAGCTCGCGACGAGCAGGAGCCGCGGCAGCTCGACGCGCAGGAGCCCGACGTCCTGCAGGACCGTCGCGACCACCATCGGCACGAGCAGCGAGCCGGCCGGCATGCGCACCGGGAGCCGCGGCACGACGAGCCCGGAGAACAGGATGATCGCCACCAGCGCCGCGAACGAGAGCGACGCGACCGGCGCGAGCCACGGCTGGCTCTGCGCAGCGCCGCCCGAGAGCCCGGCCGCGCGCGCGACGATCGAGGCCGCGGCGGCCGCGACGACGACGCGTAGGTACTGCATGACCGCCACGAGGCGCATGTCGCCGCCGAACGAGCCGGAGAGCACCACCATGACCGTCGCCCCGCCCGGGAACATCCCCCACAGGGCCGTGCTCCCGGGCAGCAGCCTCGTGCGCGCGAGCGCGAGGCCCATCGCCGTCGCGACGAGGAGCACGGAGAGCGTCGCGCCGGCGAAGAGCCCGGCGCGCGCGAAGACCGTGTGGAAGAGCGCCGGCGTGAAGTTGCGCGCGACAAGGCAGCCGACGACCGCCTGCGCGAGCGCGAACGCCGGCTCGGGGAGGCGCAGCGTCGCGCCGCGGCCGACGACGATCATCGCGGCGCCCATCGCGCCGAGGAGGAACGCGGCCGGCAGGCGGAGCAGCTGGAGCGCCGCCACGAGCAGGGCGGTCAGCCCCAGGAGCGCAGCGCGGGGGGCGAGGTTCGCGTTGCGAGGCACCAAGGGGGACGACATGCGCGGATTTCCTCGCGAGGATCAACCGCTCGTCGCTCTCACCGCGCCTGAGCGCCGAGGTCCCCCGGCTTGTACCGCAGCTCGAAGCCGTACACCCGCCCGCCCGGCTCACCGTGCTCGGTCGCGCCGAACACCTTTCCGAACATCCAGCCGAGGCCGGGGAGGGTCACCTCGATCGGTGTGCCGGTGGGGAGCCGCTGCGAGAGCGCGTGCTCGACGATCGGGCGCGCGCGCTCGAGCGAGTAGGGCACGTTCCCCGTCATGCGCAGATCGCAGTCGGGCAGCGCCTCGCGCAGCGCCGCGTCGAGCTCGCGCAGGCGCTCGAAGTCGCCACGCACGGCGGCGAAGATCACCACGCCGAAGAGCGCGTCGCCGTCGAACTGGTAGCGCACGCTGAACGGCGGGGCGCGCCGGTGGGCGAAGCGCAGCTCGTCGCGCGTGCCGGGCTGCCCGGTGACCCACCGCGCCTCGGCGTCGGCCGGGAGCCGGGCCTCGATCTCGGCGCGCGTCGCCGCCTTGCGCGCAGCGAGCACGGTCCACTGCAGCGCGTCGGGGCCGAGCGGCGAGAGGCCGTCGGGATCGAGCACGAAGAGCGCGTCGGAGAGGCGCCGCTCGCCGTCGGCCTCTGCGCGGAGGATGCCGCGCACGAGCGCCTCGTCGGCGCGCGGGTCGGGCGCGGCGGCGAACACGAACGCGCGATCGCGGTGCGGGATCAGCGCGCGCAGCGCCCGCGTGCCGAGCAGCTCGGAGGCTCGCCGGAACAGCGCACCGGTGGTGGCCGCGGCGGCCGCCATCCAGCTCGGGCCCACCACCAGGATCTGCGCCGTGGCGGTCCCCTGCACGATGGCGTGCAGCCCCTCGCGCCAGACGGGAGGGATGGCGAACGGCGTGGTCGCGTGCAGTCGCAGCGGCAGCTCGGCGCGCCCGAGCCGTGCCTCGAGCGCCGGCTTGGCACGCGCGAGCGCGTGCGCGAGATCGAGCCCGCCGAGCGCGGCGAGATCGGCGCCGAAGAGCGGCTGCGCGCCCTCGGGCCGATCGACCGCCACCGTGAGAAAGGCGCCGCGCGCCAACGGCAATAGGCCCCGCGCCCCTTCGGGTGCAGCGCCCTGCGCTCGCAGCGCGGCGTCACGACGCGCCAGGTGCTCGTCGCCGATGAGATAGGGGATCAGCGCGTCGGATCCCCCGCTGGGCCCCTCGAACAGCACCGGCACGACGACCGCGCCGCCGAGCGCGTCGAGCAGCTCCTTGCTCGGGAGCATCGCCGCGCCGTAGTGCGTGATCTGCACGTACGGGTGCACGCGCCGCCCGTCGCGGAGCATCACGGGCTGCTCGGAGAGCACGTAGCGCGTGAACACCGTCCACGACGGGCCGTTCCCCTCCACGCGAAAGCGCCGGCGCAGCTCGCGGAGCCCCGGCGGCGCGGCGAAGGCGATCGGCGGGCCCGCGTCGCAGCGCGGGTAGTTGCGGCGCACCGTCTGCTCGTGCGCGGCCAGCACGCGCGCGAGGTGGCCCTCGACGTCGCACGGCGCGGGGAGCTCCTGCACGACCACGTTCACCAGCTCGTGATCGGGCCCGTCGAAGAGCGCGAAGTAGCCCTCGTCGTCCTCGGCGCGCGTCCACCCGGCGGGGAGCGCGAGCCTCAGGTACGGGTGCGCGATCGAGGCGGGCGGCGGCGGCGAGGCCGAGGGCGCCGGACGCGCGCGATCGTCGAGCGCGTCGAGCTCGTCGAGCAGCTCGGTCGCGCGATCGGCGATCGCGTCGGGCGGCCCCGCGCCTTCGAACAGCGCCTCGAGCAGCGCCCGCGCCTCTCGCGCGCGCCCGCGGCGCACGTAGATCGACGCGAGCATCACGGAGGCTTCGGGCGGCGCGGGCGGCGCGCAGGCGAGCGCCCGCTCGAGCTGCTGCGCGGCGACGTCGACCAGCCGCTGGATCTCCGCCGCGGGCGCCTGCTGCCGCTGCGCGACGCGCACGCGATCGAGGTACACCGAGGCGAGGTTCACGCGGGCGGGCGCGTAGCCCGTCCACGAGGCGACGACGCGTCGCAGCCGGAATTCGGCGCCGTCCAGATCGCCGCCACGCGCGGCCGCGATCGACTCGGCTTGCAGCTGCTGCACCTCTTCGGGCGCGAGGAAGGCGTACTCGAAGTGATCGCCCCGCGCGCAGCGGAACGCCTCGACCGCGAGCGGGTACGCGCGCCACACGGAAGGATCGCCCGCCGCGCCGAAGGTCGTGATCAGCACGGGGACGAGCGGCGTGCCGTCGATGGCGCACGCGCCGCCGTCGACGCGCCGTCGCCGCGGCTCCTCGGCGGGCTCCAGCGGAAATCGACGGGCCGCCTCGAGCGTCCGTAGCGTGAGCGTCTCCATGGAGCTCCCGGTCCCGGCGCACGCGCGCCGATCGCGCGATGGAAGCTCGAACGATCGCCGCGCCGCTCGAGCGCGTCCACCGCGTCCATCGCGTCCATCGCGTCCAACGCCTCCAACGCGGGCGCGAGCGGCGAAGCGCGGGGCCGCCGGCGCGGCCATCCCGACCGAGGGCCTCCCTTCGGCCGCCTCGAGAGCGCCGCCGGGCCCTGCGCCGACGCCTCGCGCGCGCGGGCGCCGTGCCAGCCGAGGGCATCTCCACGCTGCCCGCTCGCTGCGACCTACGCGCGCGACGTGCACGAACGTGAAGCAGGCGAAGCGAGCGAGCTCCTCGACGGACTTCGCCCCTCCGAGCCCCTCGTCGCCTACTGCGCCCTGGCACCCGAGTCGGCGATTGGCGATCGGAGTACGGCGCGATCACGCGGTAGCGACGCCGCGCGTTGGCGCTGAGAAGCTCCCGAGGTGATGCTCGACGCCATCGCAGACACCATCGTTGGCCGACGATCACGCGACGGCGTGCGGTGCCGACGCTTCGCGCCGGTGAGTCGACGGTCGGCGATGGGCCGACGAAGCGCTGCAGGAACCTGCGCGAGGGCTCGAGCCGTGCATGGCTCGACCAGCGGACGGTGGGGTGAAGCGGAGGGTCGCTGCGGCCCAGGAGGGCATCGCACGTGCATCCGGCTCGTGCCGGCCCGCGAAGGATCGTCTCGACCGCCGCCGGCGTCGATTTCGTCACTCGAAGGCCCTCGAAAGGGAGATCCGTGAAGCGAATCGTGATCACCGGTTCGGGCCTGCGTGCGGCGAGATCCAACTCGTTCGGGCTCGGCGGCCACCACCGCGTGCTGGCACTGCGACGCTGCGCGTGAGCCGCGCGGGCCGCGCTGCAGCGGCACGCTCGCTCGCTTCGTTCCGTGTCCACTCGGCTTGATCGCGGTCGGACTGGGAAAGGGGGAGCGCGCGATGCTCGAGGAGCTGCTGCGATTCGTCCCACGCGACGCGCGCGATCTCGCGCTGGCCCTGGCGCTGGCGTTCTTCATCGGCCTCGAGCGCGAGGAGCACAAGCAGCGCGAGCCGGCCCACGCCTTCGGCGGCGTCCGCACCTTCCCGCTCATCGGGCTCGTCAGCTACGCGCTCGCGTTTCTCTCCGCGCCGCAGCTCACGATCTGGGCACTCGGCTTCGCCGTCGTCGGGGGCTTCATGATGCTCTCGTACCAGCGCAAGCTCGCCGCCGAGCCGCCCGCCGGGCTGGCGACCGAGATGTCCGCGCTCGCGACCTACGTCGTCGGCGGGCTCGTCCAGCGGGAGCATTACTGGATCGCGACGACGATCGCCGTGCTCGCCGTGCTGCTGCTCGAACTCAAGACAGGGCTCGAAGGGCTCACGAAGCGCGTCGCCTCGACGGAGATCATCACGGTCGCGAAGTTCCTCGTCTTGTCGGTCGTGATCCTGCCGATCGTGCCCGACCGCGACTTCACGCGCTTCCACCTCAACCCGTTCAAGACCTGGATCGTGGTGGTCGCCGTGAGCGGCGTCTCGTTCGCCAGCTACGTGCTCCAACGCGTGCTCGAAGACCGCGGCGGGCTGATGCTGTCCGCGATCCTCGGCGGCGCGTATTCGTCGACGTTGACCACGGTCGTGCTCGCGCGGCAGGCGAAGAAGGAGCGGACGCCAAACCGGTTCGCCGGAGCGATCCTGACGGCGTCCGGCGTGATGTACGCGCGCCTGGTGCTGCTGCTCGCGCTCTTCAACCGCGAGCTCGCTGCGGATCTGGCGCCCGCGTTCGCGACGCTCGGCCTGGCGAGCGTCTTCGTCGGATGGCTCGTCTCCCGCCGCGCCGATGGTGCCGCACCGAGCCGGGCGGGGCCTCGCGAAGAGAAGAACCCGCTGGAGCTGCGGGCGGCCCTCCTCTTCGCCGTCGTGTTCGTCTGCGTGGTCGTGCTGACCGAGCTCTCGCGCCGCTATCTCGGTCACGCGGGACTCTACTCTCTGGCGGTGCTCACCGGCGTCAGCGACGTCGACCCGTTCATCCTCGGGCTCGCCCAGGGCAGCACCACGGCCACCCCCCCAGGGCTCGCCGCGTCTGCGATCGTCGTCGCGGCCGCGAGCAACAACCTCGTCAAAGCGATCTACGCGTTCGCCTTCGCCGACCGCGCCACCGGACGAAGGGCCCTGGCCCTGCTCCTCGGACTGGCCGCGCTGGGGCTGGTTCCGCTTCTTTGGAGCTGAAGGACCGTGATCGTCGGGGGCGCGCCTCGGAGCGACGATCGGGGCAACCCGTCGATTGCGCTTCTTCGCCGAGCGTCAGCCGTCGACGCGTTCGAGAACCTCGTTGCCTACGGACAGTTCCCGACCAGCCGGAGCTTCGCCGTGAAGGCGCAGCCGGGCGACTTCATCGGTAACGCGCTCCGTCGCCTCGGTACTCACACCCGCATGCGCTCGCGCACCGTCGGCCTCCTCTGCGCCCTCTTCGTCCTCTCGCCCGTCGCGTGCAAGCGCGAGGCGCCGACCCCGACCGCGGGCGCCGCGACCGCTGCGCCGTCGGCCGCGAAGCCCACCGCGCCCTCCGCCAGCGTGATCGCGAGCGCGAGCAGCGCCAAGAAGGCCGAGCCGCCGCCCGCCCCGACGAGCCACGAGATCGCGGAGGTCGGCGTCGTGCCGTCGTGGTCGGCCGACGCGCCCGCCGCAGCCGCCGCGCGCTGCGAAGGCCCGCCCGCGGCGAAGGGCCACCTCGCCGAGCTCGATCGCGGCGAGGCGCCGAAGATCGACGCCGGCAGCGTGGACGTCGACGCGCTGGTCGTGGAGCTCGCGGGGAGCTGCCCCGACGCCAAGCGGGCCCTCGCGATCTCGCTCAACACCGGCGGGATGCAGCACTACGGCAAGAAGGAGTGGCGCGCGGCGAACCGTTGGTGGCGCGTGGCGCTCGCCGTGCGCCCCTCGTTCGTGTTGCCGCGCTACAACCTCGCCTGCGGCCTCGCGCTCGAAGGCAAGTCGAAGGACGCGCTGCGCGAGCTGCACGAGCTCGCGCGCGCCGCGGCCGCGGGCGACGTCGACGCGACGAACTACCTGGAGAAGGCCCGGAGCGACGCCGATCTCGTGTCGATCCGCGGCGACGCCGAGTTCGAGGAGTCGCTCGCGGTTTCGAAGGGGGCGCTCGTCGGGCCGCGCAAGGAGCCGGAGAGCGCGGCCGAGCTGCTCGCGCTCTTGCCGCGGGACTTCCGCCTGCGACTGCGCCTCGATCGGGAGGCGGCCGGCGAGCGCGTGGCGGTGGCCGTGCAGGTGTGGACCTGGCGGCCCGGCGATGGGTCCGAGCTGCTCGTCGCGACCCTCGCCACCGACGGGAGGGCGGTCGACGCAGACGCCGAGCCCGGCAACCCGCTCGGGGCCATCCTCGTCGCGCGCCGCGAGGGGGCGAGCCTGAAGCTCCTGCGCGCGCACAGGACCGGCGAGGCGCCGCCCACCGGCCTCGCCGCGAGCGGCCCGAGCCTCTCCTACCGCCGCGCGCGCGCGTGCGGCCCGGGGGGAGGGGCGCTCACGTTCAAGTTCGGGTACGTCTCGCTCCGCGAGGACGCGTGCGACCCGAGTGGCGAGGCCGGGCTGCGCGTCAACGGATGCCCCAACGGCGGGACGCTGATCGAAGGCTCCTGCAAGGTGGCCTGCGGGCCCGACGACGGCTGCCCCTCGGATCAGCACTGCGAGCGCTTCTGGCGCGAGGGCGCGACCGACTACGCGACGGCCTGCGACGAGTAGGGGCGGGCGCGGGCACGTCGGCGGGAGCGCGCGGCGCACCGAGGCATCGGCCGTGCTGCCTCGTCACGCGTGCGGCCTGGGTGCAATTGCCGCTCGGCACCGTCCTCGTGGTGGGCGGTCAGAACCCGTACAGCGCTCCCAACGCGGAGATCTACAACCCAGCGACGAACACCTGGCGAGCGGCCGCGGAGCCTCTGGTGCCGCGAATCGGGCACGACGCGACGCTGCTCCCGGATGGCACGGTGATCGTCGCGGATGGAAACCATCCCGGCGTGACCGGAAGCGCGCCCTTGGGGTTCTCCGAGATCTACCACTCCGAGTCGGATGTCTGGACGGTCGGGCCGTACCGGGACTCGTTCGGCGTCGACGTCTCCTCGGCGCTCACGAGCCGCCATCTCGTCGTGGGAGGTGGGGCCTCCGGCGCGGCCACGAACGTGCTCGATCTGGTGACGCGCCGCTGGAGCGCGTCGGCCATCAAGACGGCGCCGGGCCAGTCACTGACGGCGCTGTCGGACGACACGGTCCTGATCTCGCCGGCGAGCGGCTCGACGGCGCAGATCTTCGACCCGGCATCCGACGCGATCGTCGCGACGTCCACGATGCCCGTGTCCGTGACGACGGGGTTCGGGACGCCATCGACGCAGCGGCTGCTCGACGGGCGCGTCCTCGTCTGGTGGGGCGGTACGACGGGGTACTTGTACGAGCCGACGGCGAAGTCCTGGTCGAAGTCCGTCGCGTGGAGCTGGTCGCCGCGCACCCAGTCGCCCCGGCTGACGCGTACGCACGCGCGACCGCCAAGCCGCTCGTGCTCGCGGATGGCAAGGTGCTGGTGGGGACGTATGAAGGGACCGAGATCTTCGATCCTGCGACCTCGAGCTGGTCGGTGGCGAAGGCCGCCCCCCTCGCGACGATGCCAGGGTGGTGCTTGCTGCCGTCCGGCAAGGCGCTCAACGCGCCCGCGTCGAACACCGCTCAGATCTACGATCCGAAGACCGACAGCTGGTCGACCAGCGCGCAGGCCCCCTCGGGCTCGAAGTTCGGCACCCCGCTCGCGCTCTCCAACGGCAAGGTCCTCTTCGCGAGCCTGCCGCCCTGGCTCTACGATCCCGTCGCCGATGCGTGGACGCCCGCGGGCACCGCGCCGACCGGCTTCGGCGGAGGCTCGCCGCTCCTCGCGCTGCTCCCCTCGGGAAAGGCGCTCGCGATTCGCAGCGATGGAGCCACGGCGACCTACGACGCCAGCACGAACGCGTGGACGACCACGACGGCGCCGTCGCCGACGCTCCGCGGGACTCCCGGCTTCGTGCCGATGTCCGCGACCTCGATCCTCTCGACCTCGGCGCTCGACGATCTCGGCCAAGGGCCTTACCCCGCATCGCGTCGCGCGGTCCTGTACGACGCGCCCACCGATCGATGGACGCAGCTCGCCGACCTCGGCGACACGCACGACGCGCCCGGAACGGCGCGACTCTCGACGGGCCTCGTGCTCATCGTCGGCGGCGCGGGCGTGCCGAAGTGGGCGATGGATCCGAGCGGACATCCGTGGCGGACGCCCCTCACGACGCTGACGCCGGCCACGTCGATCTACGATCCGTCGACCACCCGCTGGTCGAGGGGTCCAGACACCAGCGTCGTGCGGGGCACGGCGATCCTTGCGCCGCTGCCGGGCGGGCGAGCGTTGCTGTGCGGTGGGGCGAGCGATCCCGTCACTCCCGTGCTGCTCACGAGCTGCGAGGTCTTCGGGCCGGTGGCTCCGAAGGCGAACGGCGCCGCGTGCACGGCGTCGGTCGAGTGCCAATCGTCGCTCTGCGTCGACGGCGTCTGCTGCGCCTCCGCCTGCACGGGGAGCTGTCAGGCGTGCAACGTCACGCCGGGCACGTGCACCACGGTCGACGGCCTGCCGCATGGGAGCCGCAGCTGCGGCGGGTATCTCTGCGCTTCGGGCGCGTGCGCGACGAGCTGCGGCGCCTCGGGCGGCTGCGCGGCCGGCTTCGTGTGCTCGGGCGGGAGCTGCGTCGCCGCGCTCGACGCGGGCCCCGAGGCGGGAACCGAGGCAGGCACCGACTCCGGGTCTGACGCCGCGAGCGACGCGTCCGTCGAGACGAGCGTCCCGGACTCGGGCCTCGACGCGTCCGCCGGCGACTCCATCGTCGTCGATTCGGCGGACGACACCAGCACGCCCGAGGACGCGCCGAGCGAAGCGGGGAATCCGGACACGTCCAGCGACGCCGCAGCGGACGCGACGTCGGGCGCGACGTGCACGGCGGATCGACACGCCTCGGTCTCCGCGGATGGCACGCGCACGCCGTGCGCGCCGTACGCGTGCGCGAGCGACGGCCGCTGCGGCACCGCGTGCGCCGCCGACGACGGTTGCGCGCCCGGATACAGCTGCGACACGACCGCCGCGGCCTGCGTCCCCACTGCGCCGCCGTCGAGCGGCGGCTGCGCCGTTCCCGCGGGCTCGGACGCGCCCGGAGACGCTCGCTGGCTGGGGCTCGCAGCCGGCGCGCTCGTCGTCGGCGTGCGCGTGAGCCGCAGGACACGACGCGCCAGCGAGCGCTGACACGCCGCGGCCATGCGGTGACCTACGGCTCGTCGCCGCGCGGCGACGCGATCCGAGACTGCATGGCGCGCTCCACCGGGCTCGAACGGCGCGATTCCGACGCTCGACGCTCCGCGCCGTCGCGGCGAGCATTCGCGCGTGAGCGTCCTCGACTCCCGGCTCGGCGAGCGACTCCTCGGCTGCGAACGCATCCTCGTCGCCGGCGCCGGCGGCGGCTACGACGTCTTCTGCGGCCTGCCGCTCTACTTCGCGCTGCGCCAAGCAGGGAAGCAGGTCTCGCTCGCGAACCTGAGCTTCACCTACCTCGGCGGCACCGACGCGCCGATGGTCGTACCTCACCTCGCGCGCGTGGAGGGCTCGACGCGCGGGTGCGACGACTACTTCCCGGAGCGCTACCTCGCGGAGCTGCTCGGCGTGCCGGTCTGGGCGATCGAGAAGGTCGGCGTCGCGCCGACGCGCGAGGCGTACCGGCACTTGGTCCGCACGCTCGACCTCGACGCGATCGTGCTGATCGACGGCGGCACCGACATCCTGATGCGAGGCGACGAGGCCGGGCTCGGCACCCCCGCCGAGGACATGACGAGCCTCGCCGCGGTGCACGGCCTCGACGTCGGCACCAAGCTGGTCGCGTGCCTCGGCTTCGGGATCGACGCCTTCCACGGCGTCTGCCACGCGCACTTCCTGGAGGACGTCGCGGCGCTCGCGCGCGAGGGGGCGTTCCTCGGCGCGCACGCGCTCCTCGCCGACGCGCCGGAGGTCGTGCGCTATCGGAAGGCCGTGGCATGGGTGCACGAGCGCATGCAGCCGAGCATCGTGAACGCCTCGATCGTCTCGGCCATCGAGGGGCAGTTCGGCGATCACCACGCGACCGATCGCACCGCGGGCTCGACGCTCTTCATCAACCCGCTCATGAGCCTGCTGTGGGCGTTCGAGCTCGACGCCGTGGCGCGGCGCTCGCTCTACCTGCGCGATCTCGAAGGCACGGGGTCGATCTGGGACGTGCAGGTCGTCATCGAGGCGTTCCGCAAGCGCTGCGCGATCAAGGCGCGCGCGACCATCCCGGTGTGAGCAGCGCGCGCCGCGGACGCGGCGGGGGGCCTCCTCGCGATCGGCCGCCGAGCGCGCGGGGTGGGCGCGGTCCGCGAAGCCGCGCGGCGCGCCGGAATCGACGCAGGCGCGACATCGACGGCGCACGCAGGGGAGCTGTGCGAAGATCCGAGCCTCCCCACCCGCGCACTCCCGACGCCGCCGCACGAGCCCATGTCCGCCCGCTCCCCCTTCGCCCCCGTCCGCTCCGCGCCGCGTGAACCCGGCGAGGCCGAGGACCTCGCGCTCACCGTCGCGCAGCTCGATCGACAGCTCCAGAGCGCCGTGCGCGCGCTCGGCGTCCTCGTGGTCGAGGGCGAGGTCAGCGGCTGCAAGGGGGTGAACGCGAGCGGGCACGTCTATTTCACGCTCAAGGACGAGCGCGAGGACGCGAGCATCGCGTGCGTGATGTTCCGCCGCGACGCGCAGCTCGGCGGCGGCGAGCGGCTCATCAACGGCGCGCGCGTGCGCCTGCGCGCGGAGGCGAGCCTGTACGCGCCGCGCGGGAGCCTGCAGCTGGTCGCCTCCAAGGTGCAGCCGGCGGGGCTCGGCGATCTGCTGGTGCGGCGCGAGGAGCTGAAGCGCAAGCTCGGCGCCGAGGGGCTCTTCGACGCCGAGCGAAAGCGCCCGCTGCCGCGCGATCCGCGCGTGGTCGGCGTGGTCACCAGCGCGACCGGCGCCGCGTTCCAGGACATCGTCAAGGTCGCCACGCGCCGCGGCAGCGTGCGCATCGTGCTCGCGCCCGCGGCGGTGCAGGGCGAGGAGGCCCCGCGCCAGCTGCGCGCTGCGCTCGCGCGGCTCGCCTCGCTGCGGGGGCGCGACGCCGTCGACGTGATCATCCTCGGG
>CAIXWQ010000316.1 GCA_903923175.1 uncultured delta proteobacterium | reverse complement strand
TCAGCTCCTGCACGATGCCGAGCCGGGCGAGCCCGAGCGCCGTCTCGCCGGCGAGCATCGCGCCGCCCCGATCGTCCATCAGCGCGCGCGGCAGCCCGCGCTTCATGATCGCCTGCGAGAGCGCGTGCGTGAGCGCCTCGCTCGACGGCGACAGGTACCACTGGGCGTGGCAGCACAGGCGCGACCGATCGTCGATCACCGCGAGCATCTGCGGCTTCACCCACGCGGCCTGCGGCGTCAGCACGGCGTGCGACCCCTCGTGGAAGTCCAAGTGCCACAGCCCGCCTACGTGGCTCACCTCGTAGCTGCGCGTCTCGCGCGGCACCCGGCCGGGGACGTTCTTGCCCGGCGCGCCGCTGCGCGGACCGAGCCCCTCCTCGCGCATCCAGCGGCGCAGCGTCGTGTACGACGGCACCGTGCCGAGCTCGGCGTCCTCGGCCGCGAGCGTGCACACGTTGTCGTGCACCAGCTGGTAGGTCCACTTCGGGTACGATGCCCGCAGCGATCGCGCCGCCGCCATGATCCCGTCGCTCAGCGTGGGGTGCGTGCCGGCGTGCTTGGCGACCTTGCGCGCGAGCGCCGCCACCGGATCGGGCGCCGACCGCGCCTGGTAGTACCAGCGCGCGATCGTCGACTCGGCGAAGAAAATTCGGTGGCGCGCCGTCGGGTGCTGCCACGGCTGCTTGCTCAGCTCGGCGATCCGCTCCTGCAACTCTCCCTGCTCCGGCGGTGACGACAACAACGGACCCACGATCGAATGGCGCAGCTGCGCCCACGCCAGCCGCTTCGGCAGCGACGCGTCGGACATGACTCTCCCCTTCCGCGACGTGCACGGCGATTGGCATCGACGTCGCGACGCTCATCATGGGGACCGATCGGCGTCGCCGCGACCGCCATCCTCTGCGGGCCGCTACATCGCGCGCACGCTCCGCAGACCCCGCGGCGTCGTCACCGCCGAGATTGCCGACAGCATCGACGCGAGCGCCTCCGACGCCGCGCCCTCGAAGCGCGCGAGCAGGCTGCCCGGAAGCCCCCGCTCCGAGACCGCCGGCACCAGACGGCCCCGCAGCTCCGACCAGCACGCGCTCGCCAGGAACGTCGTCTGCCACCACTCCGCCCAACGCCGCCGCGTCCGCGCGCTCGCGATCGCTGCTGCCGCCGTCGCTGCCGCCGCCGCGCTCACCAGCGCGATCACGATGAACGGCGCCGCGTAGACCTTGCGCCCGAGAAAGCGCACCGACGGCGGCGTCACCCGATGCCGGCACCCCTCCTCCGAGCAGCACAGGCTGATCCGCTTCGACCAGCTCGACTCCGCGGCCCCCAGCCCGGGCCGAGGCTTGCGCGGAAAGTCACCGCGATCGAGCCGACCGCCGCAGAGCGGACACCGCCCCCGCCGCGCCTCGCTCGCGATCCGCTCGTCCGTCGCCGTCAGCGCTGCCAAGAACTTGGCATCACCGACCAGCTCGTGCCACGCCTGCACGCATCTCCTCGGTCTTCATAACCGGAGACGAGCCCCCGACCGCGAACTGCTCCAAGTTCTCGGCAACGGGGGCTCCGACTTTTCGAACGTCAGAAAACGCGCTCAGGCGGGCGACGGCGACCTGCAAGATGGGCGACCGCGGTCATCAGAGCCGGGACGTGACCGACTACGGTGCGCTCGCCTCGCTCTCCCAGCTCGCCCAGCTGACCCTTCAGAGCTGCTGGAAGCTCACCGATCTCACGCCGATCGCTCGCCTCCCTCTCCTCCGCACACTCGTCCTCGAGAGCTGCTTCGAACTGTCCGACCTCCTTCCGCTCGCGAGGCTCGTGGAGCTTCGCGAGCTCACGCTTCGGCTTACCAAGCAGGTCTCGGACGTCACCCCGCTCGCCGCGCTCACCGCGCTCGAACGGCTCGACCTGGGCCGCGGCGCGGCGATCGTCGACGTCGCTCCGCTCGCAGAGCTCGCTCGCTTGCAGGATCTGGATCTCGCGCACTGCCCTGCGCTCACCCGCGTCGCGCCCCTCGCCAACTGCGTGGCGCTCGAGCGCCTCGACCTCCACGGTTCGCCGAACGTCCGTGACGTCGAAGCGCTGCGTGACGTGCCCCGGTTCCGCGAGCTCGTGCTCGATCGGCGGGCGCAGCACGACGCGGTGATGCTCGCAATCGCGCTTCGCCGCGGCGACGCCGATCTCCTCGCACGCGCGCGCGCCATGACGGAGAGCCTGAACGCGTCCGAAGCGCCCCGCCTCCACGTCGGGCGCGTTCTGCAGGCCGCCGCGCGGCTGGCCGAGACGGCCCCGGCGGGCGAGATCCAGTCCCTGCTCGAAGCCGCGGCGAAGGCGCTCGCCGCCCGAGCGGGCGAGCCCGAGCTCGCGGTGCCGGCGTGAGATTGGCCGAGACGCTCGCGATCGCATCGCCCGGCGTGGCGCGGCTGTCACGGATACCCCCACTGTCGGATCCGCGATCTCCGCAGCGTCTACCCGTTGCGGGTCTGCCTGCAGACCGCAGACAAGCGCGCCGCATCCCGTCCGCGGCGTGCTCCAATGCAGACGCCTCTCCAACGATCTCCACCACTTCTCGCGAGCCCCATGCGCATCCTTCACACCTCCGATTGGCACCTCGGCGCTGCTCACTGCGAACGCTCGCGCGCCGAGGAACAGGGGCATTTCCTCGATTGGCTGCTGACGATCATCGAGGCGCGCCAGGTGGACGTGCTGGTCGTCGCGGGCGACGTCTTCGACACGGCGAACCCGCCGGCCGAGGCGCTCTCGCTCTACTACCGCTTCCTCGCGCGCCTCTCCGCGCTCGGTGGCACGACCGCGTCCGGCGGCCCGCGCGCCGCCGTCATCGTCGGGGGGAACCACGACTCGGCGTCGCGGCTCGACGCACCCCGAGACGCACTGGAGGCGCTCGAGGCGTACGTGATCGGCGGCTACGACGCCGCCCGTGAGGGCGCCCCGCACGCAGATCCGGCGGGCGTGCTGGTGCCGCTCCGCGCGGCCGGCAGCGACGTGCAGCTGATCCTCGCCGCGGTCCCCTTCCTGAACGACTGGCGCATCGGCGTGCGCGGCTTCGACGCGAGCCCTGACGAGCAGCTCACGAGCATGCACGAGAAGTTCACCGAGGTGTACGCGCGCCTGGCCGACAAGGCCTCCGCCGCGTTCCCGGGGGTGCCGGTCGTGGCGACCGGACACCTCACCTGCCTCGCGCAGCGCGGCACCCGCGTCACCGACGCCGACGGCATCCCCTGCGAGATCAACCGGGTCGGCACGTTGGGCGCGATGGGGCCTGGAATCTTCGACGAGCGGTATCGCTACGTCGCCCTCGGGCACATCCACCGCGGCTTCGCGGTCGACGGGCGCGTTCGCTACTCGGGCACTCCGCTGCAGGTCGGCCTGGTGGAGGGGGCCGACGATCGCAAGGTCCTGCTCGTCGATCTCGACGTCGGGGGCACCAAGGTCGAGGCCATCGGTGTCCCTGTCCGACGCCGGCTCCTCAAGCTCGCGGGGTCTGTCGAGGAGATCCGCACGAAGCTTCAAGCGTTGCAGTCCATACCCGGAGAGCTGCCGCCGTACGTCTCGATCGAAGCCACGCTCGCTGCGCCCGACGCCGGCGTCGAAGCCGCGCTGCGTGACTTCGCCCAGAGTCAGCGCGGTACGTCCTGCGACGTCGTCTCGGTGCGGACGGCGGTCGTCCGCCAGGGCGGGGCCGTCGACGCGTCCTCGGCGGCTGCGTTCGTCGCGGCGCTCACGCCCGAGAGCGCCTTCGAGTTCGCGTGGCAGGCCCGATATGGCCGCGACTCGGTCCCTTCCGACCCGGTGATGCAGCGGTTTCGCAAGCTCGTCGAAGAGAACTCTCAGCGTGGGGAGAAGGCGTCGTGAGGCTCCACAAGCTCGTCATCGAGAACCTCAATTCGCTCTACGGCGAGCAGACCATCGACTTCGACGGCGAGCTCGGCGAGGCCGGCCTCTTCCTGATCCAGGGCCCGACCGGCTCGGGAAAGTCGACCGTCCTCGACGCCATCTGCCTCGCGCTCTTCGGCCTCACGCCGCGCCTCCGCGAGCCGACCGCCAAGGCCATCGACGGCGATCCGGAGGGGGCCGGCGAGGGGGACCCCGCGCGGATCATGTCGCGCGGCACCGGTGCGTGCTCCGCGGTGCTCGAGCTCTCGCTACGCAACCCGGAGGGGAGGCTCGTTCGCTACCGAGCGGGCTGGCGCACCTGGCGCTCCCGCGAGAAGGCGGACGGCATCTTCCAGAGCCCGGTGCGCAGCCTCGAGGAGCTGGTCGACGGCGCTTGGGTCAAGCGCGTCGACTCGAAGAACCTGAAGGACTGGAAGGGGCCCTTCCAGGTGATGCTGCAGGGGCTCTCGTTCGACGACTTCCAGCGCACCGCGATGCTCGCGCAATTCGCGTTCCGCGAGTTCCTCGAAGCGAGCGACACCGACCGCGCGCGGCTCCTCGAGCGCATGACGGCCACCGGGCAGTTTCGTGCGATCGGTCAGGCTGCGGCGCGGGCGAAGTCCGACGCCAAGGCGGCCGTCGAGCGCATCGAGGCCGAGATCGGCGCGAGCGCGGTGCTCGACGACGCCTCGCGCGCAGCGCACGTCGCGGAGCTCGAAGCGGCGAAGGACGCGGCCGCGAAGGCGAAGGCGCTCGCCGAAGCGCTGGGCGCGGCCGCTGCCTACTGGGTTGCGTTCGAGCGCGGGCAGAAGGACGTGGCGGACGCCGAGGGCGCGCTCGCCGACGTCGCCAAGCAACGCGCGGCGGCGGGCGCCGATCTCGACGCGCTGGCAGATGACGAGCGCGTCGCGCCCGCGATGGCCGCGCTGGTCGAGTGGCGC
>CAIXWQ010000315.1 GCA_903923175.1 uncultured delta proteobacterium | reverse complement strand
GGCGACCGACGCTCCGAGGACGACGCTGCGCGGGTGGCTCGCGATCGCCCGGCACCTTGGCGTGACCGCCTGCACCGCGAGGAGGTGGGCGGACCGTCGCGGCCTGCCGATCTACAAGCTCGGCCCACGGATCGTGCACGCGCGCGCCGAGGACCTTGACGCGTGGATCCGGCCGACGACGCGCACGCGCCGCGCCCCCGTGGCCCGCACCATGTGCAGCGTGGCCGTCAGCCTCCCGACGCGCGCGCGGCTGCGTCAGGTCGAGGAGCTCGCCGGCGTCAGCGTCGGCGCGGCCGTCGCGCTCGCCGTCGAGGCATGGCTCGAGGGGCGGGCCAAGGGCGGCGCGGGGTAGGGCCGTCCCGCGGGGGGTGGGGTCCGGCGGGGATGGGAGCGTGCGCCGTGCGGTGCGTCGGTCGCGAATCCTCGGGGTTTCTGACAATCGACCGCGGACGCCTTGCGCTTCCGGTCTCAGTTGATATCAATGGATACCAGCTACCGCGTGATAGCAACCGAGGTGACACCGATGCAGACTCCCGCGCCGATGCGCGAACGACAGTTGAACGTGAGGTTGAGCGGCGACGAAGGCGTGCGATTCGACGCCGTCGCCGCCCACTACGGCCTGAACCCCCAAGGGCTGATCCGAATGCTCGTGAAGCGCGAAGCCGACGCACTCGGCATCGCCGCCGAGCCGCCGAAGCCCGCCACGAAGACGAAGAAGCCCGCGAAGTAGTCGGGGCCGCGCACGCGCCAACGTGCCGACCCCATGGCCCGCACCTAGAAAGCAGGAGCAGACACATGTCCGATACCACCGACTCGAAGAAGACGCCCGCCACGAAGCCCCCGACGCGGCGCGGGCTCGACGTGTTCCCGACCCACGACGACGCCGAGGCCGAGCGAGTCGTGCTCCGGCACCACGTCGAGGAAGGGGTCGCGGTGCGTGATCTCAGAATGAGCCTCGGCACGCTGCTCTGCGACGTGTTCGGAGCCGGCGACGACGGCAACCCCGACGTTCTCGGCGGCACGATGATGCAGCTCGCGGCGGAACTCGAGATGCTCGCCGACGCGACGGGCGAGGATCGTAGCCCGATGTCGACGTCCCTTCGCTTCATGGCCCGCCGCGCCGAGGCCGCGATCGAGCTCCACCGGCGGATCGCACGCGCACGGAAGGGGGCCCCCGATGCCGCGTGAGCCCAGCGTGGCGGTCCGGGTTCCCCTGCGCGTCGTCGAGGCGTACCAGCGCGCGCCCGCTGGCCAGCGCCGCACCGCGGCCGGGCTCGCCCTCGCTGATGCCGTGGTGCTCGCCAAGGTGTCGGCCGCGGTCGTGAAGCGGGCCAAGCGCGACGAGCCGATCGGCTACACGTTGACCGCGAAGGGAGCGGCGTAGCGATGTCCCCCAAGCTCCGCGATGACGCCAAGGGCTCCGCGATGGAGTCCCGTGGCAAGTTCCTCTCGCTCGTGCCCCTCGGCGCTGGCGACCGATTCGAGCGCGTGTGCCCCTCGGCGACCAGCAAGGACGACGCCCGCGCGCGCGCCGAGCTCGGGACGGCGCTCGTGCGCGCCATGTACGCCGGCGGACAAGCGGCGCTCGTCGGCGAGGCGCTCAAGCAGCTCGTCGACGCCCCGGCCGACACCGTCGACGCCGTCTTCGAAGGCTGGCGCCGCGTCGCCGGCGGGGCGCTCGGCGATCCCAAGGCGCCGGCGAAGCCGCTGCCGCCGACGGGCGAGACCTTCGCCAAGTTCGCCGAGCAGCTGACGGACGGCTCGCTGCACAAGCGGTTCCCCGACCACGTCGGCGTGCTCGGCGCCGACACCTCGGCGGACTACGAGCGGCTGCTGCGGCTGTACGTGAACCCCACGCTGGGGCCGCTGACGGTGAAGTCGATCACGCTCGACCACGCGCTCGACGTCATGCGCAAGGTGCCCGCGGAGCTCTCGTCGGCGCGCCGGCGCCAGGTCGCGCAGATCGTCCACCGCGTGCTCGCGCTCGCGGCGTTCCCCGCGCGCATCATCGTGGCGAGCCCCCTGCCCCGCGGCTTCCTGCCGAAGCTCGGCCCGGGGCGCGCGAAGGTGCTGCCGGAGCTCGCCGAGGAAGCCGCGATGCTCGCGCTCGCCGAGGACAGGGCGCCGATCGTCGAGCGCCTCTTGCTCGGCTACCTCGCGCGTGAGGGCGGGCGGAAGGAAGAAGCGGCGTCGCTCGAGTGGGGCGACACGCGCACCGCCGACGCGGCCGGGTGGGTCGACCTGAAGCTCGGCAAGGTGTTCCTGAACGAGCACAAGACCGACGGCAGGACCGGCTCGCGCGACCCGTGGCGGCTGCAGCCCGACGTGCACGAGGCGCTCAAGCGCTGGCGCAAGCTGCACCCCAAGGCGCGGCTCGTGTTCCCCGGCGCCGGCGGCGCTCCGCTGAACGTCGAGCACCTCGCCGACCGCCTGCGCGCCTACTACGACGCGGCCGGCTCGAAGCGCCTCGAGCTGCACACCTCGACGAAGGGGCGGCGGCGCCTCGTCGTGCACGACCTCCGCGCGCTCTTCTGCACGCTCGCGATGGCGCGCGGCGCGTCGGAGTCGTGGATCATGGCGCGCACCGGGCACACGACGTCCGGGATGCTTGCCAAGTACCGGCGCGCGGCCGCATCGTTCGGCGAGGGCGCCGAGGCGGCGCTCGTGCCCCTGCACCTCGCGGTGCCGGAGCTCCGCAGCGAGGACGACGAGGCCTCCGACGACGGCCCCGATAGCGCTCAGCAGGACCCGTCAGCAGAGGACGAGCCCGGCGATACCGACGACACGGAAAGCCAGGAAACCGGCCCGTTCGTGCCGGCTGGCCTGCTCGCGGTCACTTCAGGTTCTAGCGCCCGAAAGGGTGTGGGGGTTCAAGTCCCCCCCTTCGCACGAAGTCGAGAGTGAGTGGCCCGCCCGGTTCTCAGGAGCCGGGCGGTTCGCGTTTTGGCGCCCCGCCACGCGAGCCGACGCGTGGGCCGAGGCGCACGCAGCGGCGCGGCCGCCGGCCGGGGCAGATTCCGCTAACGTCTGCGCCCATGCGCGGGCTCCTGATCGCCGTCCGCCCGATGTACCTCGGAGGGGGCCTCGTCCTGTTCGCGCTCGGGGCGTTGCTCGGCCGTGGCCCGCACACCCCCCGCGCGCTGCTCGGCGCCCAGCCGCTCGCCCTGGCGCTCGGGACGGTGGTGGTCGTGCTCGTCCACGTCATCACGCACTACGTGAACGACGCCGAGGACGTGGAGACCGACGCGCGCAGCGAGCCGACCGCGCTCACCGGCGGCAGCCGCGCCATCCAGCGCGGGCTGGTCACCCCCGCGCGCCTGCTGCGCGTCTCGGCGGGGCTCGCCGCCGTCGTCGGCGGGATAGCGGCCTACGAGCTCGCCCTCGGCGATCGCCTCGCCGCCGCGCTGGACCTCGCCATCCTGCTCTTCGGCTACGCCTACAGCGGGCGGCCGTTCATGCTCGGGCGGCGCGGGCTGAGCGAGGTCGACGCCGCGCTGGTGATGGGCGTGCTCGTGCCGCTCGCGGGCGCGCACGCGGCGGGCGGGATCGACCGCGCGACCTGGGCGGTGACGGCCGTGCTCTTCGTCGAGACGGTCTTCGCGCGACTCTGCACGGCCTTCCCGGATCTGCAGGCCGATCGTGACACCGGCAAGCGGACCATCCCCGCGCTCGTCGGCGCGCGCGGGAGCGTCGTCGCGTTCGTCGTGATCGGCGCGCTCGTCGCCGTGCTCGGGCTCGCCCTCGCGCCGTATCTCCCCTCGCCCGGCTGGCAGCGAGTGCGCGCGGTCGGCGTGGCGCTCGCGGCGCTGGCGACGGCCGGCGTGATCGCGACGGGCGTGGCCGCGCGGCGCCCGATCGTGACGCCGTTGCTCGGCGTCATCGCGTACGGCTTCAGCCAGGCCGTGCTCCTCGCCGCGGCGTGGGTGCGTTGAGCGAGGCGCTCGCCGCGGCGCGCGCGATCGGTGCGCCGAACGCGCGGTAGAGCTCCGACGAAACCTTCCCGACTTCGACCGCCTGCTAGGCTCGCGGCTTGTCCGTCTCCGAAGGCCCCGCGTGCGAGAGCTGACCCGTCGACGCGCCCTGGAGGGCGATCGCGACTTCTTCTGGGCGCTGCGCCGCGACGCGCTGCGCGCCTACTCCGAGCCGATCTACGGCTGGGTCGAGGACGAGCAGCGCGGCAACGCCGACTGCGATTTCGACTTCCTGCCGCTCGAGATCCTCGAGCTCGACGGGGAGCGAGTGGGCTACCTCTGCGTGGTCGAGCGCGAGGACCACGACTTCCTCGACGAGATCGCGCTCGTCGCCGACCTGCGCGGCCGCGGCCACGGCGCGACGCTCATCCGGGGCGCCCTGCAGCGCGCGCGGGCGCGCTCGGTGCCGCTGCGGCTGAGCGTGCTCACCAACAACCCCGCGAGGCACCTGTACGACCGGCTCGGCTTCGAGGTCGTCTCGGCCGACGCGAACCGCGTTCGGATGGGGCTCTCGTGAGGCCGGCTCGACGCACGCCGCCGCGGCGCGCCCCGAGGGTCGCGCGATGACGGCGTCGCCGGATGCGCCCTTCGCGCCGACTGCCCCTCTCACGCCCTCGACGAGCCCCGCGCCGCTCGTGCCGCCGAGACCGCCCGCCCTCGATCTGCTCGTTCGCGTCGGCTGCCGGCTCGTCTACGAGGCGACCACCACCGCGACGCTCCTGCTCACCGTCCGGCCGCGCACCGAGATGCGGCAGGCGCTGCGCCAGGAGCTGCTCTCGTTCGGCGAGGAGCTCC
Organism: uncultured delta proteobacterium; assembly: GCA_903923175.1. Taxonomy (GTDB): domain Bacteria; phylum Myxococcota_A; class Polyangia; order Polyangiales; family JADJMO01; genus CAIXWQ01. Next base: position 2,675 of record CAIXWQ010000315.1, on the reverse strand, counting down.
CGTCCGAGGAGCTCGTCGACGGCGAAGGGAACGTCGTGCACCGGGTCGCGTTGCCGCCGGGGCGCCACGAGATCCGGACCGACGCGCTCGTCGCCGTCTCGCGGCTGGCCGACCGCCACGATCTGGTCGACGCGACCCCCTCGCCGCCTCAGGCGCTGCCGCCGGAGCTGCTCCGCTTCACGCTCCCGAGCCGCTACTGCGACTCCGACAAGCTGGTGAACTTCGCCTGGCAGCACTTCGGGCAGGTGCCGCACGGGCTGCCGCGCGTGCTCGCGATGTGCGCGTGGCTGCACGCCAACATCGAGTATCGCTACGGCTCGGGGAGCCCGGAGCTGTCGGCGTGGGACGTGCTGCAGCGGCGCTTCGGCGTCTGCCGCGACTTCGCGCACACGCTGATCGCGCTCTGCCGGACGTTCAACCTGCCGGCGCGGTACGTGAGCGGGCACCTGCCCGACATCGGGTTCCCCGATCCGGAGAACCACATGGATTTCCACGCCTACAGCGAGGTCTACCTCGGCGGGCGCTGGCACACCTTCGACGCGCGCTTCGCGGTGCCGCGCATCGGCCGCATCAAGGTCGCGAGCGGGCTCGACGCCGTCGGCGGCGCCTTCTCGACGATCTACGGCGGGGCGACGCTCACCTGGTTCGAGGTCTGGGCCTACCAGGTCGCGCGCGGCTCGGTGTCGGTCGGCGATCCGATCGACCTGACGAAGCGCCTCGACAACCGCTGGGAAGTCCTGGGCTGACGGGGCAGGTCGACCGAGGACGGAAGCGGGCGGCGCGGCTGCGCACGCGCCAAGGCGCACGGCCGCGGCGGTTCTCACGGGCGCCATGCCCCTGTCGAGCAACGCCCTGGTGCCGCTCCTCGCGGTCATCCTCGCGACCGGCTGCGGCGCCACGGGCGCGAACGCGCCTTCGCCTCGCGAGACGTCGGCGCGCGGCGCACGCGTCGAGGTCGCGGGCGCGTCCGCGGAGTCGACCGCTCCGCCCGTGCGAACGCTGCTCTTCGGCCGCGCGATCGACGCCGACGCCCACCGCGAGCTCGTGCGCGAATTCGGCGCGCCGCCGGAGGACGGCATCGCGTACTTCGCCGACAACGCGCTCCGCGACCGGAAGTACGACGCGGCGGTCGGCGCACGGTGGCCGGCCGCGCGGCCGCTCGCGGTCGACCTCGCCGACCTGCTCGCGCACGAGCTCTCCATGGACGTGGGCGGGCGGCTCTGGCTCGGCTGCGCGGCGGAGGCCGACGCCCGCTACCGCGGCGAGGCCGACCGGGCGCTGGCGCTCCACTTCGACGTCTGGGAGACGTACCACTTCGGCGTCGCCGAGCTCTCGGAGCGGCTCCCGAGCAGGCTCTCGCAGCGGCTGCGCGCGACGCTCGCCATCGACGCAGCCGCCAAGGAGCTCGGCTGGATCGTCGAGTACGTCCGCGCGAGCACGACCTCCCCCTCGGTGGTCTCCGCGGTGCGCGAGGCGCTCGACGCGCGCGTGCAGGCGCGCTTCGACGTCGCGCTCGCCGGTGACCTGCTTCCGATCGCCGGCGCCGCGCTCGAGCCGGTTCGCCACCGCTGGCTCTCGCTGATCGGCGACTGCTCGCCGTGGTCGACCGAGCGCGTGCTCGCGCCGCGGGCCTCGAGCGCGCGCGGAGCGGCCTTCGGCGACGCCATCCTGGAGCGCTGATCGCGCCACGATCCGGCGCCGAACGCGACGCGCGCGAGCGCGCCGGGGAGCAACCCCGAGGCGACGCCGTCATCCATCGCCCCTGCCCTCTCCGCACGCGAGAGACGGCGTTCACGCGCGAAAGAACCAGGAGCGAGACGACATGTCATTGCGCATCAACGACACCGCCCCGAACTTCCACGCCAAGACGACCCGCGGGTCGATCGACTTCCACGACTGGATCGGCGACGGCTGGGCGATCCTCTTCTCGCACCCGAAGGACTTCACGCCGGTCTGCACGACCGAGCTCGGGTACATGGCGAAGCTCGAGCCGGAGTTCACCAAGCGGCACACGAAACTCATCGGCCTCTCGGTCGACCCGATCGAGGACCACGAGAAGTGGGCCAAGGACATCGAGGAGACGCAGGGGCAGCTGATCAAGTACCCGCTGATCGGCGACGGCGATCTCGCGATCGCGAAGCTCTACGGGATGCTGCCGGCCGACGAGCCGGGGGGCGCGGCCGATCGCACCGCCGCCACCAACGCCACCGTGCGCACGGTGTTCATCGTCGGGCCGGACAAGAAGATCAAGCTGATGCTGTCGTACCCGATGACCACCGGCCGCAACTTCGACGAGATCCTTCGCGTGCTCGACTCGCTGCAGCTCACCAGCAAGTTCAAGGTCGCGACGCCGGTGAACTGGAAGCCGGGGCAGGACGTGATCATCGCAGGCTCGGTCTCCGACGCCGACGCGAAGAAGCTCTTCCCCGAGGGGTGGAAGGCGCCGAAGCCGTACCTGCGGATCGTGCACCAGCCGCACTGATCCGCGCGCTCGGCCGACCGCGCGCCGACGCTGAGGAGCGCGCGGCGCGCCTTGGCCCGCGGCGCGAGGACGGCACGCGAGTGGCTACACCGAGCGCATGCCCCCCCGCGGCCAGCTGGCGGAGTCGAGCCCAGGCACGGCCGCAAGGCGTGCCTCGGCCCGCGCGCGCGCGATCGTCGCCGCTCGGTCGGGG
>CAIXWQ010000314.1 GCA_903923175.1 uncultured delta proteobacterium | reverse complement strand
TCGTCGAGATCCTGCCCGCTATCGCGCGCAGACTTGCCAAGTCCGCCGCCGATGAACGGCATCGCGCCTCGGCGAAGACTGCTGCGTATCGCGCTCGCGCATCCGTCACGCCCGGACGACCGGCAGCCTGGGCTTGCTAACTGCGATGCCATGTCCCTCCCTGCTGCAGCCGCTCGAGGCCAACAGAGAGAGCGCGAAGAGAGAGGACCACGAGCATCGGCGCATGGTCATCGAAGGTTGGGGAACCGTGCGACGGCAGGCAACGTGGTCGAAGCCGCCTGCTCCCATCGAGCAATGACACGTCACGAGCGCGAAGGAGGCGTGAGCTTCCGTCCGATTCGAAGTGGTTGCTCGCCTTGGTACGTCGACTCGAGGCGTGCAGTGCGGCAAGTGCGATCCGCCCGACTTCTCCGCTGCGTCCTCGCGATCGGCGCCGCCGCGCCCCACGCCCGCCCTTGAGCTCTCCGCAGCACGCCGTGCGCGCCAGATCACACCCGGCGCCCCTCGATCTCCGCCTCTCACGCCGCCTGCGCGCTGGCACGCAGCATGCGAACGACGCCCCGGCGAGGACCCTCTCATGCACTTGCGGGACGTCGTGCTGCTGCTCTCGGCCACGCTCTGGCTCTCCGGCTGCGCCTCCGGCGTCGACGAGAGCGTCGACGTCCCGCAGCAAGGCTCCTGCAAAGGGGGGACTTGGGACGACGACGCGAAGCCCGACACGCCGTGCGTCGCCTGGACGAACTGCCCGCCCGGGCAGTACGTGCTCGCCGCCGGGACCGCCCACGCCGATCGCCGCTGCGGCGGCTGCGCGACCGGCACCTTCTCGATGGCTTCGAACGCCGACGCCTGCGCCCCCTTGAGCGACTGCGCCCCCGGCACCCGCGTCGCGCATGCCCCTTCGGCGACCGCGGATCGCGCCTGCGCGCCGTGCCCGTCGGGGAGCTACTCGTCGACGAAGAACCAGTCGACTTGCCAGCCCCAGGGCGCCTGCCCGGCCGGCAGCACGCAGACCGCACCAGCCTCGGGCTCGACCCCCGCGCAGTGCGCGCCGTGCGCGCCCGGGAGCTTCTGCGCGGGCGGGGGGGCGGCCGCGGCGCCGTGCGCGAGCGGCACCTGGGATCATGATCGGGATCCGGCGACCGAGTGCGTCTCGTGGACGACGTGCCTCGCGGGGGAATGGGTGTCGACGGCCGGCTCGACGACCCAGGATCGCGCCTGCACCGCCTGCAGCGACGGGAGCTTCAGCGCGACGACGAACGCGCTTTCGTGCGCAGCGTTCCAGAGCTGCGCGGCCGGCACCTTCGTCGCGCACGCGCCTTCGGCGACCAGCGATCGCGTCTGCGAGGCGTGCGCCGCGGGGAGCTTCTCGACGACGGCGAGCGCGAGCAGCTGCACCTCCGACCTCGCGTGCGCGCCGGGGAGCGTGCAGACCCACGCCGGCTCGTCGACCGAGCCGAGCGTCTGCGTGGCGTGCGCCGCGGGGAACTACTGCGCGGGGGGGAGCGCGGCGCAGCGGCCGTGCGCGGCCGCCACGTGGGACGCCGACGCGAGCGCCGCGACGGCCTGCGTCGCGTGGCGCGACTGCCCGGCGGGCTCGTTCGTCGCCAACGTGCCGTCGCCGACGGTCGACCGAGCGTGCTCACCCTGCGCGGCGGGGACCTACACCTCGGGCGCGAATCAGCAGAGCTGCGTCGGGGCCGGCGCGTGCGCGCCCGGGACGATCCAGACCAAGCCGGCGAACGCGACTTCGCCCGCGGTCTGCTCGGCCTGCGCCGCCGGGACCTACTGCGCCGGGGGCACGGCCGCGGCCCAGGCGTGCGCGGCGGGGACGTGGGACCACGACGCCGATCCCGCGACCGCGTGCGTGCCGTGGAGCGTCTGCCTCGCGGGCACGTTCGTCTCGAACACCCCGTCGACCACGGCCGATCGCGCGTGCACGCCGTGCGCGGCGGGGAGCTGGGACGCGGACGGCAACCCGGCCACGGCCTGCGTGGCGAAGACGAGCTGCGCCGCGGGGAACTACGCGCCGAGCGAAGGGAGCGCGACCAACGATCGGAGCTGCGCGCCGTGCGCGGCGGGGACGTACTCGAACCTCGCGAACGCGACGTCGTGCCTGGCGTGGAAGACGTGCGCGGCCGGCACGCGCGTGCGTCAGGAGGGGACGCCGAGCTCCGACCGGTACTGCGACCCTTGCGCAGCGAGCTTCAGCAACACCACCAACGCGAGCGCGTGCACGGCCTGGACGACCTGCGCGGCGGGCTCGTACGTGAGCACGCTGCCGACCGTGACCAACGATCGCGTCTGCGCTCCGTGCGCGGCCGGGCGCTTCAGCACGCTCGCGAACACCTACGCCTGCTCCGTCTGGCGCGACTGCGCGCCCGGCACGTACGCGAGCTCGGCGCCTTCGGCGAGCACGGATCGCAGCTGCGCAGCCTGCGCCGCCGGGACGTTCGCCTCGGGCCTGAACGCCGCGAGCTGCGCGGCCTGGAAGACCTGCGCGCCGGGGACGTTCATGCCGAGCCTGCCGAGCGCGAGCGCCGATCGCGCCTGCTACGCGTGCCCGAGCGGTCAGACCACGACGTTCGACGACGAGCGGTCGTGTCACCCTCAGTTCGCCTCGATCGACGCCGGGGATCTGCACGCGTGCGGCGTGAAGGTCGATGGCACGATCGCCTGCTGGGGGAAGAACGATGTCGGCCAGCTGCTCGCGCCGGCAGGGACGTTCTCGTCGGTATCGGCCGGCGCCGATCACGCCTGCGGCGTGAAGACGGACGGCTCGCTCGGCTGCTGGGGATACTTCGCCTTCGGAACGCCCCCCTCGGGGACCTTCAAGTCGGTCTCCGTCGGCGGGACGTTCTCCTGCGCCCTGCGCGACGACGACTCCGCGACCTGCTGGGGATACAGCTACAACGGCACCGGCGCGGACGTGCCGCCCGCCGGCCCGTTCTCGGCGCTCGCCGTCGGTGAAGTCCACGCCTGTGGTCTGCGCGCGGACGGGAGCGCGGCGTGCTGGGGCGATTCGACGCTCTTCCAGACGTCCGTGCCGAGCGGCCAGCGGTTCCTCTCCCTGTCGGCGGGGGGGAACTTCAACCTCGGGCTCCGCGCCGATCGGACGCTCGACACGTGGGGCTCCGGGGCGCCGATCATGTTCGGCAACGGGTATGTATTGGGCACCTTCAGCGCCGTGTCGGCCGGCTGGCAGAATTACGGTTGCGCGCTCCGCGGCGACGGAGTGGCGATCTGCAACGGCGTCGAGCTGCCCGAGAAGTTGAGCGCAATCTCCGCCGGGCAAGACTACGGCTGCGGCCTGCGCCCGAACGGCACGGTGACCTGCTGGGGCACGAACAAGTGGGGCCAGGCGTCACCGCCGTGAGCCGCGGCGACGAAGGGCGAGGGCAAAGGAGTTCCGAAACACGCGCGGACGGTTCCCGATCGATGCTACTGAATTGTACTCCAGGTATCCCGAGCTGAACGCTGCGTGCGGGGGGCGCTCTGTCCCCCGACCATGGCGGGGCACATAGCTGCCTAAGCGTCGAAAACTTGGCCAACAATTCGGCGATCGGCGACGAAGTTGGCCATGCAGCTCGCCATCGTTCCGCAGCGTCGCAGGCGTCGTCGGTCGGAGATCGCAGCGCCGGCCCTG
>CAIXWQ010000313.1 GCA_903923175.1 uncultured delta proteobacterium | reverse complement strand
CGCGATCGCGAGCGCCGCGACCTCGAAGGTGCTCGGGATCCGCTTCTGGTGGGTCGACTACGGGATCTACGATCGCGCCGTCCTCGAGAAGGATCTCCTGCGCATCGAGCGCTACTACCGCGCGCGTGGCTTCTACGAGGCGCGCGTCGTCGCGGGGCGCGTCGTGCACGTCGACGCGCAGCGCGTTCGCGTGCGAATCGTGCTCGAGGAGGGGCCGCGCGTCCTCATCGGCAAGATCCAGGTCTTCGGCTGGGAGTCGGTCCCCGAGTCGGTGCGCAAGCGGATCTTCGACGAGTGGAAGCTCGCGCCCGAGCGGCCGCTCGACGAGGACGAGTACATCCAGGGCGGGAGGATCGCGGCGCGCGTCCTGACCGAGGAGGGGTTCGCGCGCGCGACGGTGAAGCTCGGCGCCGACGTCGATCTCGTCTCGCACCGGGCGACCATCCACGTCGAGATCGTGGCGGGGCCGCTCTGCACGTACGGCGCGATCACCTTCCATGGGTTGAAGGAGCTCTCCGAGCCGGCGGTGCGCCGGGTGTTCGAGCTCCAGTCCGGGCAGCCCTACTCGTCGCGCACCATCCGGAGCGCGCGCAACGCGCTCTTCGAGCTCCAGGTCTTCGACACCGTGGAGGTCGAGGCGGACCTCTCGGACCCGAAGGCCACCGTCATCCCGCTCGCCGTCACCGTGAGCGAGACCAAGCTCCGGAGCGTGAAGATCGGGCCGGGGTTCTTGCTCGATCCGATCCGCGACGACGTGCACGTCGTCGGCTCGTGGGAGTCGCGCAACTTCCTCGGCGGGCTCCGTCAGCTCACCCTCACCCTCCGGCCGCTGCTCATGCTCAAGCCCGGCCTGTTCTCGGTGGACACGGTGCGCCCCGGCGTCTCGATCGACGAGCAGCTCCGGCAGCCGAGCTTCCTCGAGGCGCGCACCAACGGGAGCCTCTCGACCGGCTTCTCGATCCTCCCCGATCCGGTGAACGACTACCGCACCACCTCGCTGCGAGGCTCGATCGGCGCCGATCGTCGCTTCGGGCCGCACGTGTACGCGGGCCTGTTCTACCGCCGGACGTTCGACTTCCCCGTCGCGTACGCGGGCGGCTTCCTGCCGTCGAACGTGCTGCCGGGCAACCGCTCCTCGGTGCAGCTCGGCTTCTTCGAGGTCATCGCCTCGGTCGACACGCGCGACGATCTCACCGCGCCGCACCGCGGGATCTTCGCCTCGGCGTCGGCGCAGTACGCGATGGCGTCGACGCGCTTCTACGGCGGCGATTTCGGCGACGTACGCCTGCTGCCCGAGCTGCGCGTGTACCTGCCGCTGTCGCGCCGCCTGGTGCTCGCCTTCCGCGGACTGCTCGGCGTGCTCCTCGCGCGCAACTACGCGCCTCGCTATCCCCAGGCGCGCGACCCCGACGGGAGCGATCCCTCGAGCTACGGCCAGGACGTCGACGGCGACGTGCCGTTCTGGCGCGCGTTCTTCTCGGGTGGGGCCTCGAGCAACCGCGGCTACCCGACACGGCAGGTCGGCCTGCGCGACTGCGCCCCCACGGCCGCCGGGCACGAGATCGGCCAGGACTGCTCGGTGGTCATCGGCGGCGCGACGGCGTGGGAGAGCAGCGCGGAGCTGCGCTTCAGCGTCTCCGGGCCGCTCTCGGCCGTGCTCTTCGCCGACGCGAGCGACGTGTCGCGCGCGCCGTACGACGTGCGGCTGCGATACCTCCACCTCTCGGTCGGCCCCGGCCTCCGCTACCGCACGCCGGTCGGGCCGATCCGCGTCGACTTCGGCTGGCGCGTCCCCGGGGCCCAGAAGCTCGGTGGCACGCTCGATCCGCGCGAGACGCCGCCCGCGTTCTCGTTCCTGATCCACGGCCCCTTCGCCTTGCACCTGAGCCTCGGCGAGGCGTTCTGACCCGTGGCGTGGCGCTCGGAGCGTGGGCCTCCTGCTTGCACGGCTCGCGTGCGTGAGCGCGTCGCACAGCTCGATCCCTCCCGAGCGGCACGGCCCGGTCGGCGTGCCGCCGCGCTCGTCGGTGCCGCCGGGGTCGTCGCCGCCCGAGCGTGACCGCGCGCGCCGGCGCTCGCACCCGCCGCGCGAGCGGG
>CAIXWQ010000312.1 GCA_903923175.1 uncultured delta proteobacterium | reverse complement strand
CGCGCTCGCGGCCGCCGCCGCCGCCGGCGTGAGCCTCAGCGCGCGCGCGCCGCGGCAGCCGAGCGCGGCCATCGCGCAGAGCGCCAGCACGCGGGGGTCGACGCGGTGCGACACGCGCCCATGCTAGCAGCCCACTCGCGAACGGCCCGCGCGCCGTTCGTGGGCGTGGGCCACCGGCGATGGACGATGGGTGGACTACTGACAGACGGGGTTGAACGCGGCGGCCTCGACGCTGTCCGGCTTCGCGCAGTACGGCGCGGTGAAGGTGCCGCTCACGTGATCGCCGCCCTTGAGCCGGAGATCGAAGCTCCCCGTCACCCGGCCACCGTTCGCGAGGTCGATCTCGTCGATCGTCAGCTTGCCCGTGATGGCGCCGGTGTCGGCGTCCTCGACGCCCCCTTCGAGCTCGTTGCACTTGTCGTCGTACGCGACGAAGCCGCCGACCGCGAAGCGCGCGCTCGAGCCGTCGTTCACGAGGAAGACGCCCGGCGACTTGGGCGCGCCGCGATCCTCGGCCACGACGAATTGGAGGGCGCGGATGCCGCGGATCTTGAAGTCGCTCTTCCAGACCTTGCCGCACACGCCGGTCTGGTTGGAGATCAGGATGCGCATGCCCTGGAGCGCGGGCATCGTGTACGCGATCGCGTCCCGCGCCTCGAGCGTCTGGCCTTTGATCTTGCCGTCGACGTGCGCCGACGCGATCGCGGGGCCGCTCGCGGAGGCGGCGTCCATCGCGGGGCCGCCGCACGCGGCGAACGCGCCGATGCCGGCGCAGATGCAGAGCCCCAAGCCGAGGCGAACGATGCGCATGAGCCCTCCTGTCGAAACCGGAGCGTATCGCCCGACGCCTCCGAGGGACAGCCTCGCGTCCGCGCGCGGGCGCAATTCGTGGCGCGATTCGTGGGGCGCCGAGGAGGCGCGCCGACGCGCCGATCAGCCGCGTGAGGCCAGGCCGTGCTCGTGCTTCGCCCCGGCGGCGCTGGGCGTGCGGAGCCCGCGCAGGAACAGCCACGCGCCGAGCGCCAGCATCGAGACCGAGAAGGCGCCGCAGGCCGCACCCCAGAACCAGTAGGGGAGGAAGAGCGCGCTCGCCATGTTCGCGACGTCGGAGGGCATCGCGCCGTTCTGCGTGTGCGCGACGTCGGTGAAGAGGTAGTCGCCGCGAGAGAAGACGCTCAACGCGAGCTGCACCGAAAGGAACGAGAGCGTGAGCTGCGAGCCCCACTCGGGAGCCTTCCACGCGACCGACAGCGCGACCGCCGCCAGCGCGAGGAGGAAGAACCAGCCGAACAGCGAGCGGACGAGCAGCACGTCGATCACGGCGAGGGCGAGCCCCGCGACCAGCAGCGCGATCCGCGCGCCGCGCGGCCGCCTCGCCAGCACCAGCCCGATCGCCGCCATCACGGCCGGGCCACAAAGCCCACCCGCCGAGACGAAGGCGCGCGCGAACCGGCCGTCGTACCCCGAGATCTCTGCCACTCCCGACCCGTCGGCGTACATTCGGAACGCCTCGAAGCGCCCACCCACGAGCCAGCCCGCCACGCCGTGTCCCATCTCGTGCACGACTGTCGAAATAAGGACGAGTGGATAACCGATCCACCGGCCATAGGGGATGACGTACAGAAGAATGGTCACGGCGATGCTGACCCCGACGACGCCTATCGCGCGCTGCGCGCGCTGCTCGTCGGTGAGCTGGCGCGCGGCCCGTGGAGCGGCGGTCGTGCGTTCGGCGCGCATCTACCGAAGGGTAACACCTGCCGACCGGCGCGCATTCTGCGCCTGGCCGACGGTGCGGGCGGACGTGACGTGGGGCTTCCCGCTGGGCCCGGTCCCGTGCGACGAATCAGGGTGACACCCTTCGCCTCCTCGGCGGCCTGCACCGGTACCATGCAGCGCTCGGAGGCATGCGGGCCATCAGGGGGAAGTGTGGAACGACGGAAGTCCGAAGCCAGGAATTCACGGGAAGGCAATGTGCTCGTGATGGAAAGATCGGTAGCCGGGGCACCCGCCTGCGCTAGTATGTTGGAGCGCAACGCGTCGAACGGGGGGGCCCGCGAGCCGCACCAGATCCGCATGCGATTCAACTGCACTTCGACCACCCACGAAAACTCCCTCAGGCCCAGGCGCGCGCTGCTCGCGACGGTCTCCGTCGCGTTGCTCGTCGCGCCGCTCACCGGCTGCGAGCTCGTGCTCGGGATGTCCGGGCACGACGCGACGGAGCAGGCGCTCGTCGACACCGGCACGACCGACGCGCCGGGCGACACCGCGACCGACACGCCGCTGCCGCCCTTCACGCTGCCGACCGTGGGCGACTCTGCCGCCCGCGTGACCAACGTGGTGCCGGCGACCGGCAAGCTCGACTTCTGCTTCAAGCCCGACACGGGCGCGACGATCGGACCGATCTTCGCGCCGGCGATCGGCGGCCCCGGCGGGCTCGCGTACAAGGAGTCCTCCGCCGCGTTCCCCGTCCCGTCGGGGAGCTACGAGATCGACGTCATCAAGGGCGGCGGCAAGTGCACCGACAAGCCCGTCGCGAGCGTCAGCCACGTCACCTTCGACGCGACGACCACGACCAACGCGATCGTGATGGGCGACGGCGCGAGCGACTTCACGGTCAAGGCGCTGCGTGAGGGGAAGCCGACGACCATCTCGTCGAAGATCCGCTTCGTGCACGCGCTCGACGGCGCGCCGAACCAGGACTTCGGGCTCACCGACAAGACGGTGCTGCCGGCGACGATCAAGACGGGCTTCTTCAAGAACGTCGCGTTCGGCACCACGGCCCCCGCCGGCTCCGGCGTCGGCGCCGGCACGATCGACTCGAACGGCTACGTCGACTTCAACGGCTCGGGCGCGAACCTGACCTTCGGCCGCGCGACGGCCGGCTCGACCGACCTCGCCGACCTGCTGAGCGCCAAGCCCAGCTCGACCATCGGCTACACCATCTACGCGGTCGGCAAGACCGACATGACGGGCAAGCCGAACGACATCAAGTTCCCCACCGAGCTGCTGCTCTGCAACGAGCGCGATCACGACGGCGTGTACGCCCGCTGCGCGAACGCGCTGCCGATCGACGTCGCCTTCGACGTCATCAACACCCAGTTGAACGGCGCTTGGGCGCAGATCGAGGCGACGCGCCGGCCGCAGCTCGCGCCCGCGATCGCCGCGCTCAACGGCGACGTCGCGTGCGTCACCGAGGTCTGGTCGGAGTCGGACAAGGACCTGATCGTCAACGGGACGAAGTCGAAGTACCCGTACTCGGCGCGGATCAAGGCAGACAACACGACGCCGATCGACGACGCGGCGAACCAGTTCGGCAAGACGCCGACGCCCCCGACGACGGCAGCGTGCACCGGGCCCGACGCGGCGACGCTCGAGGCGTTGCTCACGTGCATGTCCAACCAGTGCGCGGTCAAGAACGGCGACCCGACGTCGACCGTCATGGACCTCCCCTCGGACTGCATGTCGTCCAAGTGCGTCGCGGAGATCATCGCGACGACCGGCACGCCCCGGTGCTGGGACTGCGCGCTCACGCACTTCTTCGGCCGCTCGACCTTCGACGCCACGAAGACCGCCTGCGAGACCGATCCGAACGCGCGCTTCGCCTTCGACGGCACCAACGGCATCGTGCTCCTCTCGCGCTTCCAGTTCGACGGCACGCCGGAGTTCGTCAACCTCGGCGCCACCGACTTCCGGGTCGCGATGGTCCGGGCGCCGATCGTGGTGCAAGACTCCCCGAAGACGGTCGTCGACGCGTACTGCACGGTGTTGACGACGCCCGCGAGCGGCGTCACCCGCCCGTACGTCGGTCCCTACGGCGTCAGCGGGCGGACGTGCACGATGGACGCCGACTGCGACGCGACCCTCGCCGAGAGCTGCGACATGGGCGCCCATCTCTGCATCGCGTCGAACGACGGGCAGTGGCGCAACGAGCTCCAGCTGCAGGTCACGAAGGTCGCGAACCAGGTCGCCACGCGCTCGGGGGCCACCAAGCGCCGCGCGGTCGTGCTCGGCGACTGGTACACCGGGCCGAAGGTCGGCTCGCTCTCCGATCTGAACGTCGAGTCGTTCAACACGCTCACCGCGCGCCTGCCGCTCGCCGCCGCTGACGGCTACACGCCGACGTGCACGTACTGCGCGGACAACGCGATCCTCACGCCGCCTGGCACGACGCCGACCGGCACGAGCACGTGGACCAGCTACGGTGTGCTCAGCAACGTCGCCATCACCGACGTCCGATCGAATCTCGTGATTCTCAAGGACGCCACCGTGAGCGTGACCGGCCAGGCCTACAAGGTCCCCGTCTCGCCGTACTACGGCTTCCGCACCGTCGTCCGAATCCGTCCCTGAGCCCACGGCCCTCCCAGACCGTGAGGAGACTGCAGCGTCCGCGACGCCGAGTCGAACCCGAATGAGCGAAGAAGATCCCCAAAAGGAAGAGACGAGACCGCCCCTCCAGGTCGGCGACGTCGTCGCGGAGAAGTACCGGGTCGACGAGATCATCGGCCAGGGCGCGATGGGGTTCGTCTTCGCGGCGGAGCACACGCACCTCGGGCACCGAGTGGCGCTCAAGGTGCTCCGCGCGGGCGCGCTCGAGCACAAGGAGTCGGTCGAGCGGTTCCTTCGTGAAGGGCGCATCGTCGCGCGCATCCAGAGCGAGCACGTAGCGCGCGTGAGCGACGTCGGCACCCTCAAGTCCGGGGTGCCCTACCTCGTGATGGAGTTCCTCGAGGGGAGCGACCTCTCGAAGATCCTCAAGCAGCGCGGCGAGCCGCTGGCGCTGGGCGACGCGGTCGACTTCACGCTGCAGGTCTGCGAGGCCCTCGCGCACGCTCATGCGCTCGGCGTCGTGCACCGCGACATGAAGCCGGCGAACATCTACGTGACGAGCCGCATGGACGGCACGCCGCTGCTCAAGGTCCTCGATTTCGGCATCTCCAAGTCGAGCACGTACGGCGACGGGCAGGACGAGCTCACGATGACCGCGGCGCTCATGGGCACGCCTCGGTACATGTCGCCGGAGCAGATCCACGACAGCCGCCTCGTCGACGCGCGCACCGACATCTGGGCGCTCGGCACGATCATCTACGAGATGCTCACCCTGGAGCGCTGCTTCCAGGCCCCGTCGGTGGCGTTCACCTGCGTGAAGATCCTCCAGCAGGAGCCGACGCCGCTCTCGCAGCTGCGCCCGGATCTCCCGCCGCAGATCGAGGAGATCGTCAACCGCTGCCTGCGCAAGGAGCCGACCGAACGCTGGCTCCACGTCGGCGAGCTCGCGGAGGCGATCGCCCCCTTCGGCGCGCCCGACGCGCCCGCGATGGCGGCGCGCATCAGCCGCGTCGCGGTCACGACCACCGACAACATGAAGCACTCGGGGCCGCGCTCGGTGCTCGGTGCGACCGGGAGCTTCACCGCCGCGACGAGCGGGAGCTACCCGGGGCTCGCGAGCACGGGGAGCAACCCCTCGGCGACAGGCTCGCTGCGCATCAGCGGCAGCACGTCTTCCGCGATGGTCTCGGCGTCGCCGGGCTCTTCGCCGGCGTCGGAGTCGGGCAAGAGCAACTCGGGCGCGATCGCGCGCGCCTCGACGGCGTCGGTGCCGAGCGAGCCCGCGCAGCCGAAGCGCGGCAAGGGGCTGCTCTATGGCGGCGTCGCGGTGGTCGCGATCGTCGGCGCCATCTTGCTCCTCTCGCGCGGCGGCAAGACGAACGATCCGCCGCAGACCCCCGCGTCGAACGGCTCGACGACGACCCCCACGGCGCCGGCGTCCGCGTCGACGCCTGCGAGCGCGAGCGTCGCCACGACGGTGGAGCCGCCGAAGCCCTCCGCCACGGTGACCTCCTCCGCGGCGGCCACCGAGACCGCCAGCGCGACGGCGACCGCGACGACCCATCGGTGGACGCCGCCGACCAAGACCACGACGACGACCACGACCGCGACGACGGCCGCGCCGTCGACCACGACCCCCCCGAAGCCCACCGCGACGGGCGACAACGTTCTCGACGACCGCCGCTGAGGCAGACATGAAGAAGCGCCCGATCTCCTTCGCCCTCTCGCTCGTGATCGCCCTCTCGGCCATCGCCCCGATCGTCGCCGCCCAGGAGGTGACCGGCGTGGCGCAGACGCTCTTCGACGAAGGCAAGCGGCTGATGAAGGAGGAGAAGTACGCGCAGGCCTGCCCGAAGCTGGCCGAGAGCTACAAGCTCCAGCAGTTCACCGGCACGCTGCTCAACCTCGCGACGTGCAACGAGAAGTGGGGCAAGACGGCGACCGCCTGGGCGCAGTTCCGCGACGCGCTGGCGACCGCCAAGCGCGAAGCGAACGCGGACCGCGAGGGGTACGCCCGCACGCACATCGCCGCGCTCGAGCCGAAGATCTCGCACCTCACGATCAGCGCGGGAGCCGGCGTCGACACGACCGGCCTCACGGTGACGCTCGACGACGTGTCGCTCGGGACGGCGATCCTCGGCGCCGCGCTGCCGGTCGATCCGGGCAAGCACGTGATCGCGGTCGCGCAGCAGGGGAAGGAGCCCTGGAAGACGGAGGTCGAGATCGGCCAGGAGAGCGACGCGAAGAGCGTGGCGATCCCGCCGCTGAAGGACCTTCCGCCGCCGCCGAAGGAGCAGCCGAAGATCGTCCCGATCGGCCCGACCAAGCCGGTCGAGCCTCCGCCGCGCGACAACACCGCGGGCTGGGTCGTCGGCGGAACCGGCGTCGCGCTGCTCGGCGCCTCGCTGTTCACGGGCATCGAGGCGTCGTCGAAGTGGAACACGCGCAACGACCTCTGCCCGAGCGACATCTGCAAGGCGGGCAACGGCGGGCTCGACGCCGACAAAACGGCGCGGCGCTGGGCCCTCGCGAGCGACATCTTCGTGGCGACCGGCGTGATCGCGACCGGCGTCGGCGCGTATCTGTTGCTGAAGCCCGGGCCCACGGCGTCGACGACGACGACCACCGGGCGCGCCGGGCCGCCGAGCGGCAGCACGATCGTGGCGCCGTCGATGGGGCCCGGCTTCGCCGGCGTCGCCGTCACCGGCGCGTTCTAGCCGCAGCCGTCAGCGCGACAGCTTCTCCGCGCGGCCGACCAGCTCGACGAGCTCGGCGGACTCGCCTTGGTCGAGCGACGCGTCGTTGGCGATGCGCGTGAGCTCGCTCCAGGCGATCTCGCCATACGGGCTGTTGCGGAGCTTCTCGGCGAGGCCGGCGACGGCCACGGCGAACCGGAGCGTGGCGGGGGCGTCGGCGAACGTCCTGGCGATCGCGGACGGCTCGAGCTTCCAGGCGTCTCTTGCGCGGCGTCGGTCTCGAGCGAGCCGCGCAGCGGCGCCTTGTGCCGGACGCGCACCACCAGCGGCGAGGCGTCGGTCTTCTTCAAGACGACGTCGTACAGCGCCGTGACGGCGTGCCCCGCGCCGATCTCGCCGCCGTCGACCTTGTCGTTGCGGAAGTCGCGGTCGGCGACGTCGCGGTTCTCGTAGCCGATCAGGCGGTACTCCTTCACGACCTCGGGATCGAATTCGACCTGGATCTTCGCGTCGCGCGCGATCACCTGCAGCAGGCTGCCCGCCTGCTTGCCGAAGACGCGCCGCGCCTGCGCTTCGTCGTCGATGTACGTGTAGTTGCCGTCGCCCTTGTCGGCGAGCTGCTCCATCATCACGTCCTGGTAGTTCCCCTGACCGAAGCCGACGGTCGAGAGCGTGATGCCGTCGCGCTCGTACTGCTCGATCTGCTTCAGGATGTCCTCGTGCGAGGAAGGGCCGACGTTGGCGTCGCCGTCGGAGAGGACGACCACGCGGTTGACGTGCCCCTTCACGAGCGTCTTCTTCGCGAGCGCGTAGGCGAGGTCGATGCCGCTCGACATGGCGGTCGAGCCCTCGGCGGTGAGCTGATCGATGGCGCCGTGGATGTCGGCGCGCCGATCGACGCCGGTCGGCGCGAGCACCTCGCGCACCCAGCCGGCGTACGTGCACAGCGCCACCGTGTCGCCGGGCTTCAGCGAGTCGGTGAGGATGTGGAGGCTCTTCTTCGCGAGGCCGATCTTGTCCGCCGACATCATCGAGCCGCTGGTGTCGACCAGGTAGACGAGGTGCACGGGGGTGCGCTCGGCGTCGCTCACGAGCTTGCCCTGGAGCGCCACGCGCACGACGTGGTGCCCCTGCGCGAAGGGGCTCGGGGCGGCCGCGAGGTGCACCGCGAAGGGGCCCTGCGTCGGCGGCGCGTAGCCGTAGGAGAAGTAGTTCACGAACTCCTCGACGCGCACCGCCTGCCTCGGGGGGAGCGCGCCGTCGCGCAGCTTGCGTCGCGCGATCGAGTACGACGCGGTGTCGACGTCGACGGCGAAGGTCGAGAGGCGATCCTGTCGCGCGTCGACCATCGGGTTCACGCCGTAGTCGGCGTAGCGCTCCGTGCCGATCGCGGTCGCAGCGGTCGAAGCGGACGCCGGCGCGATCGAGGCCGAGTCGTGCGCGCGGTACTCCGTCGTCGCGTAGTAGGGCGACCCGGGCGAGCGCGCGGCGCCGCAGCCGACGAGGCCGGCGAGGGCGCCGAGGGCGAGGGCGGACACGGCGGCGGCGAGCGAGGCGGACGTACGAGCGCGCATGGATTCCTCCTGTCGCACTCTCAACGCGCCCCTCGCTGCGCGCTTACAGTCGCGCGTACGACGGCGGCCGACGACGTCGACGCGAGCCCGCCGCCAGCGCCCCGCGCCTTCAAACGATCGTGTAGCCGGCCTTCTCGATCGCCGCCGCGAGCACGGCCTGCGTGGTCTGCGCCTCGTCGAAGTCGAGCTCGACGCGCCCGGTGGGCAGATCGATCGCGACGTTCTGCACGTGGCCGGCCTTGTCGAGCGCCTTGCTCACGTGACGGACGCAGTTCTGGCAGGTCATCCCCTGCACCGTGAGGCTGGCGTGGGTCATGGCCGCGACACTAGCACCGGCGCCGAGGCGCGAAATGCCTCCCGCCGGTGTGCGCGCGTGAGAATCGCCGCGCGCCCGCGCGATGCGGCGCCCGGCCCCGGAGGCTAAGCTCGCCGGACGCGATGCAAGGGGCCGTCGAGATCCTGCTGAGCCCGCTCGATCGGGCGCGCTCGGCGCTCTACCGCGTCTTCGGGCGCCCGTTGCGCGGCCTGATCTCGAGCCGAGAGGATCGCGTCGCGGCCTACGGAGTGCTCGGCACCGTGACGGCGCTGCTCTTCACGACGGCGTGCCCGCTCTGGCTCCTCGCGCTCGGGCCGCTGCTGCTCGGCGTGCCGCACCTGCTGTCCGACTTCCGCTACCTCGTCGCTCGCAGGGGCTACCAGCGCCGCCTCGCGCTCGTGATCGGCGTCGCCGCGCCGCTCGTCGCGGTGTCGATCGAGCCGCGCTTCAGGGTCGGCGCGCTCGCGATGGTGCCGGCGATCGTGCTCGCGCGCGCGAGCTGGGCGCGCCGCGGGCTGCTGCTCGCGTCGTTCGGCGGCGTCTACTTCTACGCGCTGCAGCTCGGCGTGGTGGCCGACTACGCCTTCGCGCACCTGCACAACGTGATCGCGATCGGCCTCTGGTGGGCCTGGCGACCGCGCAGCAAGCGCGTGCACCTGGTGGTGCCGCTCGGCTTCGTGCTCGGCGCGGTCGCGATCTTCTCCGGGCTGGTGGAGCGCGGGCTGCTGGCCGCCGGCGGCTTCTTCGCGCCCCGCACCGGGCTCGATCTCGGCACGCTCGCCTACACGCTCGCGGCGCCGTGGGCCGACGCGCACCCGCTCTTCGCGCTGCGCCTCGTGCTCTTCTTCGCCTTCGCGCAGTCGCTCCACTACGGCGTGTGGCTGCGGCTCGTGCCCGAGGACGATCGCGGCCGCGAGGCGCCGCGCTCGTTCGGCAGCACCTACCGCGCGCTCCGTCGGGATCTCGGCGGCTGGCTGCTCGCGGCCTTCGGCGCGACCGCGCTCGGCCTGCTCGCGTGGGCGCTGGTCGAGCTGCCGCGCGCGCGCGACGGCTACCTGCGCGTCGCCGCGTTCCACGGCTACCTCGAGCTCGCGGCGATCGCGCTGTTCGTGCTCGAAGGGACGCCCGGCGAGCTCGATCGTCGTCTCGCGCCCGCGCCCGCGCACACGCATGACGCGGCCCGCGCATGACGCTCGCCGATCGCCTGCTCCCCTGGCTGCTCGCCTTCGCGTTCACCCAGCTCGTCGAGGTGCCGATCTACCGCCGCGCGCTCGACGGCCGCACGCTCGTGGCGTTCGGCGCCAGCACGATCACGCACCCGGTGGTCTGGTTCGTCTTCCCGTGGCTCTTCGCCCGCTTCGTGCCGCTCGGCTTCGCCCCTGGCGAGCACGGGCAGTTCTGGCACTACTGGACGATGGTCGCCGCGGCCGAGACCTTCGCGGTCGGCGTCGAGGCGCTCTGGCTCGCGGCCTTCGGCCTGCCGCGCGCGTTGCTCTGGTCGCTGCTCGCCAACGCGTCGAGCCTCGGCCTCGGCCTGCTGAGCCGTTGGCTCTTCGGCTACCCGTGAGCGCGCGAGCCCGCCCGCGCTCGGCGAACGGCGCTACCATCGCGGCAACCCCGATGCGCGTCCTCGCCGCCACGTTCGTGCTCGCTTCGATCGTCGCGACGGCCGCCGCGCTCGCCGGGTGTCCGAACATCGGCTCCTGCAAGCCCGCGAGCACGAACGGCGTGAGCGGTGCGTGCTCGGGCTCGTCGGGGTGGCAGTGGAACGGCTCGAGCTGCATCCACACGCAGAAGTGCGTCTGCACCGGCGAGGACTGCCAGAGCTTCTACGACGACCGCGAGACGTGCGAGGCCGCCCACGCGCACTGCATGTGACGGGCTCGCCGCGCGGGCCCTCGCTCAGACGACCGGCAGCCGCTTTTTGCGGCGCGAGGCGTCCTCGAGCCGGAGCGCGCTCGCGGGGAGCGTGACGGTGCCGAGCGACGGCGGGAGCGGCAGCGCCTGGTTCTTCGCGTAGACGGGGTGGCGCCCCTTGTCGCGATACCAGTCGGCGACCGAGGCGTTGGCCTTCATCTGCTCGATGACGTTCCGCCAGCCGACGCCGGTGTTGTACGCGCAGAAGCTGATCTCGCCGAGCTGAGTGCCGTACGGGATGATGCACATCTCGGTGCGGCGGAAGTCGTAGTTGAAGAGGTCCTGGAACCACATCCCGGCGACGAAGAGCGCGCGCCACTCGAACTCCTGCGCGTCGGTCTCGTGCTCGCCGACCTTCTTGCCGCGGGCGCCCGTCTGGCTGAGGAACTGCTTCACGAGCTCGGTGAAGCCGTAGCCCTCGGGCGCGCGCTCGGCGTGGAAGTTCTTGAGCAGCGCGAGCGCGAGCTGCGCGACGGTGGCGGGCTTGCCGCGGTTGCCGTCGGAGATCGTCTGCACGTCCCACATGAGCCCCTCCATGTCGAGGAACTGCGAGAGCGGCACCATCTCCTTGGTGCGCTTGTTCACGAAGAGGACGGTGCCGACGCCGCAGTTGGGGTGGCAGCCGCAGTGCACCGCGCCGAACTCGGCGCGCTCGTCCATGAGCCGATCGGTGAGGTTCGCGAACGGCGCCATCGACGAGAGCGGGAACCAGTCGCGCATCGCCTTCACGTTGTGCGTGTGGCGCTCGACGTCGCGCGCGAGGTGGCTGAGCGTGTAGCGCTGCGCCTTGCGCCGCTCGTCGGTCACGTCCTCGTCGCGGCCGGTGAAGCTCACCGGCTGGAAGCTCACCACCGTGATCTTGTCGGCGTTCTCGATGGCGAAGTCGACGATCGGCCCGACCTGCTCGTCGTTCAGGCCGTTGACCACGGTGACGACGAGGATGACGTCGACGCCCGCGGCGTGCAGGTTCTCGATCGCCCGCAGCTTCACGTCGAAGAGGTTGCCGATCTTGCGGTGCGAGTTGGCCTCGTTGGTGACGCCGTCGAACTGCAGGTAGGCCATGCGCAGGCCGGCGGCCTTCGCCTCCTTGGCGAACTCCGGCTCCTGGGCGAAGCGCACGCCGTTGGTCGCGCACTGCACGGCGAAGTAGCCGACCTCGCGCGCGTAGCGGATGGCCGGGAGGAAGTGCGGGCTCAGCGTCGGCTCGCCGCCCGAGAACTGGATGCTCATCTGCCGGCGCGGCTTGATCGTGATCGAGGCGTCGAGGATCTGCTTCACCTCGTCCCACTCGAGCTCGTGCACGTAGCCGACCTGGTTCGCGTCCATGAAGCACGGATCGCACATCATGTTGCAGCGGTTGGTGAGGTCGACGGTGAGCACCGCGCCGCGGCCGTACTTCACGCTGGAGGTGCCGTGGTTGCGCAACTTGGTGAGCGGGGCGAGGAAGTCGCGCCCCGGAAACAGGCTCTCGATGCGCTTCAGGAAGGCTGGCTCGACGGCGATCACGTCCTCGAAGTCGCCGTGCACGGCGCACGACTTCTTCATCAGGATCTTGCCGTCCTCCTCGACGATGCGCGCCTTGATCTCGCCCGGCTTGCCGTCGACGAGCAGCGACAGATCGCGCTCACCGGAGAGCACCTGGGTGCGGACCTCCTTCACGCAGCGCGGGCAGAGCGAGTCGGTCTCGCGCGGGAAGCCGAGCGTCGGCGAGGTGCGCTCCGCCTTGCCGAGCAACGGCGCCGGCGCCCACGCGGGGTGCGGCGGCGTGCCGGGGTAGCGCTCGTCGAGCGCGCGGATCGCGGGCCACACGACGCGCGCGAACGCGGACGCGCCTCGCTCGAAGAGGCGCAAGGCGCGCTGCCCGAGGGCCCGAGGCCGAGGGCGCGCCTGCCGCGCGTCGGGCGCCGCGGGAGTGTCGCGCTTGGTGGCTGCCGGAATGCGGAGCGTGGGGGCGTCGTGGATCGAGCTCGTGGCTGCCATCGATCGCGGATGTTCCCTTCCGCCCCCCCTTGGCGCAAGGCGCATGACGCCACGATGGTGCGGTGCGTCGCTGGCTACGCGGCGCCGAGGGCGCGAGCGCGCGCGCTCGGGCGCGGCTCGCGCACATGCTCCGCCGAATCGTCGGGCGAAGTGGCGTCGAGACGTTGACCGAGCCGACCTCGGGCCGAACGCTTGGAGGATGCGTCGACTCGCCCACGCCTCGCTCCTGGCGGCGCTGCCGCTCCTCGCTGCGTGCAACAACGTCGCGCGCGGCAACGCGCCGATCGCGCCTCTCGGCGACGCGCTCCCCTATGGCGCGTCGGTGATCGCCGCGCGCGGGAGCTACCCGCCGCCGCCGCTCGACGGCGCCGAGCTCGACGCGAAGAACGTCCAGCTGCGCCTGCCGCGCGGTTGCGTGCCGCTCTCGAGCGAGGCGTTCGTCCGCACGGCCGCGGTCGTCGACGACGAGGACGCCGAGCTGCTCGCGGCCTGCAACGTCGCGCGAGGCGGCGTCTCGGGGGGCGCGCGCGCGACGGTCGTGCTGATCCGGCACCGCGTGCAGCTCGAGACGGGCGAGGACGCCGCGAGCTCGCTGCGCCACGCGCCCGGCGTGCTCAGCGTCGCGCGCACGACGGCCGCCTCGAGCGTGGCGGGAGAGGCGGGGCCCGAGGTGGTGCTCACGACCAGCTCGCCGGCTTCGGTGGGGGCGCGCCCCTCCGCGGCCATCTACTTCGGCGCGCACGACGGGCTCTACGTGCTCTACGCGGAGATCGACGGTGACGCCGAGTCGCTGACGGCGTGGGGCGAGTCGCTCGCCGCGGCGCTGAAGCCCAGCATGGCCGCGCGGCCGATCCGTTGGCGCGCGCCGGTGGGGCTCGCGCCGAGCCGCTCGGCCATCGGCGGCGAGAACAGGCTGAGGCTCCCCGACACCGTGGTGGTCACCGCGCGCACGTTCGGCGACCTGATCGGCGCGCCGCGCGCCGCGGATCCGCTCGACGCGCGCGAGGCTCGATCGCTCCTCGTCTTCCGCGACGAGGCGCAGACGGGCCTCGGCGGGAGCGTCTACCGCGCGAAGCTGCTGCCGCCGATCGCGACCACCGCGGGCGCGCTCGCGCGCCTCACGGCCGACGCGCGCCACCTCGGCTCGATCGAGGCCACGCGTGCGCGCACCAAGCTCGGCGACGTCGCGCGCGTCGATGGCGAGCGCGAGGACGGCACCCACGAGGTGTACGCCGCGTTCGAGGACGAGCCCGGTGAGGTCACCGTCGTGCGCTTCGTGGTGGCGAAGGGGAAATGGGCTGCGTACGCGCCGTGGATCGAGGCGAGCATCGCGTCGCTCGAGCGTGGCGGCGCGCCCGAGCCGGCCTACTGAGGCAACCGACGGCGCGCGTGCGAGCGTTCGCGCGACGTGCGCGCGCCGCGCTTCGCGCGTGCGTCGGCGAGTATGCACGCGTCGCGGCGAGCGCTTACGACGCACCCCGCCTACGCGCTGCGTCCGTCGAATGTTCGAGCGATGGGGCATGCGCGGGCTAGATTCGCCGTTGTCACTCCTGGGGGGACTTCATGCCGCATCGCACGCTCTACACCGACCGGCTGATCCTCGAGCCCATCACGCTGCCCATCGTCGAGGCCGTGATGAAGGGCGACCGCGCGGCGGCCGAGGCCATCCTGCAGGCTCGCCTCCCCGAAGCGTGGCCGGGCACCTCGCTGATCGAGCGCGCGTTCGTCGCCTCGCTCGAGGCCATCCGCGACAACCCCGAGAAGCGGCTCTGGGGTGATCGCGTGCTCATCGCGCGCGGCGAGCAGCGGGTCGTCGTCGGCAGCGTGGTGTTCCACGGCGCGCCCGACGAGGACGGCAACGTCGAGATCGCCTACGGCGTCGAGCAGGCCTCGCAGCGCCAGGGCTACGCGACCGAGGCGGTGCGCATCTCGGTCGAATGGGCGCTCTGGCAGCCCGGCGTGCGCGCGGTGCGCGCGACGACCATGCCGTGGCACGCGGCCTCGCGGCGCGTGCTCGAGAAGGTCGGCATGAAGATCATCGGCACGCGCGATCACGAGCTGCTCGGCGAGCTGCTCGGCTACGAGCGACCGTCGATTCGGCCGCACGCGCCGTCGCAGCGCCGCTCCGTCGCGCCGTCTTCGTACTGAGCCGGCGCAGGGGAGGCGCGCGCGCCGTCAGCGCCGCGCCAGCATGTAGACGCCGATCGCGATCCCGATCGCCACGACCAGCGCCCGCACGCGCCCCTCGCCGAGCCGCTTCGCCGCGCCGGCGCCGATCCAGCCGCCGAGCACCGCGCCCACGGCCATGAGCAGCGCCAGCGGCCAGCGGACGCGACCGAGCGCCACGAACGTGAGCGCGGCGACGCCGTTGATGCACACGGCGGCGAAGTTCTTCACGCCGTTCATGCGGTGGATGCTCTCGAGCCCGAGCATGCCGAGCGCGGCGAGCATCAGGATCCCCATCCCTGCGCCGAAGAAGCCGCCGTAGGTCGCGACCACGAGCTGGAAGAGCACGACGCCGACGGTCGCGCGGCGCGAGTGCGTGGCGTGCGTGGCGTGCGTCTCCGGCGCGCCCTCTTGCGCGAGCGGCGCGTGCGGCGCGCCCATCCGGCGCAGCATCCACGCGCGCATCGGCGCCTGCACGACGAACAGGGCCGTCGCGCCGAAGATGAGCCACGGCACCAGCCGCGCGAAGGTCGCGTCGCCCACGCGATCGACCGCGAGCGCGCCGAGCACGCCGCCGACGAGGCTCGGCGCCGCGAACGCGAGGAGCGTGCGGCCGCCCCCGCGCAGATCGCCGCGATAGCGGAAGAACGCGCTGAACGAGCCGGGGACGAGCGCGAGCGTGCTCGTCGCGTTGGCCGCGATCGGCGGGACGCCGAAGGCGAGCAGCGCGGGGAACGTCAGCAGCGTGCCGCCGCCGGCGACCGAGTTGATGGCGCCGGCGAGGAACGCCGCGACGAAGAGGACGAGGAACGGCACGGGACGGCTCGACGCCGTCGGCTCACGTACGGTGCAGCACGTAGCCGACGAAGAACGGGCCCATCTGCGAGATGAACTCGCTCGTCTGACGCGTCTTTCGCATCGTCTGCACGAGGTGCGAGAGCGGGTGGAGATCCTGGCCGACCAGGCCGATCACGAACTCGTTGTCCTTGGCGTCGAGCCCGTGGCAGGCGAGGCGGACGTCGTGGGCGAGGGCGGCCTGGCCGTACGCGTGGCCGATGACGCCGTGCTCCTTGAGGATCGACGACTGGTCCTCGGGCGCGAGCTTGGCGAACGCGCCGCTGCGGCGGAGCGGGTACCAGACGTGCCACGGGTAGGCAGGGTTCTCGACGTTGCGCACGAAGCGGTGCAGCAGCGCGTCCTCGAGGTCGGGCTCGTAGCCCTGCGAGTACGTGCGGCCGAGCATCGTGAAGTCGCCGCGGATCTTCGCGCGCAGCAGCTCGTCGTGGGAGAAGATCGGCCGCACGTGCTTCACGAAGTGCGACGGGTCCTCGCTCCACGTGAGCAGGCCCACGCTGCGCGGATCGTTGGCGTCGGCGTACACGACCGACTTGATCTCGCGCGCGCGGCAGAGCGTGGACGTCGCGCTGGCGAGCGCCTCGGCGCGGACCCCCTCCGGCGCCTCGAACACGAGGACCTGCATGAAGAGGCGGCGGTTCATCACCTGCCGCTCGCCGTCCTTGTTCTTTCCGCCGTATTCGTTGACGTCGATCTTCGGAAGCGAGGGGGCGCCGGGCATGCTCATGGGGCGCGCAATCTAGCGCGGCCGAGCGGCTCGCGCGAATGCCTCGGCTTCAGTTGCTGACGGTGAGCTGGAACGGGGCGCACGGCCCCGGCGCGCCGGTCTTCCGGTAGGCGCGCACGTAGACGACGCCGCCGGTGCCGAGCGAGAGCGGCACGAAGACGCCCGCGTCGTCCGG
>CAIXWQ010000311.1 GCA_903923175.1 uncultured delta proteobacterium | reverse complement strand
CACGTTGTACATGTCCGTCAGCGTCGCGCTCAGCGGCCCCGTCTGCGCGTCCCTTCGGCACGTCTCGAGCTGCTCGCCTAGGCGCGCGAGCTTTTCGCGGTGGTGCGCCGATGCGGACGGGAATGGAAACGTCGCGAAGCAATCCAAGTGGTTGTATGTCGCGTCGTTTCCAACACCCAGCCACCCGCCAGTTCGAATCGACCATAGGACGTGCACCCGCGATCCAAGTACGGCGAAATGTGCTGCGTCCTCAAGAGAGATCGCAACAATCTTGGTGTCCGGCAGCGTCCGACCATCGAGGTGTACGAACAATCGATGGCGCGCAGTTCGGCACGTTCCGATGAACCTTTGCTGTCCGTTAGTAGCGACACGAAGCCTGCCTACCGGCTCTCCGAACAACCACCAATTCTTGCGGCGCGACTCCCGGTTGTTCTTCTCTCGCTCAGGCCGCACGAGTCTCGCCAACCTATCCCATAGCACTGGATACTTGGACTGCCCTTCAGCTTGCGACAGCCCGAAGAAGTCGATCACCCACTTCGCCTCCGCGCGCCGCACGAGGTCGCGCCCGATCACGTATGGGCGGATGACCTCGGGCAGGGCCCCTACCGCATAGCCAAGCGAAGAAAGGTCAATTGAGCGGAGCACGAAGCCGGCGCCGACCAGATTGATTCCTTGAAAGGCGACGCCTGCATTCGCCCGAAGCGGGGTCACGTTGAGAACGCTTGTGCCGCTGGTAAGGTCGGCATGGATCGTGGCGACGTCTCGCTCTTCGACCCTCACAAGCTCCAGCTGTGTGGCCTTCGTCGTGGCCTCGTCCGTCACGCGACCGAGCACGGCACTTCCACCCTCCGCGTCGGCCACGCTCATCGCGATGCGCACGTCGGCGCCCTCGTCGAACCATGGATGATCGGCGATGGCGTAGCCGAGCTTCAGGTGCAGCTTCTCGACGGCGGTCGCAACGACGGCCCGATTGAACTTCTGCGTGATGCTGTTCGTCGTGACCAACCCGAAGCGCAGCGGACGCACCACCGGCGTACTCGACTTCGTGCGGGTCGCTGCTGCCGAGGTCCCGTCCAAAGCGCGAGCCGCGGCCCTCGAGCGCGCTCGGCCGGCGGTCGCGTGGGCGGCCCGGAACCACCACCACATCACGAGATCGGCCGTGCCAGGAACGTCGGGATACGTCTCTCGGAGCGCCTCTACATATCCCGGGTCGAGCACGTCATTGAGCGACTTGTTTCCGAGAAATGGCGGATTGCCTACGATGAAGTCCGCCACGGGCCAAACGGTGGCGGTCACTCCGAGCAGGCGGTGAACCGGCTCCATGACGCGCTTGGCCTTCTTGTCGGAGACGCCGCGGGCCCGCAGGAGCGGCGCGCCGTCCACGAGGACTTCCTCTTGGCCGGTCCAGGTGATGAGCGCGTCCTCGTTCCAGATGTGCTTGAGGTCCTGGAGGACCGGATCCTGGACTCGGTCCATTCGTCCGGCGGAGACCTCCCACTGCAGGTAGCCGATCCAGAGCACGAGCTCGGCGACCTTGGCTGCCCAGGCCTTCTTCTCGATCCCGAAGAATTGCACCGGGTGCACGGTCTCGCCCGGCATATCGATCCAGGTCTGCTTGTCGCCGGCCTCGACGAGCGCGCGGATCACCTGCCCCTCCAAGCGCTTCATCTCCTTCAGCGCGACGTAGAGGAAGTTGCCGCTCCCGCAGGCCGGATCGAGCACGCGAATGGCGGCCAGGCGCTTGCGGAAGTCGTGCGCGCGCTCGATGGCTTGCTTTGCGCCGCGATTCTTCAGCCGACTCTCCTCCATCAACGCGACCGTGTCGCGCCACTCGCGCCGCAGCGGATCCATGATCGTGCGGTTCACCAGGCGCCGGACGTAAGCCTCCGGCGTATAGTACGCGCCGAGCTTGGTGCGCTCCTGGTCGGAGAGAGCGCTTTCGAGCAACGTGCCGAAGATCGCTGGCGACACGCGACGCCAGTCTTTCT
>CAIXWQ010000310.1 GCA_903923175.1 uncultured delta proteobacterium | reverse complement strand
GTCGAACGGCAGCGCAGGCGCCTCGACGGCGCGCCGCTCGCGTATCCTCCGTGGATGCCCTTCGATCTCCTGCTCCGCAACGGCCTGCTCGTGGACGGCACCGGACGCCCGCCGGTGCGGGCCGACGTCGCGATCTCCGGCAGGCGCATCGCCGCCGTGGGCGAGGGGCTCGGCGCCGCCACGCAGGAGCTCGACGCCTCGGGGTGCATCGTGACGCCCGGCTTCGTCGATCTGCACACCCACTACGACGGGCAGGTCTCGTGGGACGCGGAGCTGACGCCGTCGTCGCTGCACGGGGTGACCACCGCGGTGCTCGGCAGCTGCGGCGTCGGCTTCGCGCCGGTGCACGCCGAGGATCGCGCGACGCTGATCGAGCTCATGGAGGGGGTCGAGGACATCCCCGGGGCCGCGCTCGCCGAGGGGCTGCGCTGGTCGTGGAGCAGCTTCCCCGAGTACCTGCGCGCGATCGACTACCCGCACGCGATCGACTTCGCGCTGCAGGTGCCGCACGACGCGCTGCGCGTGTACGTGATGCGCGAGCGCGGCGTGCGCGGCGAGGCCGCGACGCCCGATGACGTCGCGCAGATGCGCGCGCTGCTGCGCGAGGCGCTGGAGGCGGGCGCGGTCGGCTTCACCACCGGGCGCACCGACAACCACCGCTCGATCCGCGGCGCCGCGACCCCCGCGTCCGAGGCGACGGCGGCGGAGCTCGAGGGGCTCGCGCGCGCGTTCGAGGGGCTGCCGTACGGCGTGATCCAGGCGGTGTCGGACTTCGACATGGCGCAGGGCGAGGAGCGCTTCGACGCCGAGTTCGACGTGCTCGAGCGGATGGCCGCAGCGTCGGGCGGCCACCCGGTGTCGATCTCGTGCATGCAGCGCGATCTCGCGCCGCAGCAGTGGCGGCGCATCCTCGCGCGCGTGGAGGCGGCGACGATGCGCGGGGTGCCGATGCGCGTGCAGGCCGGCGCGCGCGGCATCGGCGTGCTGCTCGGGCTCGAGACGACGTTCCATCCGTTCATGGGGTTCCCGAGCTACAAGGCGATCGCGGCGCTACCGCTGGCCGAGCGCGTGGCGCGCATGCGCGATCCTGGCTTCAAGTCGCGCATCCTCGGCGAGACGAGCGACAAGGTCGCGGGCGACGGCAGCCCGATCCCGCCGCTCGCCGACGTGATGCTCTCGAAGCTCGACACGCTCTCGATGCGGCTGTTCCGCCTCGGCGAGCGCCCCGACTACGAGCCGCCGATCGAGCGCTCGATCTACGCGGAGGCCTACGCGCGCGGCGTGAAGGCGCTGGAGGCGATCTACGACGCGATGCTCGAGAACGACGGGCACGAGCTGCTCTATTTCCCGATCTTCAACTACACCGAGTTCAGCCTCGACAACGTGCGCACCATGCTCACGCACCCCTGCGCGCTCCCCGGCCTCTCGGACGGCGGCGCGCACGTCGGCACCGTGTGCGACGCGAGCTTCCCTACGTTCATGCTCACGCATTGGACGCGCGATCGCGCGCACGGGCGGCTGCCGCTCGAGCGCGTGGTGAAGATGATCTCGCACGACGTGGCGAGCTACGTGGGGCTGCGCGATCGGGGCCTGGTGGCGCCGGGGATGCGGGCCGATCTGAACGTGATCGATCACGCGGGGCTGCGGCTGCACCGGCCGGGGCTGGTGCACGATCTGCCGGCGGGGGGGCGGCGCCTGATCCAGCGCGCGACCGGCTATCGCGCGACGCTGGTGGCGGGGGAGATCATCCTGCGCGACGACGCGCTCACCGGCGCGCGGCCGGGACGCGTGGCGCGGCCGACGTGACCACTCGATGTGTCGCGCGTCGGCACACGCTCCTACCCATTTGTGCCGAGACGCCGAGTTCGGAGACTGGAATCTTGCGCCGCAGACGGCCGCGGGAGGCCGCTGGCGGCGCGCTTCCGACGGGTAACCGTTCACGGCATCCCCGCCGCGCCGCGCGCGTCTACGCCGCCAGCGTGGCTGTCAGGTCGCGCTGCTGATCGGCTGTCATGATCAGCGACGGCGGCGCCGATCCTCGGAGCCTCGCAGCGCAGGCGTCACGTAGGAACGCGAGCACATTGCGCCCCTGCTGACGGAGGCTGGCGTTGGTCGTCAGGATTCGCTCGACGAAGCGGCTGCCCAGCTCCGAATGCGTTCCTTGGCACATGCGTCGCCACAGGACGGCGTGACGAACGCTGCGCTCG
>CAIXWQ010000309.1 GCA_903923175.1 uncultured delta proteobacterium | reverse complement strand
ATCTTCAGCGTCTGCATCGTCACGACGCGCGCGGCCTTCGAGCCGTCGCTGCAGACGGTGCCGGCCGGGATTGTCGAGGAGAGCGGGCCGCTCGACGCGCCGACGGTCACGCCGAGCGGGAAGCCGAGCGCGACGGCGGTCGACGACGCGTCGATCTTCACGGTCCCCGACGTCGCGCGCGCCGACGCGATGCGCACGCGGCCCGAGTCGGGCAGGCGCACGACCGAGCCCGCGACCGCCTTCTCGACGATCGCCTTCACCTCGGCCGCCGACACTGCCGCGAGCGTCGCGACGTTGCCGGTCCCCAACGTGGTCCCGGCGGCGAGCCCGAGCTTCGCGAGCGTGCCGGCCGTCGCCGAGACGATCTGCACGCGCGAGCTCGAGCCCCGCGTCGGCGACGCGAGCCGCAGCTGGCCGCCGACGTTGGTCGCGACGGTCGAGCCGAAGGTCGCGCTGATGCGCGCGGCGGCGAGGTCGACGGTCGTGTCGGTCGCCGCGAACGTCGTCGTGACGGCGGTCGCGCCGTCGAGGGAGAGGGTGAGCTGCTCGCCGGCGGTGAGCGCGAACGTGCCGCCCGCGCCGGTGACCGTCGCCCCGGCGCCCGTGAAGGTCGCCGTCGCGGTCGCGCCGCCGTCGATGGCGACCGCCAGCGTCTGCCCCGAGGTGAGCGCCCACGGGCCGACCGTCCCCGACTCGACGAACGCGAGCGGCGCGAAGGTGAGCGCGCCGACGGAGGTATCGACGCGCATCGCGAAAAACGCGCGGAAGGCGAGGTCCTTCGCCTGCACGTACGCGTTGCCGTTCCACCACTCGCCGAGGCTCCGGCGCGCGCAGGGGAACCGGTTGCGAACGCCCTGGAAGGAGTAGCCGAGGGTGCCGGCGCGCTCGGCCCACTTGTCGCGGGGCACCGCGATGGGGCCGCCGGGTGGGTGGAAGACGTCCGCGGGCTGCGCCGGATCGGTCGCGAAGCCTCCGTCCTCGTACTCGCCGACGAAGCAAACGGTGCCGCTCGGAGAGCCCTGGACGGCGCCCATCGGGGCCTCGTCGACGATGAAGACCCCCTCGATCGCGGTCAGCGTCGCCGCGTCGGGGAAGGTCGAGGAACGGCGCGTGATGCCACCCATGCCCCCATGCTCGCGGCGCCCACGGCCGGCGCCGTTCACGCATGCGACGGGCGACGGGTAGGCTTCGGCCCGTCATGCACGAGCTGGTCCCCAGAGACGGTGTGCTCCACTCGCCGGCGGACGTCGCGGCGCTCCTCTCGCGCGAGTTCGCCTACGTCCACGCCGACCCTGACGAAGGGAAGCGCCGGCTGCACGCACTGGCCGCGAGGTTCGAGCCCTTGGGGGTTCGGCGGCTCGGCAGAATGACGCTCGACTGGCCCGCGATTGCGGCACGTATGCGCGGCCTGAAGCACGGCGAGGCGCTCGTGATTCGCTTTGGCGACGACGCCGAGGACGCGCTCGAATTTCTGCTCTGGCTCGGCGAGAGCGTGAAGTTGGACTTCGCCGGCCCAGCGGAAGAAGCGGCAGCGCAACCACTCGTCGAGCGGTGTGCTCGGGCGTTGAATGCGGAGGTCGTCCTGGTGTAGCGCGGGTTGCGCAGCTGCGAATCACGTGCTCCTACGAACGGCGACGGCTGTTCGCGTACGCTCGACTGCATGCGTCT
>CAIXWQ010000308.1 GCA_903923175.1 uncultured delta proteobacterium | reverse complement strand
GGGCGGCGCCACGGGCGCGGGCGGAGGTGGAGCCGCGAACGGCGGCGGCGCGGGCGCAGGGGCGGCCGCGGCCTTGATGCCATGGGGCGGCGTCTTCTTCGGCGCGAACTCCTTCTTCGCCGCATCGCGGGGCAGCTCGGCGCCGCAACCCAGGCAGAACTTGTAGTGATCCTGATTCTCTTTGCCGCACTTCGCGCAAGTAATCACGTGCCAGCCTCCCCGAGACTTCGTGCGTCCGTGCCCTACTGCCGCGCAGGCGGCGGGCTCATCGCGAACCCCCCGCTCGACCTCGTTGCTCGTCCCCGGCTCACTGCGATCCAACTACGAGACGCCCACGAACTTCGGACGAGCGGGCGTCGTCGAAAGGGCTCCGCGCGCTCGTCCCGAGCGGGGCCCGCTGCGCGCCGAGACACGAGCGCTACACAGCCGGCGGCGATTATCTACGCGTGGGGGGGAGGGTCAAGAAAGGCTTTTGCGAGTCGACGTCGGTGGACGCTCCGAACGGCCTGCGAAGCGCGGATTGCGCTGCGCGTCGTCGCGCGCGTCGTGCGATCGGACAATCACATCGCTGTTGACGGAAGCCCCGCGTTCGGCGACGCGTTGCCCATGACCACTCCTCCGCCCCCCGGCGACCGTCCCCGCGACCACGAGCTCCTCGCGCGCGCCCAGCACCGCATCCCCGGCGGCGTGAACTCCCCCGTCCGGGCCTTCCGGGCCGTGGGCGGCGTCCCCGTGTTCGTCGACCGCGCCGAAGGGGCCTACCTCTTCGATCGCGACGGCAAGGGGTACGTCGACTTCGTGGGCTCGTGGGGCCCGATGATCCTCGGCCACGCGCATCCGGACGTCGTCTCGGCCATCCAGCGGGCCGCGGCGCGCGGCACCTCGTTCGGCGCCCCGACGGTCGGGGAGATCGAGCTCGCGGAGGCGATCTGCGAGCTCTACCCGTCGATCGACATGATGCGCGCCGTCTCGAGCGGCACCGAAGCCGCGATGAGCGCGGCGCGCGTAGCGCGCGGCTTCACCAAGCGCGCCGGCATCGTGAAGGCCGAGGGGTGCTACCACGGCCACGCCGACTTCGTCCTCGTCAAGGCGGGGAGCGGGCTCGCGACGCTCGGCACGCCCGACAGCGCCGGCGTCCCTCCCGGCGCCGCGCAGGACACCATCGTCGTCCCCTTCAACGACCTCGGCGCGCTCGAGGCCGCGTTCGTGGCCGCCGAGCCCAAGGGCGGCATCGCGGGGGTCTTCCTCGAGCCCGTCGTCGGCAACATGGGCTGCGTCCCGCCGCGCCCGGGCTACCTCGAAGGGGTCCGCGACCTCTGCGCGAAGCACGGCGCGATGTTCGTGCTCGACGAGGTCATGACCGGCTCGCGCCTCGCGCGCGGCGGCGCGCAGGAGCGCTTCGGCCTGAAGCCCGATCTCACGGTGCTCGGCAAGATCATCGGCGGCGGAATGCCGCTCGCGGCCTACGGCGGTCGCCGCGACGTGATGAGCGTCGTCGCGCCGCTCGGCCCCGTCTACCAGGCCGGCACGCTCAGCGGAAACCCGGTCGCGGTCGCGGCGGCGCTCGCCACCATCCCCCACCTCACGCCCGCCCTCTACGAGCGGCTCGAGGCGTTCGGCGCCAAGCTGCAGCTTGGGCTCGAGCAGATCCTCCGCGAGCGAAGCGTGCCCGGCATCGTCCAGCGCGTCGGCTCGATGTTCACCCTCTTCTTCACCGAGCGCGGCGAGGTCCGCGACTGGAGCGACGCCGCCAGCTGCGACACCAAGCGCTTCGGGCGCTTCCACGAGCGCATGCTCGCGAAGGGGATCTACCTCCCCCCCTCGCAGTTCGAGGCGGCGTTCGTCTCGGGCGCCCACGGCGAGCAGGAGCTCGCGCGCACGCTCGACGCCGCGCGCGACGCGCTTCGCGAGCCCTGACCCCCCTGCCCCGCAAGAAGGACCAGCCATCATGAACGCACGTCGAAAGCCCCTCATCGCCGGCAACTGGAAGATGCACCAAGGGGGCGCCTCGGGGGTCGACCTCGCCGTGCAGGTGGCGCGCGCCGCGGCCGTGCTCCCCGCGGTCGAGGTCGTGGTCGCACCGCCCTACCTCGCGATCCCGGGCGTGGTGCGCGAGACCACGGAGGTCGCGCAGCAGCACCACTGCGCGCCGATCGGCGTCGCGGGGCAGAACGTCCACCACGAGCCCAAGGGGGCCTTCACCGGCGAGATCGCCGCGTCCATGCTCGTCGAGGCCGGCTGCCGTTGGGCCATCATCGGCCACAGCGAGCGACGGCAGTACTTCGCGGAGCAGGACGCGGACGTCGCGAAGAAGACGCGCGCGGCCCTCGCCGCGGGCCTCGGCGCGATCGTCTGCGTGGGCGAGACGCTCGAAGAGCGCACGAGCGGTCGCACGCTGGACGTCGTCCTGCGCATGGTCGACGCGGTCCTCGACGTGCTGGCGGGCGCGGGCGCGCGGGGCGTCATCGCCTACGAGCCGGTGTGGGCGATCGGCACCGGCAAGGTCGCCACGCCGAAGGACGCGCAGGACGTCCACGCCGCCATCCGGGCGCGCCTCGCGGGTCGCGACGTCGAGCTCGCGAACGCGACGCGCATCCTCTACGGCGGCAGCGTGAAGGCCGACAACGCGCGCGATCTGCTCGCGCAGGCCGACATCGACGGCGCGCTCGTCGGCGGCGCGTCGCTCGACATCGCCCAGTTCGGGCCGATCATGCGGGCCGCGCAGGAGCTCGCTTCGTAGTCGGGCGTCGCGCCGAGCTACGGCGGAAGGGGAGCCATCGCTCCCCTTCGTGCTCGCCCGGGCGTCGCGCTCAGGCGCTCTCGGCGACCTGATCGACGATCCCGATGATCACCGAGCGCACGGGGCCATTCGGCGCAGCGTCGAGGAGCTGCCGCGCCGAGTTGCCCTCGTCCTGCACGAGCACGGTCTCGCCCACGCCCGCGCCGACGAGATCGATGGCGATGACGTACTTGTCGCCGTCGAAGGCGCCGTCCGGCGTGATCGCACGCACCATCAGCTGCTTGCGCCCATCGTAGAACGGGTGCTCGACGGTGCTCACGACCGTGCCGCAGACCTTGCCCAGGATCATCGCGCGCCTCCCTGCTGGCCGTGCGGACCGTGCGGGCCGTGCCCGTCGTCGTACGCGTGCTGATCCACGATCCCGACGATCGCGTGGTCGACCGGCACGAAGCGCGGAGCATGCAGCAGCGCCGCCTCGCGCGAGGCTTCGTAGGTGACGAGATCCCCCTCGCCCGCCTGCGCCGACGCGTCGGTCGCGACGAAGGGTTCGCCGTCGTCTCTGAGGTCGGCCGTGAGGGGCCGCACCACGAGGAGCTTGAGGCCATCCATGCCCGCGACCTTCGTGGACGCGACCAGGCTGCCGATGACGCGTCCGAGCTTCATCCGCGGAACTCCTTGAAGAAGCGCGTCCCCGCGCCCACCGCACGTTGCGTCGCCTCGTCGGCGTTCGGGATCACCACCATCGTGGAGGGATCGTGCGCCACCGCGCCCCGCTCGACCTGCCGCGCGAAGGCGGCGGCGGCGAGCTCGAGCGCGGCCTCGACGTCGTGAATGTCGCCCCAGAGCGTCGCGACCGCCCGGCCGCCGAGCCCCTCGGCCAGCCGCAGCTCGACGAGATCGACCTGCGCCCCCTTGAGCGCGGCGTCGAGCGCCGGGAGGATCGAAGGCGAGGACGCCGACTGCACGACGCCGAGCGCATCGCCCGGGGCCGGCCAGCGCACCGCCGCGTCCCGGAAGGCCGGGAGGATGCGCCCCTCGGCGTCGGGGAGCAGCGAGCGATCCAGGATCGCGGCACCGACCACGTCGATGGCGCGCTCGAACGCGCGGACCACCGGCTCGACCTCACCGCCGAAGGCGATCAGGTAGTGACCGCACTGGATCGTGCCGCTCGCGAGCACGACGACCGGCGCCTCCTTGGCGAGCGCGTCGAGCGCGCGAAGGCCGCACGGCATGCTGGCGATCTCGAGCATCGCCAGCGCCGGGCCGTCGGCAACGTGGAAGGCGCGGCGCGCGGGCGACATCGAGCGGCTCAGACGATCCGGAAGTGGCCGACGAGCGTGCACCGGCGCCAGCGCGAGAACGAGCGCGGCCCCGTGAGCCCCTCACCCGTCGGAGAGGCGATCGTGAACGACGTGTAGCCTTCGCCCTCGAAGCCGAGCCCAGCGACCGACCGACCGTTCTTCACGAAGATGCTGCAGTTGCACTTGCGCGCCATCAGCGAGAGCGCGTCGAGATCGTTCGAGTGCATCGTTGCGGTGTGGAAGCAGCCGCCCTCGGCCTCGACCGCGAGGTCGATCGCCTCTTCGACCGTGCGCGTGCGCGTGATCGGCAGCACGGGCATCATCTGCTCGGTCCAGATGAGCGGGTGATCGTTCGGCACCTCGACGAGCACGCAACGAACCTCGGGGCCGGCGGGGATGCCGAGCTCCCGCAGGATGAGCGAGGCGTCGTGCCCGACGAACTTCTTGTGCACGGTCGCGTGCCCGCGGGGGCCCGCGTTCTTCTCGAAGATCGCCTTCTCGAGGCGCGGCAGATCCGACGGCTTGAGCTCGACGGCCCCCGCCTTCTTCATCGACGCCTTCAGCGCCTCGGCCGCAGCATCGACGACGATGCACTCCTTCTCGTCGACGCAGATGACGTTGTTGTCGAACGAGTGCCCGAGCACGATGTCGCGCCCGGCCCGCACGAGATCCGCGCTCGCATCGACGACCGCCGGCGGATTGCCCGGCCCTGCGCAGATCGCGCGCTTGCCCGAGTTCATCGCCGCCTGGACGACGCCCGGGCCGCCGGTCACGACGAGCAGCCGGATCAGCGGGTGCTTCATCAGCTCGCCCGCCGACTGGATGGTCGGCTCGGCGATGCACGTGAGAAGATTCGCGGGGCCACCGGCGGCCACGATCGCCTGATTCAGCAGCCGGATCGTCGCCATCGAGACGCGCTTGGCGGACGGGTGCGCGTTGAAGACGACGGAGTTGCCCGCCGAGAGCATCCCGATGGCGTTGCAGATGATGGTCGACGACGGGTTGGTCACCGGCGTGATCGCGCCGATCACGCCGAACGGCGCCGGCTCGATGAGCGCGAGGCCGTAGTCGCCCGAGACGCCGGTCGGCACGAGCTCCTCGGGCCCGGGCGTCTTCTCGGTGACGAGCAGGTTCTTCTGGATCTTGTCGGCGACGCGACCGAGCCCGGTCTCCTCGACCGCGAGGCGGGCGAGCGGCTCGGCCTGCGTTCGCATCGCGGCGCGCATCGCACCGACGATCAGCCTGCGACGCTCGAGCCCCATCGTCGAATACGCGAGGAACGCCCCGCGCGCAGCCTTCGCCGCGGAATCGAGGTCGCCGAACACGCCGTCGCCGAGCGAAGCGGCGGGCCCGGCCAGCGACGAGGCCGACGGCGCAGGTGCGTCGTACACGGCGCCGCTCGACTCGGTGAGCTTTCGCGCGATCGCTTCCGCGATCCTTCGGATGTCGTCGGGGCTCGGCTGGCTCATCGTTCACTCGCTCGCATCGGACCCGCGGGCGCCCGCTCGGCGCCCCTGAGGCCATGTACGCGGACGCCTGCGGCGCCCCGGTTTTGGTCAGTCGGCGAAGCCGTGCTCCTGCCCGTGCTTCTCGAAGATCTGCGTGCCGCCGATCTCCCAGGTGTCGACGATGGCCATGACCACCGCGTCCGACGGGCGATCCTTGGTCACCTCGGTCTGCCGAGCGGACGAGCCCGACGCGTAGAGCACGATCTCGCCGACGCCCGCGCCGACGGCGTCGTGGGCGACCACGTAGGCCCCCTCCTTCAGATTCTCCGGGTTCACCTGCCGCAAGAGCAGCATCTTGAGCCCGTCGACCTTCGGGTCCTTGCGCGTCGCAACGACCGTCCCGACGACCTTAGCCAGGAGCATGGAGACCCCACCTCAACGTCGGCCACAGCCGACCCAAATGGTTCGCAGACGCAAGACGAAGGACACGTCGGGAAGACGCGAAGCCACGAAGGCCGAGGGATCCGCCGATCGCGGTAGCCCTCGAACCCTCGCGCCTTCGCGCGCTCCAGAGAGCCCTCAGCGCTTGCTGCCGCGCGACGAGAGCTCGGCCTCGACCTCGGTCTTGCGGCCGAGCGGGAGGACGAGGTCAACGTTGACGTGCGGACGCGCGATGATGTGCGTCGCGACGATCTCGCCCACGCGCGCGGCGCCGTTCTGCCCCGCCTCGACGGCCGCCTTCACCGCGGCGACGTCGCCGCGAATGATGGCCGTCACGTAGCCGCCGCCGGTCTTCTCGTAGCCGACGAGTTCGACCTTCGCGGCCTTCACCATCGCGTCCGACGCTTCGACCATCGCCGCGAACGAGCGGCACTCGATCATCCCAAGAGCTTCGGCCATCACGTTCCTCCGTCGTTTCCGTCACAGTTGGCTGCCTCGCCGCGGCGAGGCCGTCGTCGTCACTCCCGGCCGAAAGCCGGGTTCACTTGGTGTGGGCGATGCGCCCGCTCATGGTCTTGAGCGCGTGCTCCGCGGCCGGCCAGGCGACGTCGATGTCGCGGTCCTTGCCGGCGAGATACACGCGCCCGACCGAGCCGAACGACACGATCTCGAGCACCTTGATGTGCGCGGCCTTCTCGGCCTCGTTGGCCGCGATGGCAGCGTTGGCCGCGGGTGTGACCTCGAGCGTGTAGAGCGTCTCGCCAGCCACGATCATGTGCCCGTGGCGCGTACGGTTGATCAGCTGCGTCTGTCGGTCGTCGAGGCCGCGGATCACCTGCGAGCTGAGGATCTCCGGCTTCAGGCGGTCGTCCTCCGACTTGCCCATCTCCTTCAGGATGGCCTCGCCCGCGCGGCGCACTTCGGCCTGCTCGTCGTGGTGGATCTCGAGGAGGCCGAAGACGCGCTCGACCACCTGCATGCCGGGCTTCACGCCCGTCGCCTTCACCGCGATGTCGGTGAGGTGGTTGATCGCGATGCCGGGCGCGATCTCGATGAAGAGCGACGCCTGGTGCGCGGTGGGCAGGAAGCCCTTCGCGACTGTGCCGAGGAAGGCAGCGTGCTGCGGCTGCAGAGAGTCGATGAAGACGTAGCTTCGCAGGTCCATCTCGCGCTCCCTCAGTCCTTGCGCCCGCCGGTGACGACGCGCCCCGACAGCGATTCGATCGCCCGGATCGCGGCCACCGAGGCGACGTCGATGTCGCGCTGCTCGCCGCCCAGGTACACCCGGCCGAACGCGCCGGTCATGCGCACGTCGACGACGTTGATCTCGGCGGCCTTCTCGGCCTCGTTCGCCGCGAAGGCGGCGTAGGCGGCCGGCTCGACCTCGAGAATGTACAGCGACTCGCCGGGCACGAGCATCATGCCCTGCCGGTTGCGGTTGATCAGCTGCACCTGAAGGTCGTCGACGTGCTTGATGACCTGCGAGGAGAGGACCTTCGGCTTGATGCGGTCGCTCTCCTTCAGCTCGAGCGCTGCGAGGATGGCGTCGCCTGCCTGGCGGACCTCCGCCTGCTCCTCGCTGTGCACCTCGAGCATGCCGTAGAGGCGCTCGACGACCTGCATGCCGGGGCGGACGTTGGTCGCTTTGACGGCGATGTCGGTCACGCGGTTGATCTCGATCCCGGGCGAGATTTCGACGATGAGGGAGGCCTCGCCGGCGATCGGCAAGAATCCCTTGGCGATCGTGCCGAGGTAAGCGGCGAGCTGCGGCTGCAGCGAGTCGAGGAAGACGAAGCTTCGTAGGTCGGCCATGGTGTCCCGTCGTTCTCCCGCTCTCTAGCTAGTACGCGGCCTTGGACGCGCCGGCGGCCACCTTCTCGCCGCGCGACTCCTGGACGATCTTCACGCCGACCGAGGCGCCGATGCGCGTGGCGCCGGCGGCGATCATCTGCTTGGCGGTCTCGTGCGAGCCCACGCCGCCCGAGGCCTTCACGCCGAGCTTGTGCTCGACCGCTTTCGCCATGAGCGCGACGTCGGCGGCGGTGGCGCCGCCCTTGGCGAAGCCCGTCGAGGTCTTCACGAAGTCGGCGCGCGCCTTCTTGGCGGCCACGCACGCGGCGATCTTCTCTTCGTCGGTGAGCAGCGAGGTCTCGATGATCACCTTGATGAGGGCGCCGCCGTCGCGCGCGGCCTCGACGACCATGCGGATGTCCTCGTAGACCGCCTTGTGATCACCGGACTTGAGCGCCCCGATGTTGATCACCATGTCGATCTCGGTCGCGCCGTCGCGGAGGGCCTTGCGGGCTTCGAGCGCCTTGACCTCGGAGGGGGTCGCGCCGAGCGGGAAGCCGATGACCGTGCAGACCTTCACCGGCGAGCCGCGGAGCTTGCCGAAGCAGCGCTTCACGTGGGTCGGGTTCACGCACACCGACGCGAAGCCGTATTTCAGCGCCTCGTCGCAGAGCGTGTCGATCTGCCCGTACGTCGCCTCGGGCTTCAGCAGCGTGTGATCGATGTACTTCGCGATCTCCTTCGGCACGTCGCCGACGCCGAGTTGGCTCGAGAGACGCATCCCCGGGTTGCCGGCGATCATCTCGCGGACGGCCTCCGGGCGCTTGGAGACGCAGTGACCACACCCGGTGCAGTTCGCGCAGCCGGGCGCGCCGGCGTCGTGCCCCACGAGCCCCGCAAGGAGCGAGGGGTTCGCAGAGAGCACCTGCGAGATCGCGTTGACGAGCGACTGGAAGTCGCCGGTGAGAGGCAGGTTCTTCATCGGGGATGCCGGCGCCGCGAGGAGGCGCCCTTCGTCGAGCGCGTCGATCATCGCGACGCGGCGTTTATGGCGGTCGACTGTACACCCGGTCGCGAGGAAGACATCGACGATCTTCAGCGCGAGCTCTTCGGAGAGATAGCCGCTACCGAGCGTGAGCACGTTCGCGTCGTTGTGCTCGCGGGCGTTGCTCGCGGTCGCGACGTCGAACGCCATCGCCGAGCGAACGCCCGGGATCTTGTTGGCGACCATCCCGGACCCGATGCCGGCGCCGTCGACGATGATGCCTCGCGAGGCCTCGCCGCGCGCCACCGCCTCGGCCGCCGCCCGCGCGAAGACGGGGTAGTCGACCGCGTCCTTCGAGTGCGTGCCGACGTCCAGCACCGCGACGCCCTTGGCGCGGAGGTGCTTCGCGATGGCCTCCTTGAGCGGGAAGCCGCCATGGTCGCTGGCGACGACGACGCGTTCGGAGGCGCTGTTCGTGGGGCTCATTCGTGCTCGAACGCGGCCTCCGTCCAGCGGATGGGGCGCGCGAAACCGAGCGCCGACGCTACCTGAACGCCGCGGCCGATGGAAGGTATCGCGAGCCGACGCGCCGCGGCGCGCGGCTCCGCGACGTGCTCGTCAGCGTCTCTGCCAGGGATCGCGCCGAACGCCGGCGAACGGCCGCGTCGCGACGTCGATCACGGCCTCGGCGAAGGCGCTCGCCGCGGCTTCGACGTCCGCGAGCGCGCCGGTCAGGTAGCCGCCGCCGAAGTTCGTCTCCGTGGGAGGCGGGAAGTGCTTCACGAGCCGCACGTCGGCGGCCTTGAGGGCCGCGTCGAGCCCGATGACGCTCTCGATCGGCGGGGCGATCAGATACGCGAGCGGGCTGCCGGGCTCGATCCCCGCCTCGCGACTGAGGTAGCGCCCGGTTTCGGCGATGACGTGGGGGAAGAACGCGGGGCCGCCACCTTCCGGTTGGTAGAAGCAGATGTCGCGATCCAGCGCGTCCATGAGCGCCCGCAGCCCTTCTTGCAGCGTGTCGGGGTCGGCGGCGCCGAGCACGCCGAGGATCTCGCCCGAGAAGGGCCCC
The DNA here is from genome assembly GCA_903923175.1 of uncultured delta proteobacterium. Lineage (GTDB taxonomy): Bacteria > Myxococcota_A > Polyangia > Polyangiales > JADJMO01 > CAIXWQ01. The sequence goes on along the minus strand of CAIXWQ010000308.1, from coordinate 313 downwards.
GACGCGTGCGCGGACCCGGCATAGAAGCTCTTCGCGAAGACGACCTCGACCTCGGCGAACTTCGTCGCGTGGTCGAGCGCGGCGTACAGCGAGTCGTCCTGGTCGCACGTGATCAGCCCGAGCGAGCCGTGGAGATCGAGATCGAGCCCCATCGCGGCGAGCAGACCGCGATCGGCCGCCGGGAGCACCCGACACGAGAGGACGTTCGGCGGCAAGGGGACGATTCTCGACATCGACCGGAGAGCTCCGTTCACGCGGGTCACCTGGCTCACGCGAGGGCGAGCCCGCCGCGGCCGAGCGCGAGGCCGCGCCC
>CAIXWQ010000307.1 GCA_903923175.1 uncultured delta proteobacterium | reverse complement strand
GAGCACGAGGTCTCGCTGCTCCGCCGTGTACGTCTGCCGCTCCGCCGGACGCCGCCCCTTCGCCTTCTTCTTCGTCGCTGCCATCGGACTCTCCGACCGCGCCGAGCGCTTCCGGGTCGTCCGGAATTTTAGCCCCGAGCACGGATGGTCAGATGGTGGGCATCAGCACCTACCCCGACGGTCGCTACATGGCCGAGGGGCAGTTCGACCCGCTGGGGCTCTTCCGTCTCGACCTCTCGGACACGAACGACAAAACGCCGAAGACCCCGGCTTTTGACCAGGGCCTTCGTCGTTTGCTGGAATCGTGTTCCAGCGAGGGTTGCGCGGGGAGGAATTGAACCTCCGACCTTCGGGTTATGAGGTGGGGCAACGGATCTTGCTCGACGCGTTCGTGCTTGCAGAGCAGCAGTTTCGCTCACGCTCGAACGCTGTCAACCTTGCCCGTCTTGCCGCTCGTGGCCATCCTGTGGCCTCGCGCGTGGCCTCGCTTCCGGGCCCGCCGACGAGGCATCGTGAAGAAGCGTCGCGCCAAGCCCAGCCGCCCGAACCACTCGGCGCCGTCCCTCGCCAACGCGGTCCTGGCCGTCGAAGACGCCATCGCTGCCTCGCTGCCGGAGACAGGGGGCTGGAGCCCGGCCGTTCAGTCGGACCGAGCCACGGTCGGCCACGGAGCTCGTGAGCTGACCGCCGAGGAGGACGTTGAGCGTCTCGCAGCGCAGGCGTTGAAGCCTCGCGCCAAGTTGGCCCCGACGAGCCCCTGAGAGGCCCGCAACGGCCGGGTCCGCTCTGCCCAGGCGGCGGTCAACACCTTGTTCGCCGCGTACCAGGCCCGGAACGAAGAACTGCCGGACCCGAGCGCGCAGGATGCCGTGCGCGACCTGCTTACGAGCATCGAGAAGTGGGTGAAGGCCCGGGCCGCCGAGCAGGGCAAGGCCATCAACTCCGTGCTGATGACGGAGCTGTCGGCCATCTACCAGCGCGTCGCCGACGGCGTGCTCGACGACGCTAAGCAAGCGCAGGAAATCACGGACCTGTTCGGCCGGCTTCGGCTGGTTCCGGCGGACGAACAGCTCTGGAACAAGATGTTGAGCGAGCTCGTCACCAACCCGCGGTACATCCGGAGCGTCGTGTCCGTGCCGAGCTCCAAGGGGAAGTACGCGAGCAGTACGATGAAGCGCACCGGGGCGGTGGAGACGGCGGCAGCGGCAATCTCCCGTGCGCTGGACCAGTACGGCGCCAGCTGGCCTCACGGCCGAACCGTGCTCAATTCCCAGCGCAAGATGAGCGACCGCGAGCGAGCCATGGCCTACTGGCCGGCCCCGTTCGGTGCGTCGGTGGGACCCGCTGAAGTTGTGGCCTCCGTCGAGCGAGCCGTGTTCGGCACGGAGCGAGGAGTCTCCACGTTGACGAACAGCGCCGCGTCGAAGGACTGCGCGCGCCGGCGCATCGTGATCACCAAAACCGCCGCATCGTGATCACCAAAAACGCGCCATCGTGATCACCTGTTTCGGCGCATCGTGATCACCCCGCCTGGCAGGCGGATTCACGACGCGCTGCGACAATCTCGACGG
>CAIXWQ010000306.1 GCA_903923175.1 uncultured delta proteobacterium | reverse complement strand
GGCCACCGGCACGGGCAAGACCGTCATGGCGGCGATCGACTACGCGCGCTTGCGGCAATCGCTGCCGCGGGCACGACTTCTCTTCGTCGCCCACCGCGAAGAGATCCTGGAGAAGAGTCGCGCGACGTTCCAGCACTGCCTGCGCGACGCCGCCTTCGGCGAGCTCTGGGTCGGCGGCGAGCGCCCCCGTCGTTTCGAGCACGTCTTCGCGTCGATCCAGAGCCTCTACGCCAACAAGCTCGAGCACCTGGATCCACACCATTTCGACATCGTCATCGTCGACGAGTTCCACCACGCAGCCTCACGCTCGTACCGAACCCTCCTCGAACGCGTGCAGCCGCGCGAGCTGCTCGGGCTGACGGCGACGCCCGAGCGGAGCGACGGACTCCCACTCCTGCACTTCTTCGACGGTCGAATCGCCGCCGAGCTTCGCCTTTGGGACGCGATCGACCAGCACCGCCTTGCGCCGTTCGCGTACTACGGCGTGCACGACGGGCTCGACCTTCGCGAGGTCCCCTGGCGCCGCGGCCGCGGCTACGATGTCGAGGGGCTGACCAACCTTCTGACCGCGAATGACGTCTGGGCCAGGCGCGTTCTCGCGCAGGTCGCCGACCGCGTCGACGATCCGCGGCGAATGCGCGCGCTCGGGTTCTGCGTCAGCGTCGACCACGCGCGCTTCATGGCACGCGTCTTCTGCGAAGCGGGCATTCCCTCGGTCGCCGTGTGGTCGGACAGTGCAGAAGCCGACCGAAAGGCTGCGCTGACCCAGCTCGCCAGCGGTGAAGTGAATGTTGTCTTCTCGGTAGACCTCTTCAACGAAGGGATCGACGTCCCGCGGGTCGACACGCTGCTACTGCTGCGTCCGACCGACAGCCCGACGCTGTTCTTGCAGCAGCTCGGCCGCGGCCTGCGGCGCGCGCTGGGCAAGACCGTCTGCACGGTCCTCGACTTCGTCGGGCAGCATCGGAAGGAGTTCCGCTTCGACCGTCGTTTCCGCGCACTCCTCGGTGGCAGCCGACGCGACCTCGAAGCGCAGGTGCAGCAGGGGTTCCCGTTCCTCCCCGCGGGCTGCGACATGCAGCTCGACCCCGTCGCCCGAGATCTCGTCTTGGCGAACATCCGCGAGGCGATTCCGTCGCAGTGGACGGCCAAAGTAGAGGAGCTCCGCCAGCTTGCTCGCAGCAACGCCGCGATCACCCTGCCGCAGTTCTTGGAGGAGAGCGGCCTCGACCTGGAGGATCTCTACACGGGCACGAAGTGCTGGTCGGATCTTCGCGACGATGCCGGCCTCGGGACGCTCACCCGCGGCACTCAGGAGGACGAGCTCCGGCGCGCGTGCGGCCGCGTGCTGCACGTCGACGACTCGACGCGAATCGACGCGTACCGTCGCCTGCTGATCGGGGCTGCGCCCCCCAAGCTCGCCGCCCTCGACGAGCGCACGCGGCGCTACCTGCGCATGTTGGTAGCGTCGCTCCTTCCCAAAGCAACCGACAAGAAGACCACGCTCGCGGAGGCAGCCGCGCTCGTCTGGGCGCATCCCCAAGTCCGCGCCGAGCTGGTCGAGCTTCTCGACGCCTTGGCCGAGCGCGTCGACCATGTCCATGTCTCGCTTACGCAGCCAGCCGAGACGCCGCTGCAGATCCACGCGCGCTACTCGCGCATCGAAATCCTCGCGGCCTTCG
>CAIXWQ010000305.1 GCA_903923175.1 uncultured delta proteobacterium | reverse complement strand
GCGGTCGGCGCGGTCGGCGCGGTCGGCGTGAGGGGCGGCGCGGTCGGCACCGGCGTCTGGTGCGGCGGCTTGAAGATCGCCGTCCAGCGCTTGCCGGAGTCGAACGGGACCTCGAACTCGAAGCCCATCAGCCAGCCCGGTAGGCCACGACTCGACTCGAGGAGCGTGTGCGAGTTGAGGTTCGTCGCGTAGACCGAGAAGGAGTGCGGCGTGTACGGGATGATGAACGCGAGCCCGGCGCTCCAGCCGAAGCGATTCGAAGCCTCCTTGATGCGATCCCAGTGGTGCGCCCACGCCACGTGGCTCAGGTCGGCGACGAGGGACAGGTACGGCGTCAACGACACGCGCGCGCCGACCGCCAGCGCGCCGGTCGCGCCGCCGTAGCCGTACGCGGCGCTGAAGCCGCGCGCCGCGCCGAGCAGCCCGAGCGGGCCCAGCGCGGCGCCCACGAGCACCTCGGCGACGCCGGAGTTCGCGGCGGTGTCGTAGCCGCCGAGGATCGTGACGTCGACCGGCTGCCCGCGCGCGCGGCTGACGGCGACGAGCTTGCCGACCGCCTCGAGCTCGTTGGGGCGCGTGCCGATCGTCGAGCGCGTCGCGTAGCGAGCCCCGACCGACGCCCACGAGACGATCCCGCCGTCGAGCAGGAAGGTCGGCGAGCTGATCACCTTGGGGCCGACGACCGAGAAATCATGGGCCACCAGGAAGTCGACCGTGCCGGCCGGCGTCGTGGCCGGCGCGTCGAGGCCCGGCGTCTTCTCGGTGACGGGCGCGGCGCGCGCGTGCGACGCGTAGAGCGTCGCCGCGGCGCAGGCGCAGGCGCAGGCGCCGACGGCGGCGGCGCGACTCCGCGCGCGGGCACGGGGGTGACGAAGGCGCGCCGAGCGGTTCGCGGGCGTGGGATCCATGGGGCACGCTCGCGACTGCACGGGGCGTGCGCTGGCGACGCGTGCGGAGGGCGCGCCCCCGCCGTGCAAGCGCGTGCACGACGGGACGAGCCGCGGGCCCTCGCCGCGGGCTGTCCGTGCGCGCCCGCGGAGCGCGCGTGCGCAGCGCGCTCGACGCGCTCGACGCGTTCACCTCGACGCGCGCTTCCAGCGGAGGTCGTCGTGGCAGCCGGCGCACGCGGTCTGGAGCCGACCGGACGTCTTCGCGACCGCCTCGATGTTGCGCTCCTCCGCCGCTTCGCGCACCGCGCGCGCCGTGTCGCCGAGCTCCGCCGACCAGCGCTCGAACACCTGCCGCGGCGTCTCGACCGCGACCTCGCCCGCCGGCGGTCCACCCCCGACGCCCTTGCTCGGGGCGCTCATGTCGGCGTCCGGCGCGATCGATCTCGCCCCCTCGTGCGCGAGCCACGACGACGCGCGCTCGATGGCGGCCGCCTCGCGCGCGATGGCGGCGAAGCCCTCGCCCTGCGGTCGATCCACGAGCATCGACGCGGTCGTGGTCACGATGGCGCCCCACGAGGCGCGCACGCGGTGCATCGCGTCCTTCGTCCCCGTGGGCTCCGCCGAGGTCGTCGAGGTGGGGAGCGCGGGCGGCGCGAGGGCGCCGTCACCGGCGGCGGCGACGCCCATGCCCGCCCGGAACACGAGCTGCTCGCCGCCGATCCAACCGGTGACCACGCCGAGCGCGCCCACCGCGAGCGCCGCGCCGAGCGTCCGGTTGCCGACGGGACGCGGCCCGCGCCCACGCGCCCGCGCGAACGCGAACGTCACGAGCGACAGGACGAACGCGACGCCGAAGCCGACGTGCAGGTTGCGCCACCGCTCGACCCCGCCGGGCCAGCGAAGCGCGAGCAGCGACGCGAGCCCGAACGCGGCCGCGACGAGCGAGAGCGACGCGGTGACCCACGTGGAGACGTCGCCCACGAACGCCCACCGCTCGGAGCGCCGCGCGCGCGCCACCGCGTACGCGAGCACGATGAGGGGGAGCGTGCCGAGCGCGAAGTGGACGAGCGCCGGGTGCGCCGTGACCAGTCTCGGAAGGTAGCCGTCGTTCACGATTCCTCCTCGGGGCTTGCAAGCTCCTCGCCGCGAATCCGGCGCAGCACGAGCGCGGGCGAGCGCGGGCGAGCGCAGGCGCAGACCTGCTCACTTCGTGACGACGACGTGCCCGATCATCCCCATCCGCTCGTGCGGGACGCAGAAGTACGTGTAGCGACCGGGCACGTCGAACGCGTGGCGGAACTCGGCCCCCGAGGCGAGCTTCCCGGAGTCGAACGTGGCGGCGCCGGCCGGCAGCTCGACGTGCTTGGGATCCTTGGCGAGCTTGGGATCGGCGGTGACCGTGTGCACGCGCTTCGAGGTGTTCTTGAAGAGCACGGTCTCGCCCAGGTGGACCGTGATCGTCACCGGCGCGAACTCGTCGTCGTCGGTCATGGTGACGAGGGCCGCCGCGCTCGGTCCCGTCGCTCTCGCGGCGGGCGCCGCCGACGCGCGGGCCTCGCGGCCGGTCGGGAGCGCGCCGGTGACGACGCCGGCCG
>CAIXWQ010000304.1 GCA_903923175.1 uncultured delta proteobacterium | reverse complement strand
CGGCGGCGCCCGCGCGTCCGGCGCGCCGCCCGCGCCCGCCGTCGCGACGCAGCTCCGGAGCGGCCGCATGAGCGCGCCCTCGCCGCTGCGGCGCTGGACGGTCGAGCTCGCCAAGCAGCTCGCCGTCGCGGCCGTCTACTTCGCCCTCGGCAAGCTCTGCATTCGCTACTTCTCGTTCGAGGGGAACGCCGCCGCGGTGTGGCTCCCCAACGGCGTCAGCGTCCCGCTGCTGCTCATGTGGGGCGGCCGCTACCTGGTCGGGCTCTCCGCCGGCGTGCTCGCCCTCGAGGTCGCGTCGGACATCGCCCTCGGCTCGTCGCTCGCGATCGCCGGCGGCGATTTCCTCGAGTGCCTCGTCGGCTACCTGCTGCTGCGCCGCTGGCTCGGCGGGCGCGATCCCCTCGGCACCCACGCCGACCTCGCCAAGCTGATCGCGGTCGGCGCGGTCGCCGGCCCGACCATCAGCGCGACCGTCGGCGCGAACGCGCTGGTGTACCTGAACCACGCCCCGCGCGCGGCGCTGCTCTCGATCGGCTGGACCTGGTACTTCGCCAACGTCACCGGCTTCCTGATCGTGGCGCCGGTGATCTTGTCGTTCCACTCGGCACGGCCGGTCGACGAGCTGCGCCGCCGGTGGCTCGACCTCGCCGGCATCCTGCTGCTCGCGGCCGTGCTCGATCAGCTCGTGTTCGGCGGGATCTTCCCGCCGGCCGTCGCGCACAGCCTGACCTTCCTGCCGTTCGTGGTGCTCGCCGCCGCCGCGCTGCGCCTCGACCAGCGGGCGAGCGCCGCGGTCACCGCGTTCACGATGCTCCTCGGCGCGCGGGCCACGCTCCGCGGCTCGGGGCCGTTCGTCGCGGGGACGCTGGCGAGCAGCTTCAACCTGCTCAACCTCTACCTCGCGGTCATGACCGCGATCGCGCTCGTGCTCTCGGTGTTCCACAAGGTGCGCCTCACGCGCGACGAGGCGCTGCGCGGCAGCGAGGCGCGCTTCCGCAGCTACTTCGAGCTCGGGCTGATCGGGGTCGCCATCACCGACCCGGAGCGGCGCTACGTCGCGGTCAACGAGGCGCTCTGCCAGATGCTCGGCTACGCGCGCGAGGAGCTGCTCGGCAAGACGTGGTCCGAGCTCACGCACCGCGACGACCTCGACGACAACGTCGGGCGCTTCGAGCGCGCGCGCCGCGGCGAGATCGACGACTACCGGATGACCAAGCGCTACCTGCGCAAGGACGGGCGCGCGATCGACGTGGAGGTCGCGGTGCGCGCGCTGCGCGGGCGCGACGGCCACCTCGAGAGCTTCCTCGCGATGCTCGAGGACGTGACGGAGCGCCAGCGCCTCGCCGAGCAGAGCCGCCGCGCCCTCTCTCGCGCGCGCAACGAGCTCGCGCTGCTCGGCGCGCCCGCGTTCGCGCGCCACGTGCGCCTCGGCGAGCTCGAGCCGCTCGCGGCGGCCATCACCCAGGCGGCGCGCGAGGCCGTCGAGGGGGCGCGCGTCAGCGTGTCGTTCCTCCACGAGGGGGGCGAGGCGCAGCACGACGCCGGCGCCGAGACCCCCGACGCCGAGACCCGCGCGATGCTCGACGCGCTCGGCGGCGAGCGCTTCGACCTCGTGCCGCGCGTCGCCGACGGCGTCACGCGCGACGACCTGCTGGCGGTCATCCGCGTGGGCGATCGGCCGCGCGGGGTGCTGCGCCTCGAGCGGGCGGCCGACGGCGAGCCGTGGGGGCAGGAGGAGATCGGCCTCGCGTGCCGCCTCGCCGACCTGCTCTCGATCGCGCTGATGAACCGCGAGCGCGCCCGCACCGAGATCGCGCTGCGCCAGTCGAAGGAGCTCGCGGAGGCGGCGAACCGCGCCAAGTCGGAGTTCCTCGCGAGCATGAGCCACGAGATCCGCACGCCGCTCAACGCGGTGATCGGCTTCGCGGCGCTGGCGATGCAAGAGCCGCTCGACCCCAAGGTGCGCGACCTCGTCGAGAACGTGCACGCCTCGGGGCAGGATCTCCTGGCGCTCATCAGCGACATCCTCGACTTCTCCAAGATCGAGGCGGGGCGCCTCGAGATCGAGCACCGCGCGTTCTCGATCGGCAAGTGCGTCGAGCACGCGCGCCGGCTCGGCGAGTCGACGGCCCGAGGCCGGCCGCTGACGGTGACGTCGAGCTGCGACGCGCGCATTCCCGGCGCGCTGCTCGGCGACGCGGTGCGCGTCTCGCAGGTGCTGGCGAACCTGGTCGGCAACGCCGTCAAGTTCACCCCCAAGGGGACGGTGCGCCTGTCGGCCGAGGCGCGCGCGGTCTCGGCCGACGAGGTCGACCTCGCGCTGGTGGTCGAGGACACCGGCATCGGCATGACGCCCGAGCAGCAGGCGCGCATCTTCGAGGCGTTCACGCAGGCCGACGCCTCGACCACGCGCGTTTACGGCGGCACCGGGCTCGGGCTCACGATCACGCGCCACCTTGTCGAGCTCATGGGGGGTCGCATCTCGGTCGAGAGCGAGCGCGGTCGCGGCAGCAGGTTCGAGGTCGCGCTGCGGCTGCCGGTCGCCGAGGCGCGGCCGAGCGAGCGCCCGCCCGGCTCCGAGCAGCCGTGGCAGGGGCGCTTCGCCGGCCGACGCGCGCTCCTGGTCGAGGACAACGCCGTCAACCAGAAGCTCGCGACGCTGTTGCTCAAGAAGCTCGGCTTCGAGGTG
>CAIXWQ010000303.1 GCA_903923175.1 uncultured delta proteobacterium | reverse complement strand
GCGCGATCGGCCGGACGCTCGACTACCTCGACGCCTCGCGCCGACGTCGCCTTTGCGCCGAGGTCGTCGACGCGCTCGTCGCCGGCCGCCTCTCGCACGCAACCGCGGCGCGCCGCATGCGCGAGCTGCTCGCGCGGGCGAAGGGGGCCTGGATGACCCCCGCCCGCGCTACGTGAGCGGCCCCACGCCCACGCTCAGGTCGCGATCCCCTTGGCCTTCTGGATCTCGCGGTACTCGTTCTCGAGCATCACGAGGTTGTCGCTCACGATCGAGAGGTTTTTCACGTTCATCTCGTTCTTCTCGACGCGCCCGAGGTCGCTCATCTGGCGCGCGATCTCGCCGAGCTGATCGCAGAGCTTGCTCAGCAGATCGAGGTCGCGCCCCGCGCGATCCTTGCCCGCGAAGTTCTCACGGTACTCGCCCATCGCGTCGTTGGCGGCGCTGCCGAGGTTGCCCATCAGATCGATGAGCTTCGTCGACGCGCGCACCTTCTTGACCTCGGCGATCTCGGTCTCGTACATCGAGAGGTTGTCGTTGACGATCTGCATGTTGCGATCGTTCGTCTCCGACGCGAACCCAGAGGTCTTCAGGGCGAGCATCTTCGCCTTGATGTCCTTGAGGTTGCCGATCATGCGCTGCAGGAGCGCGGGGCGACGCGTGCTGCGCCCCTTGCCGGCGAACGACTCGGTGTAGATCTTGAACTGCTCGTTCGCGCACTCGGCGAGCGTGTCGGCCTGCTGCTCTTGCGTCCCGCTGCCGCGCGCTTCGGCGATCGCGCCGCGCTCGGTGCGGTACATCTTCACGTTCTCCGTCACGAGCTCGAGGTCTCCGGTCATGTCCGGGTCCTTGAGCTTGTTGTGGAGCTCCTTCATCCGCTTCTCGACCTTCGAGAGATCCTCGATCAGCTCGTCGATCAGGCCGAGGTCGCGCGTGTTGCGCGGCTTGCCGGCGAAGTGGCGGCGGTATCGCGCGAAGGCGAGGTTCGCCGTCGTGCCGAGGGCCGCGAACTCGACGACCTCGGGGGCCGCCTTGCGCGCCTCCACGATCTTCTCGCGCTCGGCGGCGAACAGCTCCACGTTGTCGCGCGCGACCTTCTTCAGCTCCTCGTCCTCGGCGTCGCCGACGGGCAGCGCCGAGAGCTTCGCGGACAGCTCCTTGCTGCGCGCGAGGATGCTGTCGATCTCGCCGACGTCGCGCGTCACCCGCGACTGGCCGGCGAAGCGGGCGTGGTACTCGGAGTTGAGCTCGTCGAACTGCTTACGGAGGGCGTCGATCTGCGGGGATGCCATGGGCGGGGGAGCCTACTTTCCGGGCGCGGGAGGGCAAGTCCCGCGAGAGATGCGCCGGATCCGACCCTGGGTTCACCATCGAATGCCCGCCGCGCCTCCTGCACGCAAGGCGCGCCAGAGATGCTAAGCCGACGGCGTGGTCTCCTTCGAGCAGCTCGCGCGCCAGGCAGGCGAGGACGTCGACCTCGAGCTCGGCGTGCTCCTGGTGGCGCGCGACGAGTTCCCGGCGCTGGTCCTCGAACAGGAGCTCGCCCGGCTCGACGCGCTGGCAGCGGCGACCGCGCCGAGGCTCCCGGCCGGCGCGAGCGTGGACCAGGCGGTCGAGGCGCTGGTGCAGCAGCTCTACGTCGTCGAGGGGTTCCGCGGCAACGAGGCGGAGTACGGCGATCCGCGCAACAGCTGGCTGAACCTCGTGCTCGAGCGGCGGCTGGGGATCCCGATCACGCTCGCGATCGTGCTGCTCGGCGTGGCGAGGAGGCTCGGGCTGCGCGCGCACGGAATCTCCTTTCCGGGCCACTACCTCGTGCGCTTCGAGCGCACCGGCGGCACCCCGCTGGTCGTCGACCCGTTCCACGGCGGCCGCAGGCTCGGGCTGGGCGAGCTGCAGTCGATGCTGCGCCGCGCGCTCGGTGACGGTGCCCACCTGCGCCCCGAGCACCTGCGCGCCGCGACCGCCCGCGCCACGCTGGTGCGCGTGCTGCAGAACCTGAAGGCGGCCCACGTCGCGCGCGGCGACTACGCGCGCGCCCTGCTCGCGCAGACGCGGATCGTCGAGCTGGTGCCGGGCGAGGCCGGTCCGCTGCGCGACCGCGGCGCCCTGCAGGCGCACCTCGGCGCGGTCGGCGGCGCCATCGCCGATCTGGCGCGCTACCTCGAGCTCGCCCCCGCCGCCGCGGACGCCGCCTCGGTGCGCGCGACGCTGCAGAAGCTCACCCAGGAGCCGCGACGCGTCGCCAATTGACGGCGCGTCAGCAGTGCGCCGGGAACGGCGTGTCGTAGAGCTCCTCGCGCGACGTCATGCAGTGCTCGGTCCCGGCCGGGAAGTCGCGGCACATGTTCGGGCGCACCGCGTAGATCCCGCAGAGCTTCCCCTCGAGGTGCACGCACGGGTGCGCTCCGTCCTGCACCAGCGGCAGCGTGCGCGCACCGCGCACGCGCACGGTCCGCTCCAGCAGGTCGGCCCGGCCGCCCGCGCGGAAGCGCGCGAGGTCCTCCTCGTCGAGGACCACGCGGTTGGCGTGGCAGCAGGCCGCGCAGCGCATGCAGTCGAAGCGCGTCTCGGCGGTCGCGCCGCGAAACTTCGCGTCGCGCGTGATCCACTCCTCCACGCGCCCGCGCCAGTCGGCCTTCACCGGCGCCTTCACGAGCCCGGTGGCCGGCCCGTCGGTCTGCTCGGCCCAGGCGTCGTCGGCGTCGACGGCGCGGATGGCCCACTCGACGAGCAGCGGCAGGGGCTCGTCGGCCGGACCAGCGTCGCCGAGCAGGTACCAGCGGCGGGCGCGCACGACCGAGACGCCCCCCGCACGCGCGTGGCGGGCGGCGGCCGCGAGGGCGCCCTCGGAGAACCCACGCCAGAGGGGGCGGATGACGAGGTCGGACATGCGCGCGAACGCTAGCCGGCCGCCGCGCCTGCGTGCAGGCGTTTCGAAGGCGGCGCGAATCCTCCATCGAGCGAGTCGGTTCCGTCGTCCTGGAAACCGTCCGCCCGTGCGCGATCGGGCTGCGGAATTCCGCTCGTCGAGGTCGCGTGGGGATCGTGCCCTGCCGTAAGGTGCCCGGCCCATGGACCCGAAGGGCGGCGATTCCCCCATTCCGCGCGTGCGTGACGACGACCCCGACGAGGTCGCCGACGGCCTCTCCATCGCGGCGGCCCGCTGGTCGCAAGGCGACTCGGCCGACGCGCTCGTCTGGCTGCGACGCGCGGCCGCCGCCGCGTCGGACGCCGAGGCAGACCTGCGCGCGCTCGAGCTGGCGAAGGCCTCCTCCGCCCTGGCCGACGCGCTCTCCGCTGCACCCGCGGCCCCTGCGCCGGC
>CAIXWQ010000302.1 GCA_903923175.1 uncultured delta proteobacterium | reverse complement strand
GGCCACCGGCGGAGCGGCCGCGGGCTTGGACGTGCTCGGCGCGCCGCCGCACGACGCGGCGGCGAGCGCGAGGAACGCGACGAGCGCGCCAGCGAGACGCGCCGACGTCGTCATCGGTTCAGGATGTCGATCGCGTGCCCGAGCGAGTGCGCCGCGGCGACGCCGAACGCCTCGCCGAGCGTGGGGTGCGGGTGGATGGTCATCGAGATGTCCTCGGCGAACGCCGCCATCTCGAGCGCGAGCGCCCCTTCGCTGATCAGATCCGACGCGCTCGGGCCGACGATGTGCACGCCGAGCAGCTGGTGCGTCTTGGCGTCGATGACGTGCTTCACGAAGCCGTCGGTCTCGCGCACGGCCATCGCGCGGCCGCTCGCGGCGAACGGCATCTTGCCGATCTTGACCTCGAAGCCCTTGGCCTTCGCCTCGGCCTCGGTCATGCCGGCGACGGCGATCTCGGGGTCGGTGAAGATCGCGCCCGGGATGGTGACCCAGTCCTTGGCCGCTTTGTGGCCGGCGATCACCTCGGCGACGATCTCGCCTTCCTTGGTGGCCTTGTGCGCGAGGAGCGGCGGGCCGCTCACGTCGCCGATGGCGTAGATGCTCGGGACGTTGGTGCGCCCCTGCTTGTCGGTCGGGATGAAGCCGCGCTCGTCGACCTTCACGCCGACGCTCTCGAGGCCGAGCCCCTTGCTGTGCGGACGCATGCCGACCGCGACGAGGACCACGTCGGTCTCGAGCGTCTCGGTCTTCTTCGCCCCCTTGTCGTCGGTGATCTCGACGCGCACCGCGAGGCCCGTCGCGGTCTTCTCGTAGCCGAGCGCCTTGGCGTTCTTGTAGATCTTCGCGCCGCGCTTGGTCATCGCGCGCTCGAGCACGTTCACGCAGTCGGGGTCGGTCCCCGGCAGGAGCGTCGGCGTCGCCTCGACGACGATCAGCTCGGCGCCGAAGTGCTGGTAGACGCAGCCGAGCTCGAGGCCGATGACGCCGCCGCCGATGACGAGCAGACGCTTCGGGATGCTGGTGAGGTTCACCGCCTCCTTGGCGCCGATGATCGTCTTGCCGTCGAACTTGAACGTCGGGATCTCGATGGTGGTCGAGCCGGTGGCGACGACGATCGACTTGGCCTCGATCGTCTCCTTGGTGCCGTCGGGGAGCGTGACCTCGACGGTGTTCTTGCCGGTGATCGTCGCGGTGCCGCGCATCAGCTCGGCGCCGTTCTTGTTCAGCAGCATGCCGACGCCGCCGACCAGCTTCTTGACGATGCCGTTCTTCCACTCCTGCATCTTCGGCGCGTCGACCGTGGGCTTGCCGGCGCCGACGATCCCGATCGCGTCCGCGTGGAGGATCTTCTCGTAGGTGTGCGACGCGGCGATGAGCGCCTTCGACGGGATGCAGCCCCAGTTGAGGCACACGCCGCCGAGCTCGGCCTTCTCGATGCAGACGACCTTCTGCTTGAGCTGGCCGAGACGGATGGCGCACGGATAGCCGCCGGGCCCTCCGCCGATCACGACCGCGTCGTACGTCTTGTTCGCCATGAAGAGCTGCCTCCGAGGCCGATGGGGCCGAGTCGCGCCGAGTCGAGAAGAGTCGAGAAGACGGCCGGTGCCGTAGCACGACGGTGCGTGCGGGGGGTAGGTAGGGCGCGCCCCGCGCCGCGCCGACGCGGCGCTACGTCACATCGGCACGCATAAGCACCTGATGATCGCTATGATGACGAGCCCGCGATGCGCTCCGCCGTCCGCCGTTCGATGCGCCACGTCGCCTCGCTGGCGCTGGTCGTCGCCGAGCTCACGGCCCTCGCAGGGCTCGCCGCGGGTGCCACCGGCTGCCGGCGCGGCGGGCGCGGTGTCGCCCGACAGCACAAGCCCAAGGTCGAAGCGCCCGAGTGCCTGACGGTCCTCTCGTGGAACGATCTCCACGGTCAGATCGGCCCCGACGAGCCGCAGCTCGACCTGAACCACGTGGCCGCGGGCGGCGTCATCGCCCTCGCCGACGAGGTCGCCGACGCGCGCGCCGCCGGCGAGCCGGTGTTCGTCCTCGACGCCGGTGATCTGCTCGGCGGGTCGATCGAGTCGGCGATGAACGAGGGGGCGCCCGTGATCGACGCCTACCGCGTGCTCGGGGTCGACGCCGCTGCGCTCGGCAACGCCGACTTCGACTTCGGGCCGGTCGGCAACGAGCGCCCGATCGCGCTCCCCGGCAAGACCGACCTCGACCGCGACGACGGCCCGCGCGGCGCGCTCCTCCAGCGCCTGCGCGCAGCCTCGTTCCCGTTCCTCTCCGCCAACCTGGTGCGCGACGGTGGGCAGCCGACGGGCTGGCCCGATCACAAGGCGTCGGTCGTGCTCGCGCGCGGTGGGTTCAAGCTCGGCGTCGTGGGCTACACCACGAAGGAGACGCCGCGGACGACGCTCAAGCCGAACGTCGTCGGGCTCGACTTCGAGACGGGCGCGTCCGCCGCCGTCGCGCGCGAGATCGTCGCGCTGCGGGCGCAGGGGGCCGCGCCGATCGTGCTCCTCGCGCACGCGAGCCTCGACGGCGAGCTGCCGCGCTCGCTCGACGACGCCGCCGATCACGGCGCCGGGCACGTCGGCGAGATCGCGACGCTCCTCGCGCAGCTCGACGCCAACGCGCTCCCCGACCTCGTGATCGCGGGCCACCGCCACGCCTGGATGGTCGGGCGCGTGCGAGGCGTGCCGATCGTCTCCACCGACCAGCACGGCGTCGGCTTCGCCAAGACGCGCTTCTGCCGCGCCGACGCGAAATCGAAGCCGGTGTTCGCCACGCTCGAGCGACGCACGGCGATCTCCAACGGCCCGCCGCGCACCGCGCTCGGGCGCGAGGTCGCCAAGGTGGTCGCGCCGTGGCAGGTGCAGGTGAAGCTCGAGGGCGACAAGTCGATCGCCACGCTCGCGCGGGCGTGCGTCGCGCAGGGCCCGCTCGGCACCGCGATGCTCGAGCAGCTCGCGCGCGCGACGCGGGCGCACGCGGGCGACGCGGCGAAGCTCCCCGAGCGCGTGCCGGTGGTCGCGATCGTGAACGCCGGGGGGGTCCGCGCGTCGTTCCACGCGGGGGTGCTGAGCAACGCGGATCTGTTCGCGTCGATGCCGTTCGAGAACGCCGTGTCGGTATGCGTCACCACGCGCACCGGCCTCGCGCGCGCCGTCGGCAACTTCGTGCAGCGCGCCACGCGCGATCGGTTCCCCTTCGGGATCGCGGGCGCGAAGGTGCGCCTGGTGCGCAGCCCCACCGGCGCGCTGGTCGTCTCCCAGATCGCCATCGACGGCGACGAGAAGCGGCCGCCCGATCCCGCCAAGGACGAGCCGGTCTGGATCGCGATGCCCGACTTCCTGCTGTGGGGCGGCGATCATTTCCTCGACGGCATCACCTGCACGAGCACCGCCAGCTCGACGACGCGCCTCCGCGACGCGTGGCGCGAGCTGATCGCGCAGGAGCAGGCGTGCGCAGGCCCCGCCGCGAACGTCGTCGTGGAGATCCCGCTGGATCGACCGCCGAATCCGGTCGAGGAGTAGGCGCGCCCCGACGGGCGCTCAGGCCACCGGCTCGAGGAAGCGTCGCAGGATGGTCATCTCGCCGAAGCCGGAGAACTCCGCGACGATCTTCGGCTCGGCCCCCTCTTCGACCTCGAGCACGCGACCGACGCCGAACCGCTTGTGGCGCACGCGATCGCCGCGGCGCAGATCGCAGGCGTCGTCGTCGCGCTCGACGTAGCGCTCGCCGGGCTCGCGCACGGGCGTCGTGACCTTCGGCCCCGCGCTCGCCATCGGGTGACGAAAGGCCGGGCTCGGACCGTCGTCGTCGTCGCGGGCCGCGCGCGCGCCGCCGTACCCGCCGTAGCCGCCGTACCCGCCCGTTCGCTGCGCGGAATCGCCCGCGCCGGGGAGCGAGAGCTTCACGTCGTCGCGCGGGAGATCGACGAGGAAGCGGCTGGGCCGGCCGTAGCGGAGCTGCCCGAAGAGCGTGCGGTGCCCGGCGTGGAAGAGGAGCAGCCGCTCGCGGGCCCGGGTGATCGCGACGTACGCGAGGCGACGCTCTTCCTCGAGGGCCTCCTCGCCGCGCGTGAGGCCGGTCGGGCCGAAGACGGCGTCGTCCTCGTCGCGCTGCCGCACGAACGGGAAGAGATCCTCTTCGAGGCCGGTGATAAGCACCTCGCGGAACTCGAGCCCCTTGGCGGCGTGGACGCTCATCAGCGTGAGCACGTCGTCGCTCCAGGCGCCGCCGCGCGCGAGCGGATCCTCGCCGCGCGGCTCGTCGACCGAGCTCACCAGCGCGGTGCGCTCGAGGAAGCCGGTGATCGACGCCTGCTCACCCGCGGCCGACGCGGTCTGCTCGTACTCGCGGATGGAGCCGACGAGCTCGCCGAGGTTCTGCAGGCGCGTCTGCGCCTCGTCGGTCTGCTCCTCGCGAAGGTGGGCCTCGTACCCGCTGCGCTCGAGCGCGAGCTGGGCGATCTCGCTCGGCGGGTGGCCCGACGCCTCGGCCCCCGCGAGCTCGTCGACGATGGCGACGAAGGCGAGCAGCCGCTTGCGAGCGGCCGCGGCGACGCCCGCCTCGAGCTTGCCGCGCGCGACCTCGCGCATCGCCTCGAGCGAGGTGAGCCCGTGGTTGCGCGCCGCGAGCTGCACGCGGTCGACGGTGGTCGCGCCGATCCCGCGCGCGGGGACGTTCACGATGCGCGCGAGATCCACGTCGCTCTTGGGGTTGGCGCAGAGGCGCAGGTACGCGAGGAGATCCTTCACCTCCGCGCGATCGAAGAAGCGCAGGCCGCCGACGATGCGGTACGGGATGCGCCGCGCGCGCAGCGCCTCTTCGAGCACGCGCGACTGGGCGTGCGTGCGGTAGAGCACCGCGATCTCGCTGCGCGCGACCCCCTCGGCCTGCCTCGCGTCGACGTACGCCGCGACCTTCTGCGCCTCGTCGCGCTCGTCGACCGCGCTCTTCACCTCGACGAGCTCGCCCTCGACGTTGGAGGTCCAGAGCTCCTTCGGCACGCGCTCGCGCCCCTTGGCGATCACCGCCAGCGCGGCGCGCACGATCCGCGCGGTGGAGCGGTAGTTCTGCTCGAGCTTCACCACCTGCGCGCCGGGAAAGTCCTTGGCGAAGCCGCGGATGTTGCGCACGTCGGCGCCGCGCCAGCGGTAGATGCTCTGATCGTCGTCGCCCACGACCGCGAGGTTGCCGTGCGCGCGCACCAGCGCCCGCACCAGGCGGTACTGCACCGCGTTGGTGTCCTGGAACTCGTCCACGAGCACGTAGCGGAACTGCGCGCGGATCGAGGCGCCGGCGAGCGTCTTGGCGTCGGGCTGCTCGTGCGCGTCCGGATCGGGGCGCTCGACGAGCCGGAGCACGTGCAGCAGCAGATCGTCGAAGTCGCACGCGTCGGCGGCGCGCAGGCGCTTCTCGTACTCCTCGTAAAGCGACACCACGAGATCGTCGCGGCGCGAATTGCGCGGCACGTCCTCGGGCGCGACCGCCTCCTGCTTGAAGGCGTGGATGCGCGAGAGCACCGAGCGCGCGGAGAGCTCGTCGGTGTCGACGTCGCGCTCTTTGACGATCCGGTCCATGAGCGAGCGCTGGTCGGCGTCGTCGTAGATGACGAACCGGCGCGAGAAGCCGGCGGCGTCGTGGTGCTTGCGCAGGATGCGGGCGCAGGTCGCGTGGAAGGTGCCGACCCAAAGGTCGCGCGCGAGCCCCTCGCCGAGCAGCCGCTCCAGGCGCTCGCGCATCTCGCCGGCCGCCTTGTTGGTGAACGTGACGGCGAGGATGCGGTACGGCGGCACCCCGTGCGTCGCGACCAGGTTCGCGATCCGGTAGGTGATCACGCGCGTCTTGCCGCTCCCCGCGCCGGCGAAGACCAGGAGCGGCCCCTCGACGTGCGTCACCGCCTCGAGCTGCGGCTCGTTGAGATCGTCGGCGACGGCTTCGACATTCGACACGACACCTGGACTAGCGCGCAGTGGTCGGCGGTCCAAGGCGGATGGGCAGGCCGCGCACGGCGAGTGCGATTCGGGGCTGGTTCGACGGCTGCGCCGACTTTCCTTGAACGCCCGGCGACGCGGGTGCTAAGCCCCCGCGACGCGCATGACCCCGCTCGGCCCGTTCTCGCAGCGCGATGGCACCCTGCCGTCGAGCCGACCGATGACGCTGGGCGGAAAGGTGCAGCGCGACGTGCGGCTCCAGGCGGCGCTCGCGCTGCTGATCGGCATCGCGCTGGTCGCCGTGCCGCTGTTCATCTGGGGGCGCGGCAAGAAGAAGCACGGCGAGGCCGAGCTGGCCGCGGCGTCGGCCTCCGCGTCCGAGGACGCGGGCGCGCCCACGGTCGTCTTCGGCGACGCCGGCGCGCAGATGTCGGTCGACGCGGGGGGGCGGCTCGTGACGTTCGGCGAGCCGCGGTACCTGAAGTGTCAGGATCCGGGCCCGACCAAGACGACGCCCGAGAAGTGCGATCACCTCGGACCGATGGAAGAGGCCATCACCAAAGCGCTCGCGGAGCGCGCCGGCGCCTGCCTCCCGGCCCTCAAGCAGAACGCGGCGATCAACGTGATCGTCGACGTGACCTTCAAGAAGAAGAAGTTCCACCTGAGCGCCGGCAAGGACGGCACGACGATCCCCGCCGCGCAGCGCAAGAAGGTGCTGAGCTGCATCGAGAAGGGGATCGCGTCGCCGAGCTGGGACACGATCGCGCACGCGCACCAGCGCTACGTCTTCCAGTTCCTCGCGACGTTCGGCGCCCCGCCGGCGGGCGCGCCATCGTCGCTCCAGTAGTCGGATCCGGGCAGGATGCGCTTGCCGGACCCGACGGGTCCGACTAGGCTCCGCGATTCGTCAGCTGGCCCCAAAGGCCAGACGGACACGGTGGCCGTAGATCAGCTGGTAGATCACCGGATTGTGGCTCCGGTTGTCGCGGGTTCGAATCCCGTCGGTCACCCCACACACCCGCCCGCGCGACTCCTCGCGGAGCTCGTTCCCTCGGGGAGCGCCCCGCGCGGCCCTCACTCGGCGTCGAAGAAGATCGGCGCGCGCAGCCGCAAGAAGTGGTGGATGGTGTTGCGGTCCTCGTCGTCGAGGACGACGAACGCCGCGCCGAAGCCGGGCGACTGCTCGCTCTGCGCGTCGTAGTCGCGCAGCCAGCGCACCTCGACGGTCGCCTCGATCGGCCGCTCGACGCCGGGGAGCGTGAAGCGGACGTGGAGTCGATCGCCCAGCGAACGCTTGTTGTACGTGGCGACGAAGAGCCCCCCATCGGAGAGGTTCTCGCTGAAGCCGCTGAAGAACGTGTGGTCGCTCTCGAAGTCGATTTCGATCTCGGAGTCGACGCGCGGGTAGCTGCGGCGGTGCGCCGCGGAGGAGATCGAGTCCGGCGAGCTCATGCGATCGGTCAAGCGCGGCTCCTTGTCGCCAACGAACACGAGGGTTCGTCGGGATCCGTACCGCGACGTTCCCGCGATCAGACCATGCCGACGAGCACCGGGCCGCCGAGGTAGCCGAAGAAGCGCGCGATCCACACCCCCAGCATCGCGATCACCAGCACGAACGCGATCGGCGTCATCCACGCTCCCGCCGCGTCACCTGCGCCCCACGCGCCCGTGCGGACGAACCCGAGCGCGCTGCGCGCCATCGAGACGACCACGATCGGCACGATCGCGCCGGCGAGCGGATGCAGGTGCAGGCTGGCCGCGACGTCGCCGTGAAGGAGCGCCCACGCGGCGCGCGTCATGCCGCAGCCGGGGCAAGGGTGGTGCGTGAGGATCGCCACCGGGCACAACGGTGCCCCAAAAAGCAGCATCGCCGCCACGATGACCAGGAAGGTCATCACGGCGGCGACGCGACGAGCAGGAACGGATTGGCTCACTGCCCCGCGGGGAGAGCGCCACGGCCAGCGGCCACGTCGTTCAGATCCGCGGCCATCGCGTAGGGCGCGACGAGGAAGTACATGAAGCCGCCCATGGCGGGCTTCGGCGAGCCGGCCTTGGCCTTCGCCTCACCCATCCACTTCGGGACCTTCACGAAGAGGAGATACAGGTTGTAGTAGGGAATGAGGAGATGCCAGGGCGTGATCTCCTGGTTGCCCGTGTAGTTCCGCAGCTCGCCCAGCATGTTGAGCATCGCGAAGAGGCCGTAGGGCGCACAGATCATCGTGATCAGGAGCACCATCACCGGGTTACGCGTCTGGACCGCCGCACCGCCAGCTTGATTCATTGTTCTTCCTCCCCCATAGCCCTCGACGCGGATGCGCCGTGGGTGTCTTGGGTTGTCGCCGAGGACCTAGTCGTATCCGCCCACGCGACGTCGGACAAGCCCCGAACGGCGCGCGCGCGAGCACGCGAACGGCGGATCGAGGTACGGCCGCGCCGACGCAAGAACGCCGCCAGCTCAGGCCGTTTTCGAGCGCTGAGGCGCGATCGTCGTGACGTTCGGGGAATCGTTACGGAACGGAAGTTACCGAGCCGCGTGCGGCTCGGGCGTGGCCGACGTACGGAAGGGCATGCCGCCGTTCTTCTCGAGACGGACGTCGTGGGACCGCACGACGAACGCGCTGACGCGACGCCTCGCCGAGCTTCGCGCGCGCGGCGCCGAGCCGGTGGACCTCACCGAGTCGAACCCGACCCGCGCCGAGGTCGTCCCCGCGGAGATCGCGCGCGCGATGGTCGCGGAGCTCGGTGACGCGCGCGGCACCGCGTACGCGCCCGACCCGCTCGGCGTCGCCGAGGCCCGCGCCGCGATCGCGCGGGACTACGCCGCGCGCGGCGTGACGGTCGACGCCGAGCGCGTCGTCGTGTCGGCGAGCACCAGCGAGGCCTACGCTTGGCTCTTCAAGCTCCTGTGCGATCGCGGCGATCGCGTGCTCGTGCCGCGTCCGAGCTACCCGCTCTTCGACTGGCTCGCGGGGCTGGAGGAGGTCGAGCTCGTGCCGTACCCGCTGGTGCGCGAGGAGGGCTTCCGCCTCGATCTCGAGGCGATCGCGCGCGTACTCGACGAGGCGGACGCCGACGGCCCGCCGACGCGCGCGATCCTGCTGGTGCACCCGAACAACCCGACCGGCTCGTTCGTGCGCAGAGACGACGCGGCCGCCCTCGAGGCGTTCGCCGCCGCGCGCGGGCTCGCGCTGGTGGTGGACGAGGTCTTCGGCGACTACGCGCACGGCGGGCTGCCCGCCAACCGCCTCCCGAGCTTCGCCGGGCGCGACACGGCGCTGACGTTCGTGCTGAGCGGGCTCTCCAAGGTGGTCGCGCTGCCGCAGCTCAAGCTCGGTTGGACGGTCGTCTCCGGGCCGACGGAGCTCGCCGACGAGGCGCGGGCGCGGCTCGAGATGATCGCCGACACGTACCTTTC
>CAIXWQ010000301.1 GCA_903923175.1 uncultured delta proteobacterium | reverse complement strand
TCGGCGCGGCGCGCGCCCAGCCGAGCGCCGCGCGCGCGGGGCGCGACGGGCGCGACGGCCGCGACGGGACCGAAGAGGACGCGTTCGGCAAAGGACGCCGAGCATACGATCGCGCGGCGTCAGCGCGGCTGATCGAATTGGATCGCGTCGAGCATCCGCACGATCGCTTCGCGGTTCTTCGCGGTCTCGGCGAGCGGCACGTCGTGCACCACGAACACGCCGCGCACGACGCCCGGCTGGCCTGCGCCGAGCCGCTGGTTGATCTCGGAGAGCTCCGCCTTGCCCGCGACCGGGTACGCGAACGTCAGCGCCGCGAGCCGATCTTGCGTCGCCGGCTCGACGAGGTACTCGAGCAGCCGCGTCGCCGGCGCGACGTTCTCGCGCGCGGTGGTCAGCGCGAGCCCGCTGCGCAGCACGAAGCTCCCGCCCTGGAGCTGATCGGGGAAGAAGACCGCGGTCGCCTCGCCCCAGGCGCGCTGGTCGGCCGAGGAGAGCATGATCCCCATGTAGTAAGAGTTCGCGAGCGCGACGTCGCACTTCTTCTCGTAGATCGCGCGCGCCTGCCCGCGATCGTCGCCGCCCGGCGTGCGCGCGAGGTTCGCCTTCAGCCCCGCGAGGAAGGCCTCGGTGCGCGCCGGCCCGTACGCCGCGAGCATCTGGCCGAAGAGGCTGAGGTTGTAGTCGTGGTAGCCGGATCGCATGCAGACGCGCCCGCGCCACCTGGGCTCGGCGAGCGCCTCGTAGGTCGAGAGCTCCTCCGGCTTCACGCGCTCGCGCGAGTAGAAGATCGCGCGCGCGCGATACGCGTCGGAGAAGTAGGCGCCCGACGGCTCGCGGAAGCGCTCGGGCACCGCGGCGCGGATGGCCTCCGACGCGACCGGCTGCAGGAGCCCCTTGCCGCGGGCGAGCTCCAGCAGATCGGCGTCCTTGGTGATGACCAGATCGGCCTCGGTCGGACGGCTCTCGAGCCGCGCGAGGAGCCCCTTGTCGAGGTACACGACCCGCACCGCGAGCCCCGTCGCGCGCTCGAACTCGGCGAAGAGCGGCGCGAGGTGCGACTCGGTGCGATCGGTGAGCACGCGGATCTCGCGTGGGCCGCGCCGCCGCGGCACCACGAAGAGCGCGATCACGAGCAGCAGCGCGACCGTGGCCGCCGCGAGCGCGACCAGCCGGGCGCGCCGAGGTGATCCCGGAGGGGGGGCTTCGCTGCGGGCCGTCACCGCTTCAGCGTACCTCGCGCGCGCTCGGACGCGCTCGGCTCACTGGCAGCGCGCGGTCCAGCCGACCGCGTTGCCCATGAGCGTCAGCAGGTTCGTGTTCGTCCAGCCCGAGGACGTGCCGTAGTTGCCCGCGTGCGCCAGGTGGACGACGCGACCGGTCGGCGCGTCGCGCAGCGCGACCGCGTCGATGGCCTGGGTGCTGCCGGCGACGCGCGTGACGTAGGGGGCCGTCACCGTGAGCCCGACGTTGGAGCTCGAGTTGAAGTTGAAGCTGGACGTGGCGATGCCCTTCCAGAGCGGGTGGCTCGCGAAGGCCGGGTCGACGGCGTAGGTGACCACGCCCGTGAAGGCCCCCGTCCGCTGGAGCAGCACGAGCGGCGCCAGCGTCGCCCACTGCTTGTTCGCGACGTGGAGCGCGGCCCACTCGGTGAGCACGAGGCCGTTCCCCTTGTTCACCACGAAGTCGTAGATCGCCGTCTGCCCGGCGGCGGGCATGTCGGTCGTCGCCGCCGCGCCCCCCGTTCCGGCCAGCAGCACGACCGCGCCGAAGCTGGTGAGCGCAGGACTCGCGCCGTCGTACTGGTACGAGGGCTTCGTCCCCTTGCTCGCCGTGTAGCCCGCGGCGTTGAGCGCCGTGACGAGCGTGTCGGCGGCGGCCGAGTCGTCGGCGATGACCAGCACGCCCTTGTTGCACTGGCACTTCGAGGCGACGCAGTTGCCCGAGCCGCAGACGATGCCGCAGCCGCCGCAATTCTTCGCGTCGACCGACGTGTTCAGCTCGCAGCCGTCGGTCGCCTTGCCGTTGCAGTCCGAGTAGCCGGCGTTGCAGGCGGCCAGCGTGCAGGCGCTGGACGCGCACCCTGCGACCGCGTTCGCCGGGGTCGGGCAGACGTTGCCGCAGCTCCCGCAGTTGTTGACGTCGGTCGAGAACGCGATCTCGCAGCCGTCGGCGAGCGTCTTGTTGCAGTCGCCGTAGCCGCTCGCGCAGACGCCGATTCCGCAGCTCCCGCTGGAGCACGCGCGCGTGCCGTGGGCGACGGCGGGGCAGATCGTGGCGCACCCGCCGCAGTGATCCACCGACGACGTCAGGTTGGTCTCGCAGCCGTCGGCCGAGCCGCCGAAGCAGTCGGCGTACGGCATGACGCACGAGCCGATGCCGCACGAGAAGCCCGAGCAGACCGGCGCCCCGTTCGCGACCGCAGCGCACTTGTTGCCGCAGGCCGCGCAGTTGAGCGGATCGTTGGTGAGGTTGACCTCGCAGCCGTTGGCGGGGTCACCGTCGCAGTCGGCGTAGCCTGCGTCGCACGCGCCGACGCCGCACTTGTCCGCGGCGCACCCCGGCGTGCCGTGCGGCACCGCGGGACAGGTGTTGCCACACGCGCCGCAGTTGCGGACGTCGGTCGCGAGGTCGGCCTCGCAGCCGCTCCAGACCGAGTGGTCGCAGTCGTCGTGGCCGGCGTCGCAGGCGCCGATCGCGCAGGTCGCGCCGGTGCAGACCGTCGACGCGAACGGCAGCGCCGCGCACGCCCTGGCGCAGGCGCCGCAGTTGTTGGCGTCGCCGAAGAGGTCGACCTCGCAGCCGTTGGTGGCGTCGCTGTCGCAGTCGGCGAAGCCCGCCTTGCACGCCCCGGGCAGGCACGCACGCGCGACGCAGCTCGGCTCCACGTTGGGCTTCGGCGTGCACGGCGTGGCGCACGCGCCGCAGTGGACGGGATCGTTGTCGAGGTTGACCTCGCAGCCGTTGGCGGGGTCGCCGTCGCAGTCGGCGAAACCGGACTTGCACGTACCGATGCCGCAGGTGCCCGCCGCGCACTGCGCGTCGGCGTTCGCGAAGAGGCAGATCTTGCCGCACGCGCCGCAGTTGGTGGGGTCGGTGCTGAGGAAGGTCTCGCAGCCCGTCGACGCGAGCAGGTCGCAGTCGCCGCGCCCGGCGGTGCAGCCGATCTTGCACGCGCCCGCCTCGCACGACGAGGTCGAGACGCCGGGGCTCCAGCAAGCGTTGCCGCACTTGCCGCAGTTGTCGTCGCTGCTCTTGAGATCGACGCAGGTGCCGCCGCAGCACTCGAGCCCGCCGCAGTCAGCGGACGTGGTGCAGCCCGTCTCGGGCGATGTGTCCGGCGGCGGCGCCGAGTCGACGCCGGCGTCGGTGTCGACCGCGGGTGAGCTGCTGCTGCACGCCGAGGCGAAGGCAGCGAGGGCGAGCCCCGCGACGAGCGTGAACCGCCCCTGGAGCGCGCTCATCGCGAACCCCCGCCAGCCGCGCGATCGGCCCGAGTGCGCCGCCTGGCGCGTCGGCCGAGCCCCGCGATCGCGAGCGCGACGCCGAGCAGCCCGGCGCTCGCCGGCGCCGTCTCTCGCCCCGCGACCTCGCAGCCGCAGCCGCCCGAGCTCTCCGGCCCAGCGGCACCGCCACCATCGTCGCCGCCATCGACCATGCCACTGTCGACGAGGCTGCCATCGGTGAGGCTGCCGTCGGCGGCGCTGCCATCGGCGGCGTCCGCGCTCGCGTCGTCGCCAGTGCCGCCGTCGAGCCCACCTCCGTCGTCGCCGCCGTCGAGCCCGCCGTCACCGCCGCTCGTGCGGCAGCTGCCGGCGACGCAGGTCTGGCCGGCCGGGCACGTCACGTTCATGCAGCTCGGCGGCATGCAGTAGCCGTTCGAGCAGGTGTATCCGGTCGGGCAGGGGAACTCGCTCACCGCGCACGGGCTCACGCACACGCCGGTCACGCAGACCTGCCCCGCGCCGCACGACGAGGCGATGTCGACCACGCCGTCGCAGTTGTTGTCGACGCCGTCGCACACGTCGAAGCTCGGCTTCACCGCGCCGACGCAGACGAACTTGCCCGCGCTGCACTCGAGGTGGCCCGCCTGGCACGGCGCCTTGTCGTACGGCGACACCGGCGCGTCGCACGGCGTGCCGAGCTTCGGATCGCCCGCCGCGCAGCAGCCGGGGATGGGCGAGAAGACGCAGCTACCGCCGGGGCCCGAGCAGTGGTCCGCGGTGCACGAATTCCCGTCGGAGCACTCCGAGTCGGTGTTGCAGCACCCGGTGGCCTTCTTGTTCGTGCAGGTCGACGTCGCGAGGTCGCACGCGTCGAGGGTGCAGAGGTCGGTGTCGGCGCAGTCCGCGTCCTTGTTGCAGCAGCCCGCGATCGCGCCGCCCGTGCAGAAGCCGCCGGGCGTGGGGCAGGTCGCCGACGAGCACTTGTTGCCCTTGGTGCAGTCGACGTCGGTGTTGCAGCAGCCGTTGATCGCCGGGTGCCCGCAGGTCCCGCCCGGCCCCGAGCAGATGTCGGCGGTGCAGAGGTTGCCGTCGCTACAGTCCGCGTTGGAGTTGCAACACCCGGCGACCGCCGCGTGCGCACACTGCAGCCCGGCGCCCGGGCACGAGTCGCTGGTGCAGGCGTCGGAGTCGTTGCAGTCGGCGACGGTGTTGCAGCAGTTGGGGATCCCCGCGTGCGCGCAGGTGCCGCCCGGCACCGGGCAGGTGTCGATGGTGCACGCGTTGGTGTCGCCGCAGTCGGAGTCCTTGACGCAGCACCCCTCGCCGAGCACGGCGCACGGGCCGTTCACGGTGATGTCCGAGAGCACCGAGGTGGTCCAGCCCGGCCCCTGCTCGTCGCCGCGGACCTGCACGTAGCGCCCGGAGATGCCCGAGAACGCGGCCCCGCTGACCGCCGTCGCGTACGGCTTGGTGCCGAGCGTCGCGAGCGTGTCGGCGGCGCGCACCGAGACCTTGAGCGAGGTGTACGTCGGCACCGCCCCCTGCGGCTCCGTGTTCCAGGTCGTCTTGCTCCAGGGGATGCCGTTCGCGCCGCCGTCGTAGATGCCGTCCCAGCTGCCGAGGTACGTGTACGGCGCCTGGCGATCGATCTGCACGCCGGTGAAGTCGCTGTAGAGGTACGGCGTGGCGGAGTCGGGGTACCCGGTGGTCGCGTTGTTCGGGTACTTGCCGAGATCGCCGCCGAGGAAGCCGATGAAGGACTGGCTGACGAGCGCGCCCGTCGCCGGGTTGTACTTCGCCATCTGCTTCGAGGCGGTCGCGGTGTTGCTCACCAGCCAGAGGAAGCCGTCGAAGTCGGGCGAGAGGCCGTGCGGGTTCCCGCCGCCGACCGGGCCCGCATAAGTGCCCATGTGCGCGCCGGCCGTCGTGAACTTGGAGAGCGTGTTGTTCAGGTAGTTCGCGCTCCAGACGTACGGCCCGGGCGCGGGCTGCGTGTCGAGCGTGACGGCCGTCGTCGCCGTGCCCGGGTTCGGGTTCGACATCAACGTGCACGTCTTGGCGACGAAGTCCGCCTTGTAGACGCCGTACACGGTCTGGCCGGATTGGAAGTAGGTGCCGAAGTAGGCGACCGTTCCGCTCGGATCGCCCACGGTGCCGTAGGTGCCGCCGCAAGGCGCGGTGTCGACCGCGCCCGTCAGCACGTTCACGCGGTAGACGGGGCCCGTGGTGCTCGCGTTGGAGACGAAGACGTAGTCGCCGCCCGAGGCGAGCGAGTAGGGGTTGCCGCCGGTGGTGATCGTCGTCTCGAGCGTGACGGGATCGTTCGGGTTGAAGCGGTAGAGCTTCCCCTCGTTGAACGTGCTGACCCAGACCTTGCCCCAGCGATCGACGGCGACGCCGCGCGGGTAGGCGTTGATCGCGCCGACGGGGATGGTCGTGAGGATGCACTCGTCGGCCTGCCCGAAGTACTCCTGCGCAGCCCCGGTGCTGCTCATGTCGATGATGCCGTCGCCGTTGACGTCGCTCGACGTGTCGATCTTGCCGTTGTTGTTGCGATCGATGCAGTGGGCCGTGCTCCCCGAGAACTTCGAGAGCGAGCCCTGGCTGCCGAAGGCGCGGTTGACGATCCAGACGTCACCGCGCGTGTCGACCGCCACGCGCCCGGGGCAGTTGCCCGTGGTGCTCCAGTTGCAGAACTCGTTGGCGGGGCGCAGGCCAGTCGAGACGCCGTTGATGGTGTTGAGCACCGAGTCGACGCGCGCGGTCTGCCTGCCGGTCGTCGAGTCGAGCCGGAGCACCAGGCCGTAGTTGAAGTTGTCGGTCCAGACGTTGCGGGTCTTCGAGACCGCCGTCGGGCCGAGGACGACCTGGTCCGCGACCTTCGTGTCGGAGACGTTGTTCAGCGTGCCGGTGTCGAAATCGGCGGTCTTGGTCCACACCTTCACCTGCGCCGACGCGGGCGCGGGGGCAGCGAGGATCGCCAGAACGGCTATGGCGAAGTGCTGGGCGTGGCGACTCATGCTGGTCTCTCCTGCGCGCACTGGCGTACGTCCCGGGAGAGACGCGCGGCGCCGCCGACCCATATCACGCCGTCCATCCGAGGCGGGCAATGGCGAAGGAGGCACTTCGCGAGGCGCGACGGTGGCAATTCCGCACCGGTCGGAGTCGGCGCCGGTCTCAGATCGAGCGGGCCCGCTCCGACGTCGATCCGGCGACCGCGCATGACGCGATGCCCGCGCGACATTTCCGCCCGCGGAGCGGATCACCGCGGGCGGGTCGCGCGCCGCCGGCGAGATCGCGCGAGCCGCGCTGACGCGTGGCAGCTCTTCCTTGCGAACGCCACGCGCCGAGAGCTCGCGCGCAGTGGCTGCGAGCGACCGACGACCGGCGGCGCGTACGCGCTGTCGCCCGTCGCACAGGCCGCGCACCAGGCCGCGTCGGCGAGCACGCGCAGGTGCAGGGAGATCGCCTACCTCGTGACGTCCGTCCCCGCGGTCGGCCGGACGGACCGCGAGCTCACGACGCGGGCCGCCGAGCGGTCACTTCCTCGCGGCGAACACGGCGTTCACGGTCAGCGTCGCCGAGCCGCCGTCGGGGGCGGGGAAGGTCATCTGGTAGAACGAGCCCGCGATGCAGCTCGCCAGCGTGGTCGGGCTGCCGCCCGAGCCACGCGCGGCGATGACCTTCCCCTCGGCGTTGATCGTCGCGGTGACCGAGACCGCACCGCCGGCGTCGGGGTCGACGCGCAGCGCGGCCTGGTAGCACGCGCGGAAGCGCCACTTGTTCTGCCTCACCACCGCGTCCGCGCCGGGCACCGCGCCGACGACGCTCGGATCGGGCTGCGGGAGCGGGGTCGGGACCTTGGGCCCTTCGGGGACGGGCATGGCGATCGTCGTCGGTGGGGTCGTCTTCGGGCCGCCGCGCCAGAGCGAGTCGCCCGGGGGCGCGCCCGGCACGCTCGGCGCGTTGTTCGCCTGCCCCTTGAGCGTCAGCGGGCTCGTGCTGATCCCCATCGTGTCGGTGGCGGTCTTGTCGACCGCGTCGGTCGCCACCGTCATGCCGGGGCGGAGCGTCGTGCGCGTGGCGCCGCCGCGATCGTCGACGGTCAGCATCGCGACCGTCAGATCGTCGGCCTGCTTCGAGAGGAGGTCCGCGATCTGTTCGTTGCTCGGTCGCGACACCTCGCGCGGGCTCGGGCCGTGCGGGGCGTTCGGCGAGGGGCCCGGCTTCGTCGGGCCGCTCGGCGCGTTCTTCGGGCCCGGCTTGGCGTTGCGCTCGGGGTGGTCCTTGGGGGCGGGGTCGTCCTTGACGTCGATCGGCTTGCTCTCGGGCGCCAGCGGCGCGGGGCGATCACGGATCGAGCCGATGAACGTCGCCACCTCCGCCTGCTCGTCGACGGTCGGATCGAACCAGTCGCCGTTCACCGCGCCGGCGAAGCCGAAGTGGAAGAGGAACGAGAACGACGCGATGGTCGTGAACCCCCAGTCGACCGGGCCCGTCGGGCCGCCACGCACGGCGAGCGGCAGCTGCGGCCTGGCCTGCACGGGCGGGGGCGCGACGAACTGGAAGAGGAGCGTCGCCTCGCCGAGGACGACCTTGCCGCGCGCCTCGTCGCCGAGCCTGAGCTGGCTGCGCGCGCCCACCCGCTTCGCGACGCCGCTAGCGCGCGCCTGCGCGAGCTCGGTCACGCCGGTCGGGAGCGCCACGCGCCCGGTCATCGCGTCGGTCACGTTGAGCACGTACTCGCCGGCGACCAGCTCGAAGAGGCACATCGACTCCGGCGCGTCCGGGCCGGAGACCACGAACGTGTTCGCGTGGGCCGAGCCGATCGTGACGTGCGTGCGCTGCTTGATCAGCCGCTCTTCGACGACGCGCCCGGCCTGGATGAGGCCGATGCGCAGGACCTTCGGCCCCGTCACCTGCGGCATGGCCTGCATCGCCATGGTCATCTGCCCCGGGCGTGCGCCTGCGATGGCCGGCGCGACGCGCGACCTCACGTTCGTCTTCATGGTTCCTCTGTTGGGCTGCGACGGATCGGACGCCGGCGCGCTCTCCCCCCTTCGGACCGCAGCCACGAAGGAAAGTTCCCACGGCGTCCGAACGTTTCTCGTCGCGCGGCGCGAGCCCTCACGAAACGCGCGCGGCGCGCGCGTGTCTGGCGCGCGAAAGCTCGGGCTCAGCGCCCGGCGGCGTGCCAGGGGGAGAAGCCGCCGCCCTTCGTCCACTTCGCGTCGAGCTCGAGCCAGCGCAGCATGATCGCGCGCGAGATGCGCGGCCCCGCCGGGCGGCGCATCACCTTGCGGACGGCCTCGGCGCCCACGTGATCGCCGCCCGCCTCGAGCCCCACCACGACGAGGTAGAGATCCTCGACGTCGTCGTCCTTGGCGGGGTCGACGCGCCGGGCGGCCGCGAGCGCCGCGTCGCGCCGGCCGTCGAGCGCGGCGAAGTACGCGTCGAGCACCGCCACCGACTCGTCGAAGCCGCGCGCGCGGTACTCGTCGAGCGCGGCGTTCGCGTACTTCACGAGCGCGTCCTTCGCGGAGCCGGTGCGCGCCTCGGCGAGCATCCGCGTCAGGTAGGCGCGGTGCCAGCGATCCTTCTGGAAGGCGAGCGTGTCGCGGTTCGGCGGATCCCACGTGCCGCGCGCGGCGCAGAGCGTCGCCTGATCGTTCTCCGCGAGGGCCGACGCGGGATCGCCCTGCGCCTCGCGGATCATCATCATGGCGTTGTGCACCCAGAATTCGTCGGCGAGCTCGGGGTGCCTCGCGAGCGCGGGGAGCACGGCGACGAGCGCCGCGGCGGCGCGATCGAAGTCGGCCGCGTGCGCGAAGCGCGTCGCTCGGATGCGCGCGACGAGGTACGCGAGGTGCGCTTCGCCCGCGGCGGCCGCGTCGGCCACGAGGAGCTGCTTCTCGGCCGCAGCGTAGTCGCCGTCGCCGATCGCCCGCAGCGCCGCGTCGAGCGCCGCCTGGAGCGCGGGCGGGGTCGGCGTGGGCGTCGCGACGGCGCTGCTCGCGCTCGCGCTCGCGACGGGCGCCGCCG
>CAIXWQ010000300.1 GCA_903923175.1 uncultured delta proteobacterium | reverse complement strand
GGCGAGCACATCATCCAGCTACGCGCCCTGGCCCTGAGCGACCGTTGGGATCACGCGATGGAGCTGACGCTCGGGATGCCGGCGCCTCGGATCAGGCGCGCGGCGTGACGGCGACGGCGCTCACGATGGGAACCCCACCCGGACGACGGGCAACGCGACGGTGGCGCCGCAAGGGACCGGCGACGTGTCGCTGACCGTCGAGGTGCAGCGCGCGAGCGCGACGGAGACCTCGTATTTCCAGGGAACCGTCGACGTGCCGGCGAAGGGCTCCGCGACGCTCGACGTGCAGTCGTGGCCGGGCGGCAGCGCGCCGATCGACGCGACGGTGCAGCAGGCCGGCCAGCCCGACGCGCCCGTGACGCTGACGAACGGCGCGAGCCAGCCCGCGGCGACCTGCGACACGAAGATCCTTCGCTGCGGCGATCACGGCGTCTGCAGCGACGCGAACGGCACGCCCCACTGCGAGTGCAACCTCGGCTACTCGGGGGCCGCGTGCGACGTCGCGGTGACCGACTGCGCGCAGAACCCCTGTCAGCACGGCGGCACCTGCAGGGGCGGCGCCGGGGCGTTCTCGTGCAAGTGCCCGTCGGGCTACGGGGGGCCGACCTGCGCGATCGAGGTGTGCACCTCGGACGCGACCTGCGGCGCAGGCAAATTCTGCGACGGCGGCGCCTGCCACACCTGCGAGCAGGCCGACGCGAACCGCTGCGGCGACGCCTCGGCGCCGGCCGGGTGCCACGTCTGCTCGGGCGCGACGCCGATGTGCCAGGCCGGCGCGTGCGTCTGCGCGGCCGACGCGAGCTGCGGCACGGGCAAGTACTGCGGCGGCGGCGCGTGCAACGCCTGCTCGCTCACCGACGCGAACCACTGCGGCAAAGCGTCGAGCCCCGCGGGGTGCACGGTCTGCCCGGCCGAGACGCCGGAGTGCTCCTCTGGCGCGTGCGTCTGCTGCGCCGACGCGAGCTGCGGGCTCGGCCACTACTGCGCGAGCGGCGCGTGCGCCGCCTGCTCGCAGACCGACGCGAGCCACTGCGGCAGCTCCGGAGATCCGGCCGGCTGCCAGGTCTGCTCCGGCCCGACGCCCATGTGCTTCATGGGCGCGTGCATCCCGGCGCCGCCGAACAGCTACGCGATCGCGACGACCTCGAGCGGCCTCTCCGGCCTGTACTCGAACAACGGCTGCCCCGGCATCCCGCGTTACCAGAACGACTGCTCCGCGCCGTTCGGCTTCGTGTGGACCGACGCGGGGCTGTCGGGCCACACGCTGACCTCGATGTCGGTGGACTTCGAGCTGACGTCGTGCGCGACGCCGGGCTCCACGCACACGGTGACGCTCAACGGGACGCCCATCGGGACGTTCGGCGCACCGCCGGCCGGGGGCACGTGCTGCACGCAGCAGACCGTGAGCTTCGTGCCGACGACGCTGGCTCCGTACGTCATCGGCGGGAGCAACACGCTGATGATCACCGGGCCCGGGAGCTGCGAGTCGCTCGACGACCTCGGCGGCACGCTGGCGACGGTGAGCGTGCATTACTCCCCCTGACGAACCCGCGCGCACGCGGGGGAGCCCTCGGTGCGCGCGTCACGGCTCCTTCGAAACGGTGCGCCTCGAGCGCGGCCGCGAGTGGACGCACCTGATCGTGACCATCCGCTGCGCGTCGGCGGAGCACCTCGAGCAGTTCGTGAAGCTCGACGTCGACGCCGGCACGAACCAGACGCTCGACGACCTCGGCGCGTTCGTCGGCAAAGCGACGAAGTGACGAAGTGACGATGTGCCGGGCCCCTCTCGCCGAGCGCCGAGGCCGCCCGTTGGCGGAGCGTGGTCACCAGGAATAGGGTCGCCGTAGGATCCGTCGACCACCGGCGAAGCTCGTCGGCTGGCTAGAGCCCGCGACGCCCGTCTCCGAGGCCGCACATGTGGAAGTCGCTCAGGCACGTCGCCCTGCCATGCGTGCTCGCCGTCACGGGAGCGGCTGCATGCAATGGCAAGGGGCGGTCGCTCGACACCGAGGCGCTCGCGCCGGACTGGCCGACCCCCGGTTCGAAGAAGCCGCGCGGCAGTGCGGACAGGACGCCGGTTTCGATCGGTCGAGTGTGGCCCGTCGCCGGCCACAAGATGCGCAGGACGAAGACGTCGAAGACCCGGCTGACCCTGACGGCGGGTCCCGAGACGGAGGTCGACGAGGAACAGCATCGAGACGAAGAGGTCCTCGCCACGAAGGACGGCATCATCACGCAGCTCCGCATGCGCTTCGAGGATGACCGTTCGACGCAGAAGACCTTCGGGGTCTCCAAGAAGGAGGCGTCGGTCCTCGATGGCAACGTCTACGTCGTGTCGGTGTCGAGCGCCGGGATCGTCGTCGCGTCCGACAGCGCGAAGCCGGCGTCACCCGCCGAGTCCGCCAGGATCATCGAGCGCTTCCCGGGGCTGGGCCGCCGCGACTTCTTCTTGGACGCCATGCCGAAATCCGTCGTCCCGGGTGAGCGAGTGCCGCCACTCGAGCAGGCGATGGCGATGGAGCTGAACACCGTCCTGCGGGACCGAACGGTCGAGGACGTCGTCGTTCGCTTCGTCGGCGCCGAGCGGAACGGAACCTCGGCGGTCTTCGACGTCTCGTGGACGCTCACCATCAACGAGAAGCTCCCGGCGGTCACGACCATCGACTTCCATGGCCAGTGGCGCGTGCGAACGAAGGACGGCTGGGAGACCGAGCTCTGGCTCGAAGGACCGGTGACCGTCGTTCCCGCCGGGGCGCCAGCACCGGGCGGGTCAGCCGCGCCGAGCGTCCTTGCGAAGGGCAGCATGACGCTCCGGTCGGTGACCGAGTTCCCGTGACGCAATCGTTCGCCGCGCACACATGCCGACTTTGCGTGCCATTCCATGAGGGCGTGCGTCGGCCCGCCGAGCGGCGATGTCGAACAGGACGTCCACGAAGAAGGTCCTCTTCTCGCCCGACCGGAAGGCCAGCTTCGCGAGCCGCAGCAAGCGGACCTCGCTCGGCGTGTCGGTCGTAGCCTTGCCAGTGTTCGTCAGGCTGTCGAAGCGTCGCGGGCGCGCGCCCGACCGTACCCGGCGGGCGCCGGGCTCTGGGTGCGAGCGGGCGACGCGCCCGAGCTCGGCGACGTCGGCGAGGGCGCGCGGCCTCCGCTCCAGCGGCGTGTAGCGGCGGTGCTCCGCGCGGCCCGCATGCCCACGCTGCCCGTGGCGGGTGCGAGCGCCACGGGCTGGATGAGGGCTTGGCTCGAGATGCAGAACGTCGAGCACGGCTGAGGGCGTGGCGGACGAGCTCGCCGAAGTGGGCGCGCCGAGCGCCCACGCGATTCCCTCGGAATCGAGGCGCGCGATCGCTTGGCCGAAACCCCGACGCCGGCGCCGCCGCGCGGCTCCGTTGCTAACGACGCCTCCGCCGGCGGGTGCGGAGCATCAGCGCCGCAAGGAGGCCGATCGCCGGTATCGCCACCGAGCCCTCGACTGGGCTCGTCGAGCATCCACCCGAAGAGGTCGTGTTCGCGCCCGGCTGACAGACCCCGTTGTCGCACGTCGCGCCCGAGGCGCACTCGTCGCCAGCGGCGCAGGTCGCGTAGCAATTCCCGCTCGAGGGATCGCATCGATAGGGCGCGCAGGCCGTCGCGCCGCTCCCGTCGGTCGCGACCGCCTGCGTCCCATCCGCGCTGCACGTCGCCGTGATCGCCGAGCACGTCCCGTTCGCGCACGAGTAGCCGCTCACGCAGTCCGCATTCGTCGCGCACGACGTTCCGCACTTCGTCGCGTCCGCACATGCATACGGGGCGCAGGTCCGCGTCGTCGGCGCACCGCACGCCCCCTTTCCGTCGCAGCTCGACGCCTGCGACAGGGTCCCGTTCGCACAGGACGCCTTCGAGCACACGGTGGTCGCGCTCGGAAGGCCGCCGCAGGAGCTCGGATTAATTCCGTCACACGTCCTCGCCGCACAGACCTTCCCCCCACCCGACGCGCACGCGGGGCGCGCTCCGTGAGGCTGCCCGACGACGGGAGTACACGTGCCGATCGCACCCACGCGGTCACAGGCGGCGCACTGCCCGGTGCAGGCGGTATCGCAGCAGACGCCATCGACGCAGAAGCCCGTGCCGCACTCGGAGGCCGAGCCGCAGCTCGACCCCGTGGTCTTGGCGCAGCTCCCCGCCTTCGTCGGCGTGTCGCAGGCCGCGCCGCTTCCGCAGCTCGCGTCGGTGCAGCAGACCCCGTCGGTGCAGAAGCCCGTGCCGCACTCGGAGGCGGAGCCGCACTTGGTGCCCGTCGTCTTGGCGCAGCTCCCAGCCTTCGTCGGCGTGTTGCACGCCGCGCCGCTTCCACAGCTCGCCTGGGCGCAGCAGACGCCGTCGGTGCAGAAGGCGCCTGCCGGGCACCTGGAGGCGTCCGTGCAAGGATCGCCGAGCTTCGGCACCGGGACGCACGCTCCGGAGACGCACGTGAAGCCCGCTGCGCAATCGGAGGGCGCAGTGCAGGTCGTCTTGCATGCGGCCGCGTCGCAGCCGTAGGGCGCACAGGTTCGGGGAACGTCCTTGCACCGACCCGCGCCGTCGCAGAGGCTCGCGTGCGTCTCCGTGGCGCCCACGCACGCGCTCGCGCTGCATGGGGTCGAGGCCGGGGGGGCGCTGCACTGCGTCGTGTACCTGCCGTCGCACTGGTAGCCGCAAGCGCCGACGCTCGGGCCGGCGCAGGGCCCTCGCCCGTTGACCGGCGGACCGATCGTGTTGGAGCAGATGCCAGGGGTCGAGTCGCAACGCGCGCAGATGTCCTTGCAGGCCGTGTTGCAGCAGACGCCATCGGCGACGAAGCCGCTCGCGCACGACGCCGCGCCCGACGAAGCTTGCCCGTTCTTGAGCAGGCACGCACCGGATCCGGCGGCACAGGTCATCGTGGGATCGGGGCAAGGGCCAGCGCAGCAGACGCTGTCGACCGCGATGCCGCTCGCGCACATCGCTGCGTTCGGCGTGAGCGACCCTGCCTTGAAGAGGCACGCGCCGCTCGCGCTGCACGTCTTCGTCGTGGTGCACGTGTCTGGGTCGTCGGCGCCCTTCACGGCGACGCAGGCGCCGGTCGAATCGCACGTCTGGCAGCTTCCGTTGCATGCGGCCGAGCAGCACTTCTCGTCGCAGATGCCGGACGCGCATTCGCCCGCGACGGAGCAAGGCGCTCCCGCCGCGAGCAGGGTGTACAGCTCCGCCGTCGAGAGAACGGTGAAGCCGTCGGACTGCCCACCGGCGGCGAGGACCTTCCCCGACTTGAGGAGCGTCGCCGTGTGGTTCCAGCGCGGAGACGTCATCGCGCCCGTGGGCGCGAAGCTGCTCGTGCCGTCGAAGACCTCCGAGCTCGAGAGGGCGCTCTCGAAGTCCCCTCCCGCGATCAGCACGCGCCCCGATCCCAGAAGGGTCCCGGAATGCCCTCCGCGCGCCTGCGACATCGAGCCGGTCGCAGAGAAGTAGCTCGTGCCGTCGAAGAGCTCCGCGGTCGAGAGCGTCTCGGTGCTCAGGAAGCTGTCGTGCCATCCCCCCGCGAAGAGCACCTTGCCCGAGGCGAGCAGCGTGGCGCTGTGCCCGTAGCGTGGCGTCGTCATCGATCCGGTCACCTTGAAGCCGTTCGTCTCGTCGAAGAGCTCCCCAGTCCCGATGCTGCCCACGAGCTCGCTCTGGTAGCCGCCCGCGACGAGGACCTTGCCGGAAGGGAGGAGCGTCGCGGTGTGGGAGTAGCGGGCGACCTTCATCGCGCCGGTCGCGGTGAACGTGTTCCACCCGTCGAAGAGCTCCGCGGACGAGACCGCGAGCATTCCGTCGTACCCACCCGCCAACAGGACGTTCCCCGAGCCCAGGAGCGTGGCGCTGTGCTTCATGCGCGCTGCCGTCATGGGGCCAGTCGCCGTGAACACACCCGTGGCGTCGAAGAGCTCCGCGCTCGACAGATCCCCCGCCGAGCCGACGCCAGCCGCAACGAGGACTCTCCCCGAGGCCAGGAGGGTCGCGGTGTGAAACGCGCGTCCCGTCTTCAGGTAGCCGGTCGCGGCGAAGCTGCTCGTGCCGTCGAAGAGCTCCGCCGTCGAGAGGAAACTGCTGCCGTATTGCCCTCCCGTGACGAGGACGGTGCCCGAGGAGAGAGGCGTGGCGGTGTGATTCAGACGGCCGCCGTACGCCGTCATCGACCCCGTCGAGCTCCAATTCGGATCCACGATCGCGGGATACGCCACGCCGCTCCACGCGACGCGCACTTCGCAGCTCGTCGCTCCCGGCGGCGCGACGGCGCGCCCCCACGGCGCGGCCGGGTTCGCATCGTATGCGCACCCGCTGATGGACAGTCTCGCCTCGCGCCGATTGCCATTCGCGCCGACGACGTACGGCGTGGCGATCCGGAGTCGTGGCGTGCCTCCTTCGTCGAGGAACTCGACGAGGTTGCTCACGAGGCGCAGCCCCGCGACACGCGAGACGTCGACGCGATACGCGATCTCCTCCCGCTCCGGCTTGGCGTCGAAGACGAGGAAGTCCTCCGACCCCTCCGCATGGACGCGGTGAAGATCATCGGCGCCCTCCAGCGCGCCGCGATAGACCGCGATCCCGTGCGCCGTCTCGATGGGCGCATCGCGCGCGCCGAGCAGCGCGAAGCGCACGGCGACGCGGGTCGTGTCGTCCTCGAGGGCGACCTCGCCGTTCGCGTGCAGAGGCAGCTCCACGGTGGCCGTGCGGAGCACGCTGCGTCGAGCGATCGCGGGCAGCACGGGGCGAACACGCTCGCCGGCGAGCTCGAAGCGGTCGACCACGCCCTCGCCGAGGACGGGTCTCGTGCTCGTGGCCGCGGCAGACTTCGCGGCGGGTGTGCGCGCGACCGCCGTGGTGACGACGAACCGCGCACGCACGTCGTCGAGCCGAGCCTGCCCAGACGCCGACGCGACGCTCCCGAAGTCCGATGGGGACGCGGACACGACACTGGTGCTCGCATCGGGTGACGTCCCGCCGCGGTCGACACCCGAGCAGCCCGGGATGGCCGCCACCGTCAGGCCGCCAATGACCAAGCGCCCGAGAGAGCCACCGAAAGCGTTCGCCTCCATACTCATACTGCGCCTCCGGCTCGGTAGGAAACGCCCGCGACTCCGCGAAGGCAAGCGGATGGGGGCGAAGAGTTGCCGAAACGAGCCGACGTCTTGCCAATCTACCGCCAGACGACCTCGCAAGGTCTCGGCCTGTCGCGCAACCTGCCGAAGCTCACGCCCGACGCTTTGACCGCACGCAACTCGTTCTACGCCGGCGCAACGCGGACGGAACCGCGGACTGGGGGCGATCGCTTCGACGCCCTCGTCGCTCTTTGGAACTCCGCGGCCAGCCTCGGACCTCCGCGCGTTCAGTCGTGAGGGCCGATGACGAAGCCCGATTCGCGCCCGCAGACATCCGTCGAGCGGACGAGGAAGCGCCGGTTTTCGCCGAGCGCGCTCACCAGGCCGGGCAGCTCCGTGCGCGCGGCGGCTTCGAGCGCCTCGAGCTCGCCGTTCGAGAGGGGGAGGCAGCACCAGGTCTGCGCGTCGGCGCCGCCACTCCGGCCGAGGCGCGCGGTGAAGACCACGACGAACTTCTGTCCGCAGCTGCACGCGTCGGCATCGAGGTCGAGGTCGAGGTCGAGGCTCCAGTCCGCGTCTCGCTGGTACGAATCGACGAGCCCTTCCTCGTGGCACGTCCGACACGTCATGAAGGTGAGCTCGTACATCGAGCGCGACTCGTCGGGGCCCGCTCTGGTCGAGCCGCACGCGGGACAGCGCCAGACCGAGACCCGCTTGGTCGCCAGCGAGACAACTTGCCGCGAGTTGCGCCGTCCTTGCACGACCGAAATTGGGATGGGAGCTCGTTCCTGCGGGCCGCGGGCTCGCCTCGACACGCGCGCAGTGGCCGCGCGGCGAGGTCACGCCCGCCTCCGCGCGCCGACCCAGGAGGACCGATGCGCATCGATCGCGACGCCTTCCTGCTGACGGTCACCACGATCGCGGCATGTCACGCCCCGGCCGCCGGCACGTCGAGCGCCAGCGCGACGC
Organism: uncultured delta proteobacterium; assembly: GCA_903923175.1. Lineage (GTDB taxonomy): Bacteria > Myxococcota_A > Polyangia > Polyangiales > JADJMO01 > CAIXWQ01. The sequence goes on along the minus strand of CAIXWQ010000300.1, from coordinate 5,252 downwards.
CCGCCGACCCCGGCGCGCTCTGCGACGAGCTCCGCGCCGCGAACGCCCGCAGCGCAACGGCGGTCGGTGGAGGCTGCCAGGATCCCGGCTCGGGCCCGATGCCGATGCAGAGCGACGAGCGCACCCAGCGCGCGAGCCTCGCCGCAGAGGCCGCGCACGGTGGCTTCGCCTGCAAGGCGGAGGCAGGCGGCGCGTGGGGCGTCGAGATCGGCGACGCGCAGCTCGTCGCGCCGTCGACGGAAGGAGGGCCCGTCTGCACGTGGAAGGTCGGCGCGCGCCTCGTCTTCTCGGACACGCACGGCGCGCGCCTGGCGCTCGATCTCGACGCGCTGGAGGGGAATCTCGGGGCGCGCGTCGTCATCGATTCGCTCTACGACCTCGACGGCGACGGGCGGCCGGAGGCGCTGGTGACGCTCGTTCCGGCGACGTACTGGTCCTGCGGCGAGAGGCCCAAGCTCCGGCTGCTCCAGGCGAAGGGCGATCGCATCGTCGACTACCCCGTCGGCTCCGCCTTCGACGCCGTGACCGACGCCGACGGCGATGGCCGCCCCGATCGGATCGACTCCGCGCACGACTCGCTCCCCTCGCCGATGGAGGGGCTCTGCGCCGAGAGCGTCTTCGGGCCGCCGCTGCTCCTCCACGGCCGCGCCGACGGCACCTTCTCGCGCGTCGACGAGACGGCCCGCGCGTGGATGCGACGCGAGTGCCCGAGCCCGCCGGCCGATCCGGGGAGCGACGTCGTCTGCGCGCGCGTGTGGGGCGCGTCGCAGGAGGAAGTGCAGGCGAAGCTCCCCGAGCCCTTGGGCGAGCCCGGAACGCAGCCCTACGCCGCGTCGACGCTCGGCGAGAAGTGGGCGGCCATCGAGCCGCCGTTCACGCTCTCGCGCGACGCGCCGCCGCCGCTGCCGGGCAAGCGCGGCCCATGACCGACGCGCCGTGCAGGCCGAGCACCAGCGGCACGAAATCGACCACGCGCACGTGAGTCGTTCGCCGAAGCGCGACCGGAGCGCCCCCCGGTTTCCGCCGCGCCTCGCGCCGCGAGCCTCGCCGCGAGCCTCGCCGCGAGCCTCGCCGAGCGCCGCGCCAGCAACCGCCCAGGCGTCGTAGAATCGGACTCTGTCGCGCTATCGTGGTCGAACCCTCGAGGAGCGGTGGCAATGGCATCGACGATGAGCCCCAAGATCTATCCCTTCCTCTGGTACGCCAAAGAGGCGGAAGCGGCGGCGCAGTTCTACACGTCGATCTTCCCCGACTCGCGGATCGACCGAGTCACGTCGTTGAAGAGCGAGTCGCCGAGTGGCCCTCCCGGCTCGGTGAAGGTCGTCGACTTCACGCTCTTCGGGCAGCGCTTCTCGGCGATGACGGCGGGGCCGCACCACGAGTTCAACGACGCCATCTCGCTGACCGTCGTGTGCGAAGACCAGGCGGAGCTGGACCGATACTGGAGCGCGCTCCTCGAAGGCGGAGGGAAGCCGGTGGCGTGCGGATGGCTGATCGACCGCTACGGGCTCCGCTGGCAGATCGTCCCGCGGCGCATGGAGGAGATGTTGCGCGATGGCGATCCTGCGCGCTCGAAGCGCGCGACCGACGCGATGATGACGATGGTGAAGCTCGACGTCGCGGCGCTCGAGGCGGCGTACCGCGGGTAGCACCTGGGCCCTCGGCGCGCGCACGAAGCTCGCGCGCTGCGCAATGCCGCCCAGCGCCGACGCAGGCTCCAGGCGCGGCGACGAAGCACGTCCGTCGCCGCGCCTGGCGCACGGATTGCTGCACCTGGGTGGCTGTTCTCACCGGGAGCCGCGCCGATGCCCACTCCGCAATTCGCCGAACGCACCCTGCCACGCCCCGTCGTCGTCGATCCGTGGCCGGAGCTCCCGCTCTCGGCGTGGGCCGACACGTACGCGACTCTGCACATGTACACGCAGATCGTCGGCAAGCTCCGCCTCTCGCTCTGCGCGCCGACGAACGAGTGGTGGCACGTGCCGCTGTACGTGACGGCGCGCGGCCTGAGCACCTCGCCCATGCCGCACGGCGAGCGCACCTTCGAGATCGAGCTCGACTTCGTCGATCACGCGCTCGTCCTTCGCACGAGCGAGGGGGCCATCCGCACGCTCGCGCTCGTGCCACGCACGGTCCGGGAGTTCCACGCGCGGCTGACGAGCATGCTCCACGCCCTCGAGCTCGACACGCCGATGCGCGAGATCCCCTGCGAGGTGCCCGGGCCGATCCCGTTCTCGCGCGACGAGGTGCACGGCGCGTACGACGCCGTGATGGTGTCGCGCTGGTTCGCGATCGTCCGCAGGCTCGACGTGATCTTCAAGCGCTTCCGCGGAGGGTTCGTCGGCAAGGCGAGCCCCGTCCAGTTCTTCTGGGGCTCCTTCGATCTCGCGGTCACGCGCTTCTCGGGGCGGCCCGCACCGGCGCGGGCCGATGCCGATCCGATCACCCGCGTCGCCTACGATCAGGAGGTCTCGAGCCTGGGCTTCTGGCCGGGCGGCGGCGGCTTCGACGGCCCTGCGCTGTACTCGTACGCCGCGCCCGAGCCCGCGGGCTTCTCGGCCGGGCGCGCGCGGCCCGGCGCGGCCCGCTACGAACCAGCGATGAAGGAGTTCATCCTGCCGTACGAAGCGGTGCGCCTCGCCGCCGATCCCACCGCGACGGTCCTCGAGTTCGCGACGAGCACGTACGAGCTCGCCGCCACCCTCGGGCGCTGGGATCGCGCGGCGCTGGAAGCGAGCCCGTGGAGGTCTGCCGATGCCGCGGTGTAGCCACCTCGCCGCGAAGCGCACGGCGGTCGCGGCGGACGCGTACGCCCGAGGGTGCGCGCAGTGCCTCGCGCTCGGCGACCGCTGGGTCCATCTCCGGACCTGCCGCACCTGCGGCCACGTCGGCTGCTGCGACAGCTCGAAGAACCGGCACGCGACCAAGCACTTCCACGAAACCCTCCACCCCATCGTGACCTCGCTCGAGCCCGGCGAGTCGTGGAGCTGGTGCTACGTCGACGAGGTGACGATCGAGGGGCTGTGAGTCCGACCGGGGTGCGTGCGCGGCCCCGCCATCGCGATGAACCCGAAGAGCGAGTCGATCCTCCAGGCGAGCCGCCGGCTGAAGGCGATCGACCGCGGGCGGGGCTCGCTGCGGATGACCGCGAGCTCGGTCTCGGCAGAAGGGACGTCCTCCGTCGCCTCGAGGTCTTCGCGCACCGAGCATAGAGTCCGGTCGAGTCCGTGGGTGCGCATGGGCGAGACACGCGTCGCCCACCGCCCAAACGAGCCGAATCCTCGCCCGGGCGTTCGCCTTGGCGCGTGCGCGCAGACGGCGCAGATCGTGCGGTCCGCGCCCGCGCGACCGAGGCGATCGGGCTCCTTCAGCCGCGGTACGACGAGCCCGCGTTCGGCAGGAGGGTCTCGTCACAGGGGACGCAGATTCGCCCGAGCGCGTCGTGGGTGACGAGCGCGTCGGCGTCGGTGAGCTCGCCGCAGCGCGCGCAGGCGAATCGCGCGATGGGGTCGGCCACGAAGGTCGGCTTCGGCGCGACCTCTCGGCGAAGTCGCGCCGACTGATCGCGGCTCCACTCGCGAACGTCGTCCGCGTGACTGGCCATCTCCCTGCTCCGGCGTCGGCGCAGCATCTCCGCGATCGCCGCGACGCCGATCGACACGAGGGCGACCCAGGCATTCGCCGAGCTCATGCTCGAAGTAGAGCGCATCGGCGCGCGGGGAGCACGCCGGCCGGTGTCCGGCCGCACGCCCCGAAGATCCCCCGATGAAGGGATCGGCACCGGCGCGCGGAGAAGGGCGTTGCTCTTCCTCGTCGACACCGGCCTGAGCGTCGACGTCGACGCGACCGGCGGCGCGCTGCTGCACGTCCGCGGAGCGGGGGGCGCCTCCGAGACGTGGGAAGCGGTCCTGCCCGACGGCACGCGACGCGCCCTCTGACGCGCCCTCGCGGCGAAGCGCGCGGAGCCCGGTCGGGGTCGCGCCGGGTCCGCCCAGCCGGACATCCGAGGCCCGCCGGCGCGCGCACGGGTCGCCCCCGCGCCCGTCAGCGACGCGCCTCGATGAGCTTCCACCCGTTCCCCGAGGGATCACGGAAGCCGGCGTCGACGGAGCCGTAGCGGTCCAACGGCTCCTGCGTGAACTCCACTCCGCGGGCGTGCATCCGGTCGTACGCGGCGCGGCAATCGTCGACGACGAGCACGTGCGGGGGCATGGCGCCCTTGGCGACCATCTCGTGGAGCGTCTGCGCCGTGGCCGCGTCGAGCGTGGGCGGCCCCGGCTTGAAGAGGCCGAGCTGGAACGACGGCTGCTCCGGGTGCTGCACCGTGAGCCAGCGATAGTCACCGTTGCGGACGTCCGTGTGGACGCGGAAGCCGAGCTTCTCGACGTAGAACGCGAGCGCTTCGTCCTGATCTCGCACGTACAGACCGACGACTCCGACACCTTGGCTCATGGGACCTCCGTTTCTCCAGACCGGTTGGTATCGCCCGCCAGCCGGCGTCGCTTCTCCGAAACTGCGATCGTGAGGTCGGGCCGGTGCGCCGCGGCGAGGAAGCACCCGGGCACGAGGCCGAGCTCCCGCGCCGCGGCCCTCGCACGCGCCCGGACCGCGCCCGGGCTCTCGCCGGTGATGTCGCGGAAGGTGCGCCCGAACGTGCCCAGGCTCCCCCAGCCCGTGGCGAACGCGATCTCGGTGATGGGCAGGTCGGTGTCCCGGAGGAGCGTCATCGCCCGCTCGACGCGCCGCGTGAGCAGATACCGGTGCGGCGGGACGCCGAAGGCCTGCTTGAACGATCGCGCGAAGTGGGCCTCGGACACGCCGCTCACGCGCGCCAGCCGCCGCACGGGCCACTCCTCGTGCGAGGCTCCGTCCATCCGGTCCTTCGCGCGCAGCAGGCGGCGCAACAGCTCGGGATCCTGGCCCGTGGGACCGCCACTCACGCGGCTTGCCGACGGGCGAGGAAGATCACGCGGGCCACGCGGAGCGAGCGTAGCCGACCGCCGGAGCCCTCGCGAGAGCCTCGCGGGCGCGCGACCTCGGCGCTGCCGATCCCTCACGGAACGCCGGGGCGGCGTACTAGCCCTTGTTCTAGCGACTGCCGACGGCTCGTTCGGGAATTGAATGAAAACTCCCGGTGTTTGGTGGGGTTGCGAGACCAACCACTCAACACCGGGAGACCTTTTCAGGTGAAGACAAGCGTAGGACGCCTACTCGAGCGAGAGAAGCGCAAGATCGCGGCGCGGCTCGCGCCG
>CAIXWQ010000299.1 GCA_903923175.1 uncultured delta proteobacterium | reverse complement strand
GTCTCGCTGCTCCGCCGTGTACGTCTGCCGCTCCGCCGGACGCCGCCCCTTCGCCTTCTTATTCGTCGCTGCCATCGGACTCTCCGACCGCGCCGAGCGCTTCCGGGTCGTCCGGAATTTCAGCCCCGAGCACGGATGGTCAGATGGTGGGCATCAGCACCTAACCGAGCCGTCCTCCTGAACGACGCACGCGTGGTACCTGCCGGCCGCCAGCGCCCCGGCGTTCGCCACGCCCGGCACCGCGAGCGGAAGCCTGCTATTGACGCCGCCGCCGTCGCCGAGCTGCCCTTCGTTGTCGAGTCCCCAGCACCGCACCGTCTTGTCGCTGAGCAGCGCGCAAGTGAAGTCCATTCCGGCGGAGATCGCGCTGACCGTTTGGCAGGCGTCCGAGCTGCACACCCTGCCCGTCGCGCACGCAACGGCCGGTCCCCACCCAAGACAGCCACTAGGCTGGATCGCGCAGGTTTCAACGCCGCCCGAGCTGCATCGAGTCGCTCCAGACTTGCAAACGTCCGAACAGGCATCCGCGTCGAAGTTGACGTCGGATGTCGCGTCCGTGGAGGCCTCTATCGCGACCTCCGCCTCGGCGGTGTCGGCGACGGTACCGACGTCACCGGCCGCATCGGGGGCCTTCGCGTCGTCGCCCGAGGTCGATTCTGCTGCGCCGGACGAGCATCCGCTGCTTGAAGCGAGCAGCACGAGAAGCGGGAGCCAACGACTACGCGAGGGGAGCGGATTCGTGTTCATGTGCGTAACCAGTTCCTTGTTCTCGGATGCCGGCTCGATCGCGCGAGCCGACGGGGCGGACGCACGAGGATGGCGATGAATGGCCCCGCCGGAGGACGAGCCGTCCAAGGGCGAGGGGCGGGTCTCACGGGTCGCGTCTCTGCGCGAAGCGTGCCCGGCCCCAAGTGCGCGATTTCTCGTGACGGCCTGGCCTGTCGTCCGGGATGTTCCAGGTTCTTCCAATACGATTTTGGAAATTATTGGAGGCCCGTCGCTTCGTTCGCCGCCAGTCACAGGAGATCGTAGGTCGCGTGCTTCTCGCCGTTGGGCGCGCGGCCGCAAGCAGTGCAAACGCCCCCGACGACCGTAGGCCGCACGAGCGTTGCCGCCGGAGTTGCCGAAACACTCGGGGCCGCGGCGCCGATGGTCAGCATGCCGATCGTCCAAGCGCCGGCCCGTCCGCCGCGCCGCCGGCCCGTGCCGCCGTCGCAGCGAGCGCGAGCGTCATCGACTAGACCAGGGCGGCGGAGAGCGTTCCGGTCGGCAGCGCCCCGAGGAGAGCGACGGAACCTCCATCGGCTGCGTGGTGCGGACCGCCCTTGTCAGGCCCGTCCGCGAGCCCAGGCATGCCACGGGCCCCCATCCTCGTCGCGCCAGACCGCTCCGCCGACGGGAAGCTCGACCGCTACCTCGAGCGTCTTGTCGGCACCCAGCAGCGTGCCGAGTGAGACCGCGCGTGCTTCGTCAGCCTTGATCTCCGTGCTCGGGCCCGCAAACAACTCCCACTGGTCCTCCTCCCATCTCGCGACCTCGGTAACTCGCGAGCCCCGCAGCGCGGCGAGATTCGTCATCACCGTCGACTTGCGCGGGACCGAAAACGGCCATTCCTCGAACTGCCACCGCCACGCACCGTCCGAATCGCCCGTCCAAGGTTTCGCCATGTGCGGCACGTCGATGGTCGAGTGCTCTTCGTCGGGTACCGCCTGCCAGAAGTGCAGTTCGCGATCTCCGAAGAAGTCGTATGCGCCGAGCATCATCGGTCTTGCCCACTGCTCGCACACCTCTGCGAGGCGGAACCGGCCGAGCGAGCCGACCGCCGCGTCGGAAGGCGTGTCGCCGCGACGAACAAGAGCTGCAAGCGTGTCTACGATTTGCTTCACTTGCTTCGCGCTGAAGAGAGCCGCACCTGCAAGGACGATCTCACTCCCTACTGTATCGCTAAGGCCGATCGTGTACGCGAAGCGAGGAGTCGGGCCGCCCGAAATGAGGTACGTGTGGTATCCAAATTCGTTAATGTTTCTCTGAATCAAGCGGAGTGCTTCGGGGGTCATCTGTGAACCTCTACGTGACAGCCCGAGCAAAGCGCAGCCAGATTCTCTGGCACCGTCTGGCCCTCGTCGGCGTGTCTGATGATATGATGACCCTTCGCGTCCGCGGCATCCAGCTCTTCCCCGCACCCCGAGCACAGGCCGCCTTGCTCCTCCACCTTGGCCGCAACTTCGGCACGAGAGAAGAGGCGCCTGGGATCCCGTTCCGAGGCAGGGACCGACCCCGGGCCCTTCGGTGACTTCGGAACTGAACCGACGCTGCCCCTCCCGCCGTCGGCCTCCGACGGACCACTCGCCGTTTTCTTCGCGGCGTCATTGACCATCTTGCCGACAGGCTTGTCGGCCTTCGTCGAATCAACGACCTTCTTCGTCCCTTCGCCGACGTCCCTTCCCCCCGACATGAAGACCGCGCCGCCGACCGCGACTGCGCCGACACTAATCGGAGCTGGAAGGCTGGCTTCGCTTGAAACGCCTATCCTCCGTCCCAACCCCCGCGCGGCCTCTTCTGCCGCGCGAGCGTCACCTGGAAATCATGGCCGAACCCACCGCCTCCAACGCTGCCCCGCCCCCTCCGCCCAACGGTGCTCCCGCCGCTGCGATCGCCGGGGGCGCTGGAAACGGAGGCGCCGGCGGTGCCTCCTCCAAGATCGTCGTCTCGATCGAAGAGGAGATGCGCACGTCGTACCTCGACTACTCGATGAGCGTCATCATCGGGCGCGCCATCCCCGACGTGCGCGACGGCCTCAAGCCGGTGCACCGCCGCATCCTGCACTCGATGAACGAGCAGGGGATGCGCGCGAACACCGCGCACAAGAAGAGCGCGCGCGTCGTCGGCGACGTCCTCGCGAAGTACCACCCGCACGGCGACATGAGCGTCTACGACGCCCTCGTCCGCCTCGCGCAGCCGTTCTCGCTCCGCTACCCGCTCATCGACGGGCAGGGGAACTTCGGCTCGGTCGACGGTGATCCGGCCGCCGCGTATCGATACACCGAGGCGCGTCTCGAGCGGATCTCCAACGAGCTGCTCAGCGACATCGACAAGGACACGGTCGACTTCGTCCCGAACTTCGACGACAGCGAGCGCGAGCCGAGCGTCCTGCCGTGCAAGTTCCCGAACCTGCTCGTCAACGGCTCCGGCGGCATCGCCGTCGGCATGGCGACCAACATCCCGCCGCACAACCTCGGCGAGATCATCGACGCCACGATCGCCCTGATCCGCAACCCGGAGGCGACGGTCGTCGATCTGATGCAGCACGTCCCCGGCCCCGACTTCCCCACCGGCGGCCTCATCCACGGCCGCCAGGGGATCATCGACGCCTACACCAAGGGGCGCGGCAGCATCGTGATGCGCGCCCGCACCGAGGTGAAGAAGCTCGGCAAGGGTGATCGCGAGCAGATCATCGTCACCGAGATCCCCTATCAGGTGAACAAGGCGCGCCTCGTCGCCAAGATCGCCGAGCTGATCCGCGACAAGAAGATCGAGGGGATCTCGAACGTCGAGGACCACAGCGATCGCCTCGGCATGAGCATCTCGATCGAGCTGCGCAAGGACGCGCACCCACCGGTCGTGCTCCAGAACCTCTACAAGATGACCGAGCTGCAGACGACGTTCGGGGTGATCAACCTCGTCATCGTCTCCGGTCGTCCGCGCGTCCTCGATCTCAAGGACACGCTCGCGCACTTCGTCGCGCACCGCCGCGAAGTCGTCACGCGCCGCACGCGCTTCGAGCTCCGGCAGGCCGAGGGGCAGTTCGAGATCGTGGAAGGGCTCGGCATGGCCCTCACCGAGCTCGATCTGGTCATCGCGACCATCCGCGCCGCCAAGGACCGCGACAACGCGCGCGAAGACCTGATGAAGCTGAAGCTGCGCGGCCTCGAGATGTTCGTGGCGCGCGCCGGACGGCCCGCCGCGGAGATCGCCGCCGCCCGCGAGAAGCCCGAGTACCTGCTCAGCGAGCGCCAGGCCAACGCCATCCTCGACATGCGCCTCGCGCGGCTCACGGGCCTCGAGCGCGAGAAGCTCGAAGCCGAGTACAACGAGCTCGGAAACCTGATCGCCTACCTGCGCTCGATCCTCGCGAGCGAGGAGAAGCTCCTCAACGTGATCGTGAGCGAGCTCGAGACGATCAAGGCCAGCTACGCCGACGCGCGCCGCACCGAAATCATCGCCGACGAGGCGGAGATCAACCTGGAGGACCTGATCCAGGAAGAGGAGATGGTCGTCACCATCTCGCACTCCGGCTACATCAAGCGCTCGCCGGTGGCGACCTACCGCGCGCAGAAGCGCGGCGGCAAAGGGAAGCTCGGCATGGAGGCGCGCGAGGAGGACTGGGTCACCCAGCTCTTCGTCGCGAGCACCCACGCGCACGTCTTCATCTTCAGCGACCGCGGCAAGGTCTACGTCAAGAAGGTCTACGAGGTCCCGCTCGCCGCGCGCAACGCGAAGGGGCGCGCGATCGTGAACTTCGTCGGCATGGAGGCGGGCGAGAAGGTCGCGGCGATCGTCGAGGTCCCGAAGATCGAGCCGAACAAGTTCATCGTCACGCTCACCAAGGGCGGCACGATCAAGAAGACCGAGCTGACCGACTACGAGAACTTCCGCGAGAAGGGGATCATCGGCGTCAAGATCGAGGGGGACGACCAGCTCCTCTCGGCCGCGATGACCGACGGCACGCGGCAGATCATGATCGGCACCAAGGACGGCATGTCGATCCGCTTCCCCGAGGAGCAGGTCCGCTCGATGGGGCGCGCCACGGTCGGCGTGAAGGGGATCGAGCTGCGCGAAGGCGACCAGGTCGTCGGGCTCGCGGTCACCGAGGACGGCTGCGATCAGGTCCTCGCGCTCACCGAGCGCGGGTACGGCAAGCGCACGCACATCGATCAGTTCCGCGAGCAGAAGCGCGGCGGCGTCGGCGTGACGCTCATCGACACCGGCGACCGCAACGGCGGCTGCATCGGCCTGCGCCTGGTGAACGATCAGCACGAGATCATGCTCATCACCGATCAGGGGCAGACCATCCGCACCCGCGTGAGCGAGGTGAAGGAGACGGCCTCGCGCGGCGCGATGGGCGTGAAGGTGATGACGCTCGGCGAGGGCGAGCGCGTCGTCGCGTTCGAGCGCCTCGCCGAGAGCGAGAACGAGACGGCCGACGGCCTCGCGACCCCGGATGGGGCCGCAGCGACCGGTAGCGAGCAGCCGCCGGCTGCCGAGAGCGACAAGCCCCCGTCGGGCGGGAGCGAGCCTCCGGTCGAGGCGTGATGTCGCCGCGGTGGGCCTTGGTCGCGACCGCGTGGCTCTCGGGCTGCGCGGCCGCGGCGTCCACACCGGCCGCGCCGCCCCCGAGGGCCGCGCCGACGCAGGTCGTCGAGGAGCCCCCGCCGCCGAAGCCCGCTTCCGCGCCGCGCGTGCTCACCGATCCTCCTCGCGACGACGCTTCCACCTTCGTTACCGATCCCACCGGCACGGACTACAGCAGCGGCGCGGTGAAGCCGTCGGGCGCGGTCGCAGGCGGCACGGGCGGCACCGGCGCGCCGCACGTTCCGGGCTCCCTCGCGCGCGGCCCGTCGCGCCCGACGGGCACCGATTGCAGCGCGCTCTTTCCGGCCGGCGCGAAGGCGACCGAGGGGAGCGTCGGGCTCGACGTCCAGGTCGATGCCTCCGGCGCGACCACCGGCTCGCGTGTGCTCACCGAAGAACCCACAGGTGAGGGGTTCGGCGCCGCGGCCCGGACGTGCGCCTCATCGATGCACTTTTCGCCGGCGCTCGACGCGAACGGCGCGCCGACGGCCGGCCGAGTGCAGATTCGCGTCGCCTTCCGCAACTCGCCGTAGGCGTCGGTGCGCGGCCGCTTCCTGCTCGCGCGTTCACGCTCTCCCATTGGATCGAGCGGGTTTTGCCGATAGTCTGCCCAGACCACCCGCGCGCTCCGCGCGGGCGTCGCTTGTCGCTTTGCCGGGGGAGTCGCGCGATCGCATGGCCCGTCTGATCCTCGCCACCGCCGAAGGGACGCAGTCGGTCGACCTCCGGCCGATGAACTCCCTCGGGCGCCACCCGAACAACTCGATCCAGCTGCTCGACAAGATCGTCTCCAAAGAGCACTGCCACATCGAGCTGCGTGACGGGCACTGGATCCTGCGTGATCTAGGGTCGCTCAACGGCACGTACATCAACGGCGAGCGCATCCAGGGCGAGCGGCAGCTCCGCCACGGCGACGAGATCGCACTCGGCGCCACGCGCGCCCGCTTCGACGACGGCAGCACGCAGCTCCCCTCGCGGCCGGTGCCGGGACCGCTCTCTCCGGGCGTCGTCCAGCAGCCCGCAGCCGGTGGCTACCAGCCCGGCGCGACGCCGACGAACCAGGGGATCCCCAACCCGTACGGAGGCTACCCGCAGCCGCCGCCCCAACAGGGGGGCTCGGGGCGGATGCCGGCGGTGCCGCAGACGCCGATGGGGAACGTCGCGCCGCAGACCGCGGTCTCCGGTGGCCAGCGTCCGCAGCCCAACGCGCCGCCCGGCACGATGATGAGCGGCCAGGCGCCCGGCCAGGCCACGCGCCTCGTCGAGGTGCAGGATCAGCAGCGCGCGATCGGCACGCAGATCGCCGCCGTGCAGAAGGGGTTCCTCCCCTTCGATCAGATCGCCTCCGACGGCGCCGCCGTCCGCGACGACTACGAGCGCCTGCGCATCGCCTACGAGGTCACGCGCGATCTCGCCGGTGAGCGAGACGCCGACCAGGTGCTCACCAAGATCCTCGCGGCCTGCTTCAAGTTCGTGCGCGCCGATCGCGGCGTCATCTTCCTGAACCAGAACGATCAGCTCGTCCCCGCGTGCAACCGCCGCCGCACCGGCGGTGAGGCGCCCGTCGTCGTCTCCTCGACGATCCTCGAGCACGTGAAGACCACGCGCAGCGCGGTGCTCACCAACGACGCCGCGATGGACTTCGCCGCCTCCAAGGGCAAGTCGATGATCCTCAACCGGATCTCGTCGGCCATGGTCGTGCCGCTGATCCACAACGAGTCGCTGCTCGGCGTGCTGTGGCTCGACTCCGAGCAGCTCGCCGTCTTCTCGCAGAAAGAGCTCGAGATGGTGAACGCGCTCTCCTACCAGGGGGCGATGTTCCTCGAGAACGCGCTGCTCGGGCGCAAGGTCGCGGCCGAGATCATCACGCGCGAGCGCTTCTCGCGCCTGCTCTCGCCGAACCTCGCCGCGAAGGTGATCGCCGGCGAGCTCGACGTGAAGCAGGGCGGCGATCAGCTCCCCGACTGCACGGTCTTCAACAGCGACATCCGCGGCTTCACGCGCATGAGCGACGGCACTGCTCCGCAGGAGATCGTCGACATGCTCAACGAGTACTTCGAGCTGATGGTCGACGTGCTGTTCAAGTTCGAAGGCACGCTCGACAAGTTCATGGGCGACGGGATCATGGCGCTCTTCGGCGCGCCGGTGCCGCACCCCGACGATCCGATCCGCTCGGTGCGCGCCGCGCTCGAAATGATGGACGTGCTCGGCACGCTCAACCGCAGCCGCATCGCGCGCAGCGAGGCGCCGCTGGCGATCGGCATCGGCATCCACACTGGCCCGCTCGTCGCCGGCTACATCGGCAGCCCCAAGGCGCTCAGCTACACGGTCATCGGCGACACGGTGAACACCTCGGCGCGCCTCTGCGGCATCGCGGAGGCCGGCCAGATCATCGTGAGCGAGTCGACGGTCGCGCGCCTCGGCAACCGCTTCGAGCTGGCCGAGCTCCCGCCCGCGAAGCTCAAGGGCAAGGAGCGGCCGCTGCGCGTCTACGACGTGAAGGCCGAGCGCGGCGTCTCGCGCGCCAGCGTCGCGACCCCCGCGGCGACCAAGGCCGCGCCTCCGGCCTGAAGCTCGCGGCCAGCCCTCACGCGTGCACGGCGCCGAGCCGGCGGAAGCGCCGGTAGCGATCGTCGACGAGCTCCTGCTCGCCGAGGCCGTCGAGCGCGGCGAGCGCCTCGCGCAGCGCGTAGTCGAGGCGTCGCGCGGTGCCGTCCCAGTCGTGATGGGCCCCGCCGGGGGGCTCCTCCACGACGTGATCGACCGCGCCGAGCTCGAGCGCCATCTGCGCCGTGGGCTTGAGCACGTCGGCCGCGCGCTCGGCCTGCGACGCGTCCTTCCAGAGGATCGACGCGCAGGCCTCGGGCGAGATGACCGAGTACCAGACGTGCTCGAGCGCGAGCACGCGGTTGGCGACGCCGAGCGCGAGCGCGCCGCCCGAGCCCCCTTCGCCGACCACGGTCGCGATCACCGGCACGCGCAGCTGCGACATCGTGAGCAGGCACTGGCCGATCGCCTCGCTCTGCCCGCGCTCCTCGGCGCCGATCCCGGGGAAGGCGCCGGGGGTGTCGATGAACGTGAGCACGGGGAGCCGGAAGCGATCGGCGAGGTCCATCAGCCGGCGCGCCTTGCGGTAGCCCTCGGGGTTGGGCATCGCGAAGTTGCGGCGGACCGCCTCCTTGGTGCCGCGCCCCTTCTGGTGCCCGATCACCATCACGCTGCGCCCCGTGGGCCCGCGGGGGTAGCGCGCGAACCCGCCGACGATCGCCGCATCGTCGCCGTAGAGCCGATCGCCGTGCAGCTCCACGAACTCGTCGAAGAGCCGCTCGAGGTAGTCGCCGAAATACGGCCTGCGCGGGTGCCGCGAGAGCTGCACGCGCTGCCACGGCGTGAGCTCCTCGAAGAGCTCGCGCGCGAGCTTCGAGACCTTGTCCTCGAGGCGGCGCAGCTCGCCGGCGTAGCGGGCGTCGCCGTCGGCGACGACGCGCAGCTCGCGCACGCGCTGCATCAGCTCGGTGATCGGCTGCTCGAAGGGGAGGGTGCGGGACATCGAAGCCGTGAGCGATTAGCAAAGCGAGCGGGCGGCGGTAAGCCCAGCGCGGTTCGCGCCGCCTGCGAATTCCGTGACGCGGCGCGTGCGCTCGCGCCCCCGTCGCGTCCACGCTACGAATCCCGCGTGCGCCCGCGTGCGCCGGCGTGCGCGCGCCGTGCGGTCGTGCGAGACGTAAGCGGCGCACGAGGCGTACGAGGCGTACTGGGCGTACGAGAGAAGAGAGAGGCGAAGGCGTGCCGACGAATCCCGCGACCCCGAGCGCGTCCGTGGCCGGCGCGACCAGCGCCCGTCCTGCCACGTCCGCGTCCGAGCAGGCCACCGGCCAGAGAAGGGCCGGCGAGCCCGTCTACAACTCGATGCCGACGCCCTCGTTCGTCCGCCCCGCCCAGACGGCCGCCGTGGTCGGGCCCCCCAGCGCGGCGCCGTCGGCCTCGGAGATCGTCACGCGGCCGCCGCCCCACACGCTCGCCGCCGGCCGCTACGAAGCGAAGTCGTACGAGATCTGGCTCCTCGTGCTCGGCGGCGCGATCCTCGTGCTCGTCTTCGCGCTGGTGCGCGTGCGCCTCGCGATCAAGAAGAAGCACCGGGCCACCGAGGCGCTCACCTCGGTGCTGCGACGCCCCGCCGGCCACCCGAGCCGCTGAGCTGACCCTACGCGGCCGCGCGCTGCCGGACGCCGGGCGTCGGCGCGCGATGACGCGATAGCTTTGCTCGCGCTCCCGCTCGGGCTACCTGCCGCGGGATGGTCGAGCCGACGGAGATTGCCGAGCCTGCGCCCGCGGCCCCCGCTGCACCTGCGGCGCCCAAGGCGTCGCTGCGCAAGACGACCCGCAAGGTCGTCGCGGTGATGCTGCTCGCCGTCGCCGTCTACCTCGTGTTCGCGGTCGTCTCCGGGCTGAACAAGCTCGCGGGAGCGCTCTCGACCTTCGCCTGGTGGACGTTCGCCGCCGCGCTGGCCCTCGCGTTCGGCAACTACGTGCTGCGGTTCTTCAAGTGGCAGTACTACCTGCGCGTCCTGAACATCCGCGGCATCCCCGCCAGCGACTCGTTCCTCACGTTCCTCTCGGGGTTCGTCCTGTCGGTGACGCCTGGCAAGGTCGGCGAGGTCTTCAAGTCGCTGGTGCTGTACGAGACGCACCAGGTCCCCGCGGCGCGCTCGGCGCCGATCGTGGTGGCCGAGCGCCTGACCGATCTGATCGGCGTCATCGCGCTGATCGCCCTCGGCTCGACGAAGTTCCAGGGCGGGCTCGTGTGGGCGGGGGCCGGCAGCGTGCTGGTCGGCGGGCTGCTGGTGGTGATCGCGTCGCGCCGCATCTCGATGTGGCTCGTGGCGGTGGTCGAGTGGCTGCCGGGGCCGGGCAAGCGGCTCGCGCCCAAGCTGCGCGAGGCCTACGAGAGCCTCTACGCGCTCACGCGCCCGACGCACCTGGTGCTGCCGACGCTGCTCTCCACCGCGGCATGGTTCCTCGAGTGCATGGCCCTCTGGGTCATCCTTTACGGGTTCCACCAGTCGGCGAGCGTGCTCGGCGCGTCGTTCTTCTACGCGACCTCGACGCTCGCTGGTGCGCTCATCCCGGTGCCGGGCGGCCTCGGCGTCACCGAGACGGTGATGCGCACGCTCATGCGCCAGCTCGGCAGCGTCGAGGCGGCCGCTGCTACCGGCGCGATGCTGCTCGTGCGCTTCGCGACGCTCTGGTTCGCGGTCATCGTCGGCTTCGCCGCGCTGTCGATCCTGCGCAAGCGCCACCCGAAGCTGCTCGCGGACTGAGCGGACCGAGCGCGCAGCGCCGCGGCGCGCGCGTCACTTGTGCAAGAGCCACCACAGGCCCGTCGCCGACGCGCCGAGCACGAGCAGCCCGACGATCAGCGCGATGAGCTCGAACGCGAGCGTCGCGCCGCGCCAGCTGCGTCGCCGATCCCTGCCGCGCGGCTCGGAGTCCGCGAGCGGCTCCGTACGCGGCGCCGGCTCGCCCTGCGCCTCGCTCGCCCCCGGCGGCTGCGTCGAGTGCGCCGGCACCGGCTCCTTCGGGGGCTCCGGCGCCGGCGGTGGCAGCGGCTCGACCTTCTCGTCGGCGAACCCCGCGCTGGCTTCGAGCGCGCGCGCCAGCGGATCGTCGAGGCGCAGGCGCGTCGCGCCGATCGACACGATCACGCCGTCGTTCCAGAGCTGCGGCTCCGGGCGATCCGGCGGGCCGAGCGGACGCTCGCCGAGCGTCGCGCCCGTCCGCGGATCGCGCGCGACGACGCGCACGCGCGCCCCCTCCGCGTGGACCTCGAGCGCGATCGGCGGGATCGAGCGATCGGTGAGCTTGAGCGCGCAGCGCGGATCACGGCCGATCGTGCGCGCGCCGGGGGCGTCGAGCGTGAGCGTGGCGCCGGCGTCGGGGCCCTCGACGACCACGACGCTCGGGCACGCGCCGGCGCTCGCCTCGCCGAGCATCCGCTGCACCAGCGCGAGCGCGAGCTCGCGCGTGTCGGCCGCGGTCGACGTCCTCGCCGCGCCGATCTTCACGACGATCTCGATGCGCCCGAGCGACAGCACGTCGCCCGTCTTCAGCGCGCGCGGCGCCTGCGCCGACAGTTTCTCGCCGTTGAGGCGCGTGCCGTTCGTCGAGCCCTCGTCGACGACGACGTACCCGGAGCTCCCCGCGCGCACCGACGCGTGACGGCCGCTGACGCTCGCGTCGGGGAGCCGCACGTCGCACGAGGCGCTGCGGCCGAGCGTGATGCGCGTGCCGTCGAAGGAGAGCTTGACGTGGTCGTCACCCGTGCCCGCGCCCTCGCCCACGCCGGCGGGGGCGGCGGGCGTCGCTCCGACGCGGCGAACGACGAACGTGACGGGCACGGGCGTCGAGAGATAGTGCGAAGCGCGAGAGGAGGCACGTTTCCGTGACGCGCCCGGAGACGGAGCCGCCGCCGTCGTCGGGGCGGCGGTCGGTTTCGGAGGCGCCGGCGTCGTCGGGGCGGCGGTCGGTCGGGCGTGACTTCGCGCCAGAATACGGAGGGCTGCTCGCGGGTTGGAGGAGGGTGCGCTCGGTCCCCCTCCGATCCTCGCTGCGGGCGCTCACCGCCACGAGCGGTCGCGCGGCGGCGCGTCCACTCGCGGCGCTGCTCGTCGGGACCATCCTCGCGGCCGCCGTGCCGTTCTCGCGCCACGGCCTCGATCCGCGCGACGTCGTCGCCTGGCTCGACGGCTCGCTTTCGGCGCGCGTCGCGCTCTTCGCGGCCTGGACGTCGCTCGCGGAGCCGGTGGCGCGCGGCGCGCTCGCCGGCGCGGGCACTCGTTGGGTCCGGAGCATGCCGATCGGGCGTGGCCTCGCGGCCTCGGTGACCTTCGCGATCCTCGCGACGGCCCAGCTGCCGCTCTTCGTGCTGTTCGCGCGTGGCGGAGGCGTGCTCCGTGGCCTCTCGGCCTTCGCCCTCGCGACCGCCCTCACCGCCGCCTGGACGGCGGGGCGCGCCGTGATGCCGCTCGCCGTCGTGGCGCTGGGGCTCGTGGTCGTCGCCCCGCACGGCGCGCTCGCCGTCGCCGTTCACGCGTCGATTTCGCTGCTCGTCGCGGCGAGCGCCGCCGACCGGGCGTGGGCGCACGGCGCGGCGGGCGTGACGGTCCGCCGCGGCTTCGCTTCGCCGCGCAGCCGGCC
>CAIXWQ010000298.1 GCA_903923175.1 uncultured delta proteobacterium | reverse complement strand
TTGCCCCCCGCCGTCACGAGACGAACCGCATCGGCCTTGAACTTGGCCGTGAACACGCGTCGCTTACGTCTTGCCATGGATCACTCCTCCAGCGGCTATCACGCTTCCAGGAATGTCCACAAAACCGGGGGAACTCCACCCTCGAGGAGCTCGGAGCGGCATTCTCGGTGCGCGTTCATGCCCCGGCCCTCGTGGACATGGAGCACCTGCGCCGGGTCGAGGTACCCGGGCGCGTGGACGTAGTCGTTGAGGAATCTTCGTGACGGTGAAGAAGAAGAGCACGCTGCTCCCGCCGCTCCTACACCGCCGCTGGGTGCTGCGCCTTCTTGCTCAGCACACGACCGCCGAGGTGTCCGAGCTACTTCTTGCCGATGATTTGCCGGTGCCGTGCTCGGACGTGCTCATCGCGCTGAAGGCCCAGGTCCCAAAGAACATCAGGTCGAAGAAAGGCGTCGACTTCTTGAAGGAGAGGGGGATCGAGTTCTTCTTCAACGGCGCACCCGAGGCCCAGCGAGTACTCGACCTCCTTCGTCATCCCCGCGCCCGAGAAATCACCGAGGCCGGGCTTGTCATCGGA
This sequence comes from uncultured delta proteobacterium, assembly GCA_903923175.1. GTDB lineage: Bacteria > Myxococcota_A > Polyangia > Polyangiales > JADJMO01 > CAIXWQ01. The sequence continues at coordinate 998 of CAIXWQ010000298.1, read as the reverse complement.
GTCCCGGATGCTGCCCTCGTGCAGGTGCTAGAAAAACACGGGCAGTTCGTGGTGACCGAGCCTGCGATGAAGTTATACAGCTCGGTCTTCTTCGACCTCTCCTGCGCCCTTCGATCTCAGCTCCGCCTACTTGTTCACGAGCGGGTTGAGCTTGCCGTTCAACGGGCCGCTGGAGCCCAAGGGCCAGCGGTGAGAAGAGCAATCCTTGCCGACGGACGAACCGTTGCCGCAAGCCTTCCGCACTCCTCAATAGCGTGGCGCGCAGTACTTCTGAGCCTCGGCATCACGCCGGGAAAGGCCGACCTTGGAAAGATGCTCGGGGAGATGGAGGGCGTGGCGAGCACGCGGGCAGCACAAATGCTTCTGCGCGGGGGCATCAACGATGAGCGTCGAGCCGAGGGATACACCCGCGTTCTACGAAACCTGCGCGAGATACAAGAGACCGTCCATTCTCCAGGGGCGGACCTTGCTGCGAAGATGATGCGGTTTCGGCTGCAGACCGACACGAAGCCGATGGTGTCTGTTTCAGACCTGCGGGCTCGAGGTGAGGATGTGACCGTCGAACTAGAGCCCCACCATCAGGCCGACGAGCCGTTCGGCCAGGACGATATTACAAGTGAAGCAGGTGCCGCATGACCTTCACGACGAAGATGACGCCCGAGGGGCTGGCCCGGTTGAAGGCCCTCGAGCGTGACGTGACGGACATGCGGACCGCCGACTGGTTCTTGGAGTCGTTGCTGCTCCAAGGCTCGGACGGGGGCAGCCGGGCCGATGACTACGGCCTGTTGATGCTCCTCGCGCGAAGGGCCTCGCCGCACGTGGCCAGCCTGGGGTTCGATGCAGCAGCCCGGAACGCTGTGTTGCCGACACGCCTCCCTGCCGGGACTCCGCGACAGCCTGACGATGCCCATCACGCCGCCGTCGCGCCCCGCGCGGTGGGCGTGATGCCCATCGCCGCGATCGCCGCTGCCCGCACGGTGCGCGATGCCCATCACGCC
>CAIXWQ010000297.1 GCA_903923175.1 uncultured delta proteobacterium | reverse complement strand
GGCACGGCCCGCGCGGGCTGCCGAGGAGCTGCTAGAACGCGCAGCGAGAGACGGTGCCGTCCGAGCCGTTGGTCACCCAGACGTAGCGGCCGTCCGAAGCGACCCACTGCGGCCGCTGACCGACCTCGAACGTCCCCTCGACCGCGCCCGTGGCGGCGAGGAGCTTGGTCACGGTGCCGGGCGCGCCCGTGCCCGAGGCCACCACCTGGTCCGAGATCCAGACGTGCGTGCCGTCGAACGCGATGCCGTTGGGCTTGTTGCCCGCCGGGTACGTACCCAGCACGGCGCCGGTGCTCCCCAGGAGCTTGGTCACCGTGTTCGCCGTGGCGTTGGTCACCCACACGTTCGCGCCGTCGAAGGCGATCGCGTACGGGCTCGCGACCGGGTAGCTGCCGAGCGAGGCGCCGGTGGTCACCAGGAGCTTCTCGACCGTGTTCTCGCCGAAGTTGGTGACCCAGACGTGGGCGCCATCGGAGGCGAGGAGCCGCGGGTGCGTCGTCGTCGCGTGCATGCCGACCGGGAAGGTGCCCGCGATCGCGCCCGTGGCCGGGAGCATCTTGGTCACGCTCCCCGCGTCGTAATTCGCGATCCACAGGCTCGCGCCGTCGAAGGTGATCCCATCCGGGCCGCCCGGCGAGGGGTAGGTCGTGGTCACGCCGGTGGTCGCGTGGACGGCCGTGACGGTGGAGTCGGCGTAGTTCGTCACCCAGACTCGCGTGCCGTCGAAGGCCAGGTATTGCGCGCCACGACCGACTGGGTACTTCGCGATCTGCGCGCCGGTGGCCGGATTCAGCTTGTAGAGATCGAAGCTGTTCTCGTTGCAGACCCCAGATCGAGGCGCCGTCGTACAGCACGGCGACGGGCGAGGTGCCCACCGGGAACGTGGTGCACGCCGGCCCCGCGTCCGCCTGCGCGTCGCTGCTCGGCGCGTCGAGAACGTCCGTGTCGGCGTCGACGACGCTCGCCGCGTCGATCGCGTCGGCTGCGCTGGCCGAGTCGGTCGCGGTCGCGTCGGCGGGGCTCGAGTCCGCGCTCGTGTCCGCGAGCGCGCTCGAGTCGTTCGCGTCGAGCGAGCCGTCGCCGTTTCCCGCGGCGTCGGTCGCGTCGGCCGCGTCGGCCGCGTCGGCCGCGTCGGCAGGGTCGGGAGCCGAGGCGCTCGTGGAGGAGCCCCCTCCGCAATGGCTCACGAACAGAAGCGTCGAAACGCCGAAGAAGAGGCGATTGGCCCCCGCGATCTTTGCCATTCTCCGCATGACGGTGCCTCCGGTGCTGCGGCGCGCCCACGCTGCTCCGGCCGTGCCGCTCTCCCTATCGTGCGATCTTTCAGGCTCCCACGTGTCGTTACGAGAGAATCTCGTCGAGGTGGGTGACGAGAATTGGCATCTCGCCGGGCCTCGCAGGGAACTGTTTGCGACCCTGCCCGGCCTCCTGTCGCCCGGATCGGCCGGCCTGCGCGCCGGCACGGTCAGCGCGCGATCGTCTCGAGGACTGCCCCGCCGGCATGCACGGCCAGGACTTCCGCGCGGAGACCCCGAACGGCGGCACCTCGAGCATGGGCACGGGCTGCGACGACGGACGATGCGACCCACGCCAGGGCGGCAAGACGACGAGCGCTGGCCGACGCGCCTCGCCCTCTTCCCTGCCTGAGCGCTTCCCTGCGCGGGCTCGGCGGGCCGGGCGGGCAGACCGTCGGCGCGACGCCCGCGCTCGCGCCTTCGAGCACGAGAATCCTCGTACGTGCCGAGTCGGAAACTGGCCCTCCGCGTGCAGCCGTGGGCCGCGGCCGCCGACACCGCTCTTCGTAGCTCGTGTCGAAGGTGCGTTCCGAACACTCCGGGAGAGCCCATGAACACTCGATTCACACTCCTGCTGTGCGCGTTCGCGCTCGCTGGGTGCCAACGCGACACGACGAACGCCAACCAGCCCCCGAACGCGACGGCGCGCGGCGGAGGCCCAGCGATGAACGACCAACCGGGCAGCGCCGATCAGGCCGCCAGCGCCGACGACTCGAAGCTCAACAAGCGCGACCGCGGCGACACGGTGACGCCCATGGACCAGGGCGGCGCCGAGGCCGAGCGAAACGTCACGGCCGCCATCCGGAGGAAGGTCGTCGGAGACGATCGCCTCTCGATGGACGCGAAGAACGTGAAGATCGTCACGGTGGGGAGCAAGGTCACCCTTCGAGGCCCCGTGAAGAGCGAGGCCGAGCGAGAGGCGATCAAGAACATCGCGTCGGAAACGGCGGGCGTCACCGAGGTCGACAATCAACTGGAAGTGAAGAAGTGAGCCGCCCGGAGGCGGCTCGAGGGGAGCAATGAACATGGCATCGAAGAAGGCAGTCTTGGGCCTGGTCGACACCCAGGGGCAGGCGGAGGCCGTCGTCGCCGAACTGCGACGCGTCGGGTTCTCGCTCGACGACATCTCCGCGCTGTTCCCGGACAAGTCGGGCACGCGCGATTTCGCGCACGAGAAGCACACCAAGGCCCCGGAAGGGGCCGTGACCGGCGCGAGCGCAGGCGGCGCCATCGGCGGCACGCTCGGCCTGCTCGCGGGGATCGGCGCGCTCGCGATTCCGGGCGTCGGGCCGCTCATCGCGGCGGGCCCGATCATGGCGGCGCTCAGCGGCGCGGCCGCCGGCGCCGCGCTCGGAGGCATCGCGGGGGCGCTGGTGGGGATGGGCATCCCCGAGATCGAGGCGAAGGCCTACGAGGCGAAGATCAAGGGCGGGAACATCCTGATCTCCGTGCACGCCGAGGACTCCGAGGAGCGAGCGAGCGCCAAGAAGGTGCTCGGCCGCTTCGGCGCGAAGGACATCGTGACGGTCGGCGAAGAGGGGGTGCACTCGAAGAGCAAGCCCACGCCGCTCGGTCAGCGTCCCTCTCACCCCTGAGCGGGGCGAGGCGCCACGCCTCACGAGATTCGCCTGCGACTCGGCCCTCGCGACGCGCGAGACGCGCGCGACGCGCGGCGCTCCGCAGGTCGACGTGCCTCGGTCGGCACGTCGTGCCTGCGGCGCGCCGGTGCGCGGTCGGTCGAGGCGCGCTCGGCGAGACGTCTCGGGGCGCCCCGCAGTCGGCGCAGCGCGCTCGGGGAACGCTCCGCGTGCGCGAAGCCCCCGAATGAAGGTAGCTTGGGCGCGCGCCTCCTCGAGGATCGCTCGTGCGATCCGAGGGCGCGAAAGGAAACCGAGCATGCCCAAGCTGCGTGTACTGGCCTTCTCCGTCTCGCTGGACGGCTACGGCGCCGGCCCGAACCAGACGCAGGAACATCCGCTCGGAGAGGGCGGGCCCTCCCTGCACGAGTGGCTCTTCCCGACGCGCTCGTTCCAGCGGCTGCACGCGGAGATGACCGCGAGCTCCGCGCCGGCGGAGGGCGTGACCGGGATCGACGACGACTTCGCGGCGCTCGGCTTCGAGAACGTCGGCGCGTGGATCCTCGGTCGCAACATGTTCGGGCCGGTGCGCGGGCCGTGGCCCGACGAGCGCTGGCGCGGGTGGTGGGGCGAGACGCCGCCCTATCACGTGCCCGTGTTCGTCCTCACGCACCACGCGCGCCCGCCGCTCGAGATGCAGGGCGGCACCGTGTTCCACTTCGTGACCGACGGCATCGAGGCAGCGCTGGCGCGCGCGCGCGAGGCCGCCGGCCCTCGAGACGTCCGGGTGGGCGGCGGCGTCGAGACCATTCGCCAGTACCTGAAGGCCCGGCTGATCGACGATCTCCACCTGGCCTACTCGCCCGTGTTGCTCGGCCGTGGCGAGTCGCTTCTGGAAGGGATCGACCTGCCCGCGCTCGGGTACGCCGTGACCCGGCACGTGTCGTCCGAGAAGGCGACGCACGTGGTGATCGAGAGGCAGAGCCGCGCCACGCCGTGACGCGGATACGCGGTCGACCGGTCCATCGCTCCGCCTCCCGCGGCCCCGCACGCGTCATCGTCGCGACGCGTGCGGCGCTGCCGCGGGCGCCCCGCGCGACTACCCGAGCCGCCCCGCCTGGAAGTCCGCGATGGCCTGCTGGATCTCCTGCTTGGTGCTCATCACGAACGGGCCATAGCGCGCGACCGGCTCGTTCAGCGGCCGCGCCGCGAGCAGCAGCACGCGCGCGCCCTCCTCGGCGTCGGCCTCGATCGTGACCGAGTCCCCCTCGCCGAGCACCGCGGCCGCGCCGCGCGGGACGCGCACGCCGTCCGCGGGGCCGACCTGCGCCGCGCCGACGAACACGTACAGGAACGCGCCGTGCTTCGCGGGGAGCAGCTGCGTGAAGCGCGCCCCCGGCTTCAGGGCGATGTCGAGCATCGTCGGCTCGACGGCGATCCCCTGCACCGGCCCGCGCGTCCCCTCCACTTCACCGGCGACCACGCGCACCTTCGCCCCGCGGATCTCGACCTCGGGGATCTGCTCGGGCGCGAGGTCCTGGTAGCGCGGCGCCTTCATCTTCTCGGCGCGCGGCAGGTTCACCCAGAGCTGGAAGCCCCACATGAGGCCGTCCTTCTGCTTGGGCATCTCGCTGTGCACGAGGCCGCGGCCGGCGGTCATCCACTGCGCGCCGCCGCCCACGAGCAGGCCCGAGTTCCCCGCGCTGTCGCGGTGCTGCATCTCGCCCGCGAGCATGTACGTGACCGTCTCGAAGCCGCGATGCGGGTGATCGGGGAAGCCCGCGAGGTAGTCGTCCGGATCGTCCGAGCGGAACTCGTCGAGCATCAGGAACGGATCGACCATCGGCAGCGCGGCGGTGCCGAGCGAGCGGTTCAGCCGCACGCCGGCGCCATCCGAGGTCGGCATAGACGGCACGACCTTCGTCACTTCGCGTTCGGTGCGCTCGGCGCGTTCGTTCATCGACGAGGAGACTTGGGACATCACGCCCTCCATTCGACGAACAAGCTAGGTCGTGTGCACGGCGTGCGCAGGCTGCCGCGCCGACAACGGAGCGTTCCCCGCCGACAACGATCCGAGCGCGCGGGAGGCGAGACCGGCGCCCGTGACCAAGTCAGCCGCCGACGCGCGTCGAGGTCGACTCGGGCTCGGAGGGCTCGTCCTCGCCCTCTTTCTCTTTGCCGCGGAGGCCGAGCGCGCGGAACTTCTTGTAGAGGTGGCTGCGCTCGAGATCGAGTCCGCGCGCGGTCGCCGCCATCTGCGCGCCGTGGTGCTTGAGCGCCTCCTGCAGGATGGTGCGCTCCGCCTCCTCGACGAGCACGCGGAACGGCATGCCGGGGCGGAAGAGGCCGCCCGGCGCGGGGGCGCCCGTCTGCGGGAGGAACGAGCGGACCTGCTCGGCGTCGATGGTCTCGTCGGGGCTCAGGATGACGAGCCGCTCGATCAAGTTCTTCAGCTCGCGCACGTTGCCCGGGAACGAGTAGCCCGACAGCACCGAGAGCGCGTCGTCGGTCATGTTCATGCCGGGGCGATCGTTCGAGCGGCCGGCGAGCGCGAGGAAGTGACGCGCGAGCAGCGGGATGTCCTCGCGGCGCGCGCGCAGCGGCGGGATCTCGATCGGAACCACGTGCAGGCGGTCGTAGAGGTCCGCGCGGAAGGCGCCGGTGGTGCCGGCCGCGACGAGATCGCGGTTGGTCGCGGCCACGACGCGCACGTCGACCTTGAGCACCTCGCCGCCGCCGACGCGCTCGATCTCCTTCTCCTGGAGCACGCGCAGCAGCTTGGCCTGCATCGGCAGCGGCATGTCGCCGACCTCGTCGAGGAAGAGCGTGCCGCCGCTGGCGCGTTCGAACTTCCCGCGTCGCATCTTGGTCGCGCCGGTGAACGCGCCGGCCTCGTGACCGAAGAGCTCGCTCTCGATGAGCTCGGCGGGGACGGCCGCGCAGTTCAGCTTCTCGAGGGGCCCGCGGGCGCGCGGCGAGCTGTGGTGGATGGCGCGCGCGACCAGCTCCTTGCCGGTGCCGCGCTCGCCGACCACGAGGACGTTGGCGTCGCGGGCCTTGGCGGCGCGGGCGATGCGCTCCTTGAGCTGCGCCATCGCCGGCGAGTCGCCGAGGATGTCGCCGTCGAAGCCGGCCTGCGCCTTGAGCTCGCGGGCCTCGGCCTCGGCGCGCACCAGGCGCAGCGTGTTGTCGATCACGAGCAGCAGGCGATCGGTGGAGAGCGGCTTCTCGAGGAAGTCGAGGGCGCCGAGCTTCGTCGCGCGCACGGCGGCGTCGATGGTGCCGTGGCCGCTCATCACGATGCAGGGGATCTCGTTTCGCGCGGCGCGCAGGCGCGTGAGCATGTCGATGCCGTCGCCGTCGGGGAGCGCGACGTCGAGCAGGAGCACGTCGTAGGCGCGCTTGAGCAGCTTCTCCTCGGCGACCCGGATGCCGCCGGCGACGTCGACGGCGTACCCCTCGAGACGGAGCGCGGTCCCCAGCGTCGTCAGGATGTTCGGCTCGTCATCGACCAGGAGAATGTGCGCGTTCGCCATGCTTGACGACGAAGAGACGACGGCGCGCGCGAGGACGCAACCCCGCCACCGCGGAGCGCGGCGTGCGGCCCACGGGACGCGCACCGTGGTCACGCGGACCTGCCGGCCACCCACGGCTGCGTCGCGCGCCGTCGCTCGGATCACGCGTGATCACGCGCCCGCCACCAGCGCGCGCCCGCGCGCGCGTACACACGAGCGCCCACGAGGAAGTGCGCCCACCAGGCGAGCGCGAGTTTGCGTACGCTGCTCGGACGCGCCGAGGGCCGGCCGCCCGCGGCTGGCCGCCACCTCCCATCCATGCCGTCGACCGAGCTCGCCACCCCCTCGCCTGCACCCGCGCCGATTCCGCGGGCCGCGCATGCCGAGCGTGCCGAGCGGGCGCGCACGGTGGCCGCGATCGGCGGGCTCTCGCTCGCGGGCGTCGCGCTGCGCATCAACCCGATCTTCGATCCGGACTACCACTGGCACCTGGCGACCGGCGCGCTCGTGGCGCGGACGCACGCGGTGCCGAGCACGGACCCGTTCTCGCACACGTTCGCGGGGGCGCCGTGGCGCTTCGTCGACTGGCTCGCCGACCTGCTCATGTACGGTCTGTGGCGCCTCGGGGGCGATCCGCTGGTGGTGAGCGCGTTCGCGCTCTCGTTCGGCGCGGCGCTGGCGCTCACCCTCGAGCTCGCGCGCCGCGTCGTGCGCGCGACGACGAAGGCCGAGCCGCTGGCCGCGCTCCTGGTGACCGGCGCGCTCCTCGTCCCCGCCGTCGCGTTCCGCGTCTCGCCGCGCCCGCAGACGCTCACCTTCTTGCTGCTCGCGCTCGAGCTCGCGATCCTCGAGCGGGCGCGCACGCAGCGGCGGCTCTGGCTCGCCGCGCCGGCGCTGGTCGCGCTCTGGCAGAACGTCCACTCGAGCGCGCTGCTCGGCTGGCTCGCGCTCGTCGCGTTCGCCGCCGGCACGACGCTCGAGGTCGCGCGCGGTCGGGCGACGCCGCAGGCGCGCCGCGACGCCTGGCTCGCCGCGCTGGTCGGTGCGCCGGCGCTTCTGCTGGCCGCGCACCCGATCGATCGGCTGCGCGCGGGGTTCGACCACGTGGGCGACGCGCGCGTGGCCGAGCTGTTCGACGAGTGGGCGCCCATCCACCGGCTGCACGGCTTCTATCCGGGCGTCGCGGCCACGATCGCGATGGCGACGATCGTCGCGGCCTCGCTCGCCACCGCGGCGGGGCGGCGCGTGCACCGCGCCGATCGGCTCGCGGTCGGCGCGCTGCTGATGGCCGCGGGGCTCCTGACGATGCGCCTGCTCCCGCTCGCGGCGCTGGCGCTCGCCCCGTCGGTGGCCCTCGCGTGGGAGACGGAGCGCCGCCTCGCGCGGGCGTGGCCCCGGTGCGTCGCCTTCGGCGTCGTCATCGCCGCCGGCGCCTGGCTCACCCTCGCGCGCGCGCGCCCGATCGGCCTCGGCCTCGCGAAGGACGAATTCCCCGTGGCAGCGGCGGCGTTCGTGAAGGCGCACGAGGCGCGCGGGCGGCTCTACAACGACTTCCACTACGGCGGCTACCTGATCTGGGCGCTCGGCGACGGGTACCCGGTGTTCGTCGACGGTCGGAGCATGGCGCTGTACGGCGTCGACTTCGTGGCCCGCGCCGCGCCCGCGAGCGACGCGGACTTCGGGCCGATCCTCGAGCGCTACGACGTCGACGTCGCGATCGCGCCGACGTTCCAGCGCACCGGCTTCTTCCAGCACCGCGCCGGCTGGGCGCTCGTGTACTTCGACGACGTGGCCTACGTCGCGGTGCGCGTCCGCGAGCACGAGGCGCTCGCCGCGTCGTTCGGCTACCGCTTCCTCGACGTGACCCGCTGGCAGGAGCGGATCGAGGCGATGCGCGCCGAGCCCGCCACGCTCGGGCCCGCGCGCGCGGAGGCGCGCCGCGCGATCGAGGCCGCGCCCGACGCGTCGCTGCCGTGGGTGCTGCTCGCCTCCGTCGAGATCGCCGCGGGCGACGGCGCGGCCGC
>CAIXWQ010000296.1 GCA_903923175.1 uncultured delta proteobacterium | reverse complement strand
CTGGAGGACTTGCACCTCCGCTCTCCACGCCCCCAGCGTGGCGCTTTCGCTCACGAAGCTACGCCCTGAGAATCGGTGGCCCCAGTTCACGTCCGGGCCACCACGAGCGCGCGCGCCCTCGCCGCGTGTGATGCGACAGAAGGCGCGCAGCCAGCGCTCGCTCGGGGACGGCGTCGACGCGCGGGAGCACGCGCGGGACGCAATTCGAGGCGCCTCGACGGCCTCGCGATCACCGCGAGACCGCGGTCGCGACGGGGAGGGTGGGGCGTCGGGCCGCGGCGCTCACCGGCACTGCCGACGATGACGCCGACGCGTGGCGAACGCCCGGCGAGGGCACGCGCCGAGGGCGCGCGAGGAGCCGCCCGAGCCCCTCGAGATCTTCCCAGGCGGGGGCCCCTTCCTGCGTGGAGCGGATCCACCACTGGACGACGGCGATGCGGATACGGGTCATGAGCGACATCGAAGAGCCTCCTTTCCGGCCCGGATGCAGGCCTGTTTCGTGCGTGCGTCGACCGTGAATCGAATACGGAGCAACCTCGGTATCAGCGAGGCGCCCGAGACCGCGTCACCAACCCGTCTCGACGCGGAGAGTGCGTGGGAGAGGGTGAGAGAGAGAGTCGTGCGCGGCGAGGGAATCGGACCCTCCTGAGACCGGGTGTTGGCCGGTTGCCGTCACCAGACGGCACGCCGCGCGTCGTGAGTGGCTGTGCGCGGAGTCGCACCGCGGCGATGCTCCTCATGAGGGAGCTCGGCCTCTACAGGCTCACAGCCAGTCGGCCGCTCACCGCCCGTGGACGTCGCCACGGGCAGTGAGGGCCTCGGATCAGCTCAACGCGATCGACTGGATCCGCTCCACCCAGTGATCCGCGCCGAGCTCACCCTTCGCGAACAGCGACAGCAGCTCGAACACGTGGTCCGAGAAGCCGCCGACATTCAAGACGTCCGAGTCGTCCGCGACCTGCGTCGTCGCGTACGGCTGCAGATCGATCAGGACCAGCTTCGCGGCCGCGTTGCGGTCCTTGAAGCGAGCCCACTCCTCCGCCATCTTCGTGCCGCGCGCCCGCTGCGCGCCGTACGAAGCGCCAGAGAAGTCCGCCCACGACATGTTGTCCGACACGTAGACGATCAGGTCGCCCTTCGCCTTCGTGGCGTTCAGCATCCGGAGCGGCGCGCTGCACGCCGTGCCGCCCGACGGCAGCTTGGCGAGGAGCTCGGCGTTCGTCATCACCGAGTCGAGCGGATTCAGCGCGCGCGGCAGCCTCACCACGTCGTCGCTGAACGGCACGACCTCGGCCGACGGGTTCTTGCGGACGATCGCCGCGGCGACCAGCGCGGCGACGTCGATGCAGCGGACCGCCGACGTCGCGCCCTTGCGGGCGCCGGTGACCGGCGAGTGCATCGACCCGGACACGTCCGGGCAGATCCACACCTTGCCCGGGAGCGAGGAGACGTTCTCGGTCGCGACCTCCATCGCCTGCTGCAGCGCGAGGGAGATCTCCGCCGGGACGTTCGCCGCGCTCGCCTTGAACGCCGACATGAGCTGGTACGGGAACGCGCGCGCACGCCGCACCTCGCCCGCGTTCGCGAGCTTCGACGCGACCTGCTGCACGAGCGCCGAGCTCTCGAAGACCCCGTGACGCGCGAGCGTCGACAGGTTCATCCGGAGCTGCGTCCAGCTCATCGTCCGTGCGATCGCCTTCCACGCGTCGCCGTTCAGCGACAGCGAGGTCAGCATCTCGAACGGAACCGCCGGCACCTCGCTCACCTCGCCCTTCTTGAAGGCCTCGAACGCCTGGACGATAGGCGGGAGCAGCGCGCGATCGATCTCGCGGCCGATCAGCCAGCCGTACAGCGCCTGACGCGCGACGTCGGTCTTGCCCGACTCGTCGTTCGGCACCGGACGCACCAGCTTGATCACGTCGGCCATCGACGGCTCGTTGCCGAGCGACTGACGGAAGACGTTCTCCGCGCTGCGCGACGCGAACCACTGGCGTGCGAGGCGCTTCGGGGCCGAGCCGAACGACTTGCGGCCGATCACCCCGCTACGGATGATCTGCACGAAGTTGCGCAGCATCTTCCCCGAGTCGACGACACGCGGGAAGACGGCCGACAGGAGCTTCACGTCCGCCTTCGCGAGGTAGGCCGCGAGCAACGCCGGCATGTCCTTCATGTAGCCGCGTTCGCGCGCGAAGATCGCGGCCTTCGCCACGAACTCCGGCGAGCACGCGGCCGCGAGCGCGACCGTCTTCTCGAGCTGCTCCGACTCGGTCGCGTAGAACGTGCGGTTCAACGTGCCGGTCGCGGCGTACTGGGCCAGGGCGTGCTCCGAGGACAGCGCGTACGCGCGGCCCCCCGCCTCGTTGATTGCATCGGCCGGAGCCGCCTTGGGCGCCGAAGCAAAGATCTTCTTGTTCGCCATGATCAGCTTCCTCGAGTGAGAGGGCGTGGAGCGCGCCGCCGCGGATTCGGCGACGCGAGGGTGGAATGGCGGGGAGTTGCACCCCGATTCCCGGTTTGCAGGACCGGAGTCCTCCTGGTTGGACGACCATCCCGGAGCGGCGACGCGCCTGGTGGGGGGCAAGGATGGGGAGCGCCGCGTGCGCCCCCTCGTAGGGCGTGCAACGCACGCCCGTGGCGACCGGTGGACGGAGAGGGAGTCGAACCCTCACGCTCGCGATGGGGCGCCAGGTTCTCGACCTGGAGTGTCTGCCATTTCACCATCCGTCCGAGATCAAGACGACGAGAACGCGGGAGAGGCTGCCCTACCACTGGGCGACCACCACGGCGCCCGCGGGCGCAACGGTGGATTGGACTCGAACCAACGACATGTACTCCCCACACACATTCGTCTTGGCGCCCCCCGGGGGAGTCGAACCCCTGTTCTCCGATAGACAATCGGGTGAGCGCCCGGCGCTCTTCGGAGGGCAAAGAAAGAAGTTCTGGGAGTCGACCCCGAGTGCACGGAGTCCAGCTCGCTGGACGGAGTGCGGGAGGGACCACGACCGCCGGGAGTGCACCCCTGTTCTCCGATAGACAATCGGGTGAGCGCGCGGCGCTCTTCGGAGGGCAATCGAAGGTCGCTGCTGGAGCAGGTGGCGGGAATCGAACCCGCTCGTCTTGGCTGGCGACCAAGCGTTCTGCCATTGAACTACACCTGCGTGAGTGGCTGGCCTCTCCACCTCGAATCGAACGAGGCGCGCCGGCTTCGGAGGCCCGCGGCGGGATCCACCCGTGGAGAGTTGCGGGCGCGCGCGCGCGGTGCCGCGCGTTCGCCCCCTCTCGTCGGCCAAGGTTCGAGGGTCGTTGCGAGGACGCGCTGAGCGCTGCCCCCCTGGCTCGCTACGCCGGTGCGCTGTTACGCGGTCCTAAGACGATGGCTGCTTCTGGGCCTACGTCCCGGCGATCTTCGCTACTGCAGGGGAAAGCCGTCTGTCGACCCGCACGACCACCTGCGCCGGCGGGCACCCGAGAAGGCGCGCGCGATCGTGTGGCGACTCCGGCCCCTCCTCGCCCTCTTGGTTGTAGACCCGCGAGGCATCCGACGAGAAGTCTGGAGACAAGAAGTGGTGGCGACCAGGGGACGTCGAGACGCACGTTAATGGATGTAGTCCCGACTTCATTCGCCACCGGAATGGTGAGCATAGGTCTCTCGAAATTGACGAGCGTGACGACGAGTATCGTGAAGACGTTTTCGTGTGCTGCTCTTACACTACGCCGGCACAGGGAGCCGGCGTCCGGAGTCGCACCGGAGCTTCGACCGTCATTGGGTGTAGTCCTCACAGGCATTCGTCACGTTCGTGGAGGTTGGACGCGACGCAGAGCTCTGCTCCGCATCGCGTCGGTGAGTCGCCGGGGAGTCGAACCCCGCCACGGAGGGCGAAAACCTCCGATCCTGACCGCTAGACGAGCGACCCGACGGAGCCCCTGGCCGGAATCGAACCGGCTCTTCCGCGCTACGAGTGCGGCACTCCACCAGCTGAGCTTCAGGGGCAAGAGCGACGCGGAGGGGCCACGTCGCGGTGGGGAGCGGAGGAATCGAACCTCGTATTCGCGAAGGACGAGTGGTTTACAGCCACCCGCGGGTCCCAGCCCGCCTTCGCTCCCCGAGAGAAATCGGCGCCGAGAGGTGAAGCGAAGCCGCGCGCCCGCCGGCGAAAACCAGCGGCGTGGCGTTGCACGCGCCGGAGCGGAAGTCGGACGAGTCGATCCCGAGTGCACGGAGTCCAGCTTGCTGGACGGAGTGCGGGAGGGACGACGGGCCGGCGAAAACCAGCGGCGTGGCGTTGCACGCGCCGGAGCGGAAGTCGGACGAGTCGAACGCCATGGCCTCGCGACCACGATCTCCTTAGCGGGGAGCCTCCGCACCACTGCGGAATCGACTTCCAAGGTCGTGCCAGACGAGTCGAGGAGGGAGGAGGATTCGAACCCGAGTGCACGGAGTCCAGCTCGCTGGACGGAGTGCGGGAGGGACCACGACCGCAGGCAGTGAACCCCAGCCGCTTTCGCGACCGCACCGCTTTCGAGACGGGCCTGGTGCCCGATGGCCAGATCACCCTCCGAGAGGAGGCCCCGCGCCGGCGTGTGCTGCGCCGACACGGAGCCCTCGTCACGCGGCCGCCTCGTCCTTGAAGAACGCCCGCACGTAGTCGGCCCAGACCGTGGGGATCTCCTTCGGGTCGAAGCGCGGCGTGGCGAACGGGAGCGTCTTCGGGACGTACGGTTTGCGCAGCAGCTTCATCCCCGCCTGCTCCGGCGTGCGGTTCTTCTTGCGAGAATTGCACGGGTAGCAGCAGGCGACGATGTTCTCCCAGATCGTGCGCCCGCCGACGTGGCGCGGCACGACGTGGTCGTAGTTCAGCTCGCTCATGCGCTTGGGCGAGCCGCAGTACTGGCAGCGGTAGTCGTCGCGGGTGAAGACGTTCACGCGCGAGAACTTCACCGAGCGCTTCACGCCGGCCGGGTGCCACTTCAGCTTCACCACGGCGGGCATCTTGAGCACGGTCGACGGAGAGCGGAGCTCCTCGTCGTAGGAGTCGAGCACGTCGACCTTTCCGGAGAAGTACATGATGACGGCGCGCTCCCAAGAGATGACCTTGTGGGGCACGTACGACGGCGTGAGCACGAGAACGCGGGACATGGGTCACCTCCTTTCTGGGGGCGAGCGGTGGATGGTGCGAATGCAAGTGCGAGCGGAGAGGATCGAACTCCCATGGGCGCTAAGCCCTACCGGGTTTGAGCCGGAAGCGTCTGCCGTTTCCGCCACGCTCGCGGATGGTTGGTGGTCGAGGAGGGAGTTGCACCCTCACGCTCCGAAGAGCCGCCGCTTCTGAGGCGACGTCGTCTGCTGGTTCCGTCACTCGACCGTGAGCGCCACGCTGGTCTCCCGTGATGGAGTCGAACCATCCCAATGAGCTTAGAAGGCTAGTGCCGAGATCGCTCGACGGGAGAAGTTGGCACCTCCAGGACGAATCGAACGTCCCGACCAAGATTCGTAGTCTCGGCACCGATTCCATCGGTGGAGGTAAGTGGTATCGCCAGGGGGATTCGCACCCCCGTTCGCCGGTAGAGAGCCGGGTGTCCTGCTGTTAGACGATGGCGACGCGAGCGTGAGCGGCAGGGCCCACGCGGAGACCAGGAGGGGAGTCGCACCCCAACAACTCGCGTTTGCAGCGCGAAGTCGCTCCTCGAGCACCTGGTCGTGGCAGGCCCGGAGGGAGTCGCACCCCCGTCCGCGGGGTTGGAAGCCGCGTTGCGCCTCGCGCTCGGACCTTCGTGAACGCGCCTCGAAGCGCTCGTGGAGTGACCACTGGGACTCGAACCCAGGCTTGCTGGGGCACAACCAGCCGTGCATACCGCTACACCATGGTCACGGTCTGGGTGGCAGGATTCGAACCTGCGATCTCCTGCTCCCGAAGCAGGCGCTCTGGCCGGACTGAGCTACACCCAGGAGAAGTCGCGACGACGAGGGGTGAATGGACATCGGGCGCTGGTTTCTGCGGCGCCCGCGGAGGACCCTCGCCGCTCTCGCGAGCGGATCGGGGCCGGATTCGAACCTGCTACCTCCGAATTGCCAGGTGTAGTCCACTCGTTCATTCGTCACGGTGGCCCCGCCTCGCACGAGGGCTCGGCGGGGCCACGGTCTGGGCAGCGGGATTCGAACCCGCGATCTCCTGTTCCCGAAACAGGCGCTCTGGCCAGGCTGAGCTATGCCCAAATGAGAGTCGCGACGACCAGGGGGAGAAGACAGCAGGCCTTGCGGCCATCCGGCGCTCGCGCGAGCTCGTCCTCGACCTCGCGGGTCGAGGACGCTGGAGTCGAACCAGCCCCTCCGGATCCCAATGTAGTCCTCTCTGCATTCGTCGCGGGTGGTCCAGGAGGGAATCGAACCCTCACCTCTCGGGCTTCAACCGAGCGCTCGACCATCGAGCTGCCGGACCGGTCACAACGGGCTCGCTCCGCGAGCCCTACGAGGGGGAGCGATCACCCCCTCGTGCTCCCCCACCTCGTTGGCGGACGAGCGAGGCCGTTCGCGCTCCCCCACCTCGTTGGCGGACGAGCGAGGCCGTTCGCGCTCCCCCACCTCGTTGGCGGACGAGCGAGGACATTCGTGCTCCCCCACCGCACGTGCGGCGAGGCGTCGACACACCTCGAGCGAGCAGCGGGAGTTGCACCCGCATCCCAAGGCTTGGAAGACCCGGACCCTACTGTTGGACCATGCTCGCGATCCCCATCCGAGCGCGCGTTCGCGGGCTCGTGGGTGCTCCTCGTTGGGGGAGGGGGCCCACGCAGGCGGCAACGCGCGTTCGTTCAGGTGGAGCCGCTCACGGGAGTCGCACCCGTCTCTCCTTCGTACCAGGAAGGTGTCGTCCTCCGACGACTCGAGCGGCCAACGAGACCTCGAGGTCTCGCGCCCGGCTGCGAAGGGTGGAGTCGAACCACCATCTCACCGGTTAACAGCCGGACGCTCTGCCATTGAGCTACTTCGCAATGCGGTAGGCACCCAGTGAGCGCGTCGTCCGCCCGCCCCGATCGCTCGGGGCAGGGGCGAGGTCGTCATGCGTCCCTTGGGACTCGGACCTCCGCGCCCGTGCGAGAACCCTCGCATTCGGGCGTCTACCGTCGAGGGGCCCGCGCGCGACGCCGGGAAGCGGCGCGGTCGAGCTCCTCACACGGACGGCGACACGCTGGGAAGCGTGGAGCCGTCCAGTTGGCTTGATTGTCAAAGACCAGGGCCCGCGGCGCGTGCGCCGACGAGCGGATCGGTTCCGGGAGGTGGGGTCGAACCACCATTCCGAGGGTCAGAGCCTCGAGTCCTGCCGATTAGACGATCCCGGATCAGAGGGAGCGGAGCGGGACGCGTCGCCGGACGAGGAGTGTTTCCCTCGCGAAGACGACGCATCTCGGCCCGCGCTCCGCGAGGCGGCGGAGCGGTGGATCCGGAGGGAGTCGAACCCTCACCGTGCCGGTTAAGAGCCGGCTGCGCTGACCATTACGCTACGGATCCGTGGTCACAAGCGCGATTGAATGGACCGATGAAGCGCATTTGAAGGCGCATCGGTGCGAGGCCGGGATGGAGCCCCGGCGCGCGAGATGTAGGGCACCGGGAAGCGCCCGGGCACGATGAGGACAGAGAGCGCGAGGCCGGGCACACGCCTGGCTCGAGCTCGCGGAGCGGACGAGGGCCCGTACCGGACCCAAGGAGCCGCGCCGGCCGCGGCCCCGACCCTCGAGGCGTCCGCGGGGGAGCGGGCCTGCGGCCCTTCGTCGTCCCGAGAATGGTCCGGGAAAATGATCGAAGGCCGCCCTCGGGGTTCCCGAGGCGGCCTTCAGGGGCGTCTTGCGACGTCACCGATGGGGATCACCCGGGACTAGCGCTGGGCCTCCCCCTTCGGGAAGGCGCGCGCGAAACTGCAATCGAGCTGCGGATAGAGCCGAAACGAGCCCTGCAAGAGGCTGGGCCAGGCGACGGGACCGCCCACCGAACGCGCTTCGCTCGTGGCGGCTGGGCCGCCCGCGAGGAAGACCCGACCTCGCGCCTGGGGCGCTCGGAGGGGTTCGCGATGGAAGAGGTTGGTCGACATGGGATGGTTCGTTTCGTCTCTCGTGCTGTGAGTCGATGTTCTAACAGAGCTTCGAGTCGTTGTCAAATGCGATTCGTCGTGGGTGACGGTGGGCTCGCCCAGCACGGTCGCGAACATTGGACGCGCGGGCAGAGGAAATGTTTCCGACTTTCTTTCGCCCCGCCGTGCGCCGGATGGGCGGCGCCGTCGTGCGCGCGCGACCGCCCGCGACGCGCCGGGCGCTACCCGCCCTTCTTCGCCTTCTTCTTCTTGTCCTTCCAGGACGTCGTCAGGTGGCAGTCGTCGCAGGTCTCCGCCTTGTCCTTGTGCCCCTTGGCCTTCTCGTAGTCCTTGCGGTGGCAGTCGACGCAGGCGTGCTTCAGGCCCTGGTACTTGGGCGGGTCGCCGGTGTGGCAGGCGAAGCACTTCGCCTTCTCGTGCGCGCCGTCCAGCGCCCAGCGGTGCTCGAGCACCGTCGGATGCCAGCTCGTCTGCGTGTGGCACACCGCGCACGTCGTGGGCTTCGAGCCGGGGTGGCCGTGCGCTCCCTGGAAGTCCGGCAGGTGGCAGGTGGCGCACGCGCCGTCCTTGCCCGCGGGGACGCGGTCGTTTCCGCCGCAGCCTGCGCACGTGAGGGCGAGCAGCGTCGCGAACGACGCGAACGACGCGAACGAGAGGATGAGGCCGCCGAGGCTACGCGTGGTCATCAGAACCGCTCCTCGCGGAAGGGCATGCCGAGGCGCGCGCAGAGCGGGCGCAGGCGCGCGGCGAGCCCCGGGGGGCCGCAGAAGTAGACGTCCACGCCTTCGCTGCCGTGCTGCTTCGCGATCGCGCCGAGGAGCTTCTCCCAGTCGGGCGAGCCGGCGTGCGTGTGGTGGCGGAGCCCGGTGTAGACGTCGCTGCGGCCGGCGCCGTGCATCACCTCGCGTGCGAGCTCCAGGCCGAGCGCGGTCACGCCGGCGCCGCCGCCGGTCATGCAGAGGTGCACCTCCAGCATCCGCCGCTCGTCGAGCTGCTCGAGATCGCGGAGCAGCGCGCCGAACCATTCGAACGAGTAGGCGTCTCGGTTCAGCCAGAAGAAGTGCACGTTCGCGAGCTTGGAAGGGCGTTCGCTCTGCCCGTTGGCGCGCAGCACGATGCTCTCGAGCACGCTCGCGAACGGCGTCACGCCGATGCCCGCGCCGATCAGCACCGCGTGCCGCGACTCGAAGATGTGCGCGCTCGGCGAGCCGTAGGGGCCGTCGACGTAGGCGGTGAGCGGGCCGCGCCCCTCCTCGACGTGGCGGCGCAGCGACGACGACCAGTTGCCCAGCGCGCGGACGTGGAAGCCGAGCTCCGCGCGCTCGGGGGCCGAGCTGATCGTGAACGGGTGCCACTCGTGGCGCGCGATCTCGGGGATGCGCAGGAAGCAGTAGTCGCCCGCCTGGAAGGCGAAGCCTCGTGGCCGCGCGATCTCGAGCGAGGTCACGCCGGAGCGGAGCGCCTTCGCGGTGACGACCGCGCTCGCGGGGGCGCGCCGACGCAGGCGCCGGAGCTGCTCGATGGCGAAGCCGAGCAGCGGCAGCCCCGCGAACAACAGGAATTTCGGCGCGTGCGCGATCGTGAGGCCGAGCCACGCCACGTAGAGCAGGTGCGTGAAGTAGAAGAGCTCGAAGCGCCGCGTGCGCCGGATGAAGCCGAGCGAGAAGACCCACATGACGGCGAAGACCGCGAGCAAGATCACGCCGGTGAGCCCGACGCGGGTCGCGCCGAGCAGGTGGCCGAGCCCCGCGGAGTGGCCCGTCGCGTAGGCGAGCACGTACGCGACGCCGTGCGTGACGCCGAGCGCGAAGAGCGTGTGGCCTACGATCTTGTGGAACTCGATCGACTCGTCGACCGGCACCGACTTCCCGATCCAGCTGGCGCGCAGCCGGGTGAGCAGCCCGCGCATCATCGGCACGAGGATCAGCGCGCCGTTCAGGTCGAGGCAGGCCCCGAGCGCCCGCCCGAGGAGCATCGGCGGCTGCTGCCCGAGCACGAAGCCGCGCGCCACCATCGCGCCGAGCAGCCCGACGTTGGCGACGATCCAGATGGCGAGCGCCACGCGCGGCGCCTTGCCGTGATCGGCGGCGGGCAGGGCGGCGGCCTGGCCTTTCGCTTCGTGGTCGAGCCAGCCGATCAGCTCCTCGTTCGGCGCGATCCAGATCGCCTCGTTGCGGGTCATCTTCTCGAGGAGCCACGGCCTGCGCTCGACCGCGCGCTCGAGCTCGTCGAGGCTCACGCGGCCGTCGCCGTTCGTGTCGATTTTCGCGATGAGGGCCGCGGCGAGGTGCTCGGCCGGCTGGGTCGCGCGCTCGAGCGTCTCGCTCTCGGCGAGCGCGATGGCGATCATGCGCGTCAGCTCGTCGCGGTCGAGCGTGCCGTCGCCGTCCGCGTCGTGGATCCGGAAGGCGAATTCGAGCTTGTCGCGCGGGGTGCCGGCGACGAGCGCGCGCACCGCGCCGACGAATTCGTCCTTGCGGATGAGCCCGTCGCCGTCGCGATCGAACGCGTGGAAGATGCGCTTGGCGAGGTAGGGGCTGCGCAGGCGCAGCGCGCGTTGGAGCTCCGCCGGATCGATGACCGCGTCGGCGCCCGCATGCTGGGCGAAGGCGCGCTCGAGGATCGCGAGGAGCGCGGCGTCGTGGGGGGAGGGCGCGCGTGGTTCGGACACGCCCCGGGAGGCTAGTTTGCGTGTGCGAGGGGCGATATTAAGTTCCGTGGCTGCTCCAGAACGGGACGCCCGGCGCGCGCCGGGACCCGAACCCGACGCCCCGAGGTGCGATCCATGTCTGCCCCGTCCGTGACCCCCGAGTCCTTCCCCTTCCAGGCCGAAGTCTCCCAGATCCTCGATCTGGTCATCCACTCGCTGTACAGCCACAAGGAGGTCTTCCTCCGCGAGCTGATCTCCAACGCGTCCGACGCGCTCGACAAGCTCCGCTTCCGCGCGCTGACCGAGCCGGAGCTGCTCGCCGGCGACGCCCCGCTCGAGATCCGGCTCGTCCCCGACGCGGAGGAAGGCACGCTCACCCTCGAGGACTCCGGCGTCGGCATGTCGCGCGAGGAGCTGATCGCCAATCTCGGCACCATCGCCCACTCCGGCACGCGTGAGCTGCTCGAGTCGATGAAGCGCGCCGGCAAGACCGACGCGAGCTTCATCGGGCAGTTCGGAGTCGGCTTCTACAGCGCGTACCTGGTGGCCGATCGCGTCGTGGTGGAGAGCCGCGCGGCCGGGTCGAGCGAGGCCTTCCGCTGGTCGAGCGACGCGAAATCGGGCTTCGTGGTCGAGCCGATCGAGCGGGCGAAGGTCGGCACGTCCGTGGTCCTTCACCTCAAGGAGGAGCAGAAGCAGTTCCTGGAGGCGTGGCAGCTCGAGGAGCTCGTGCGGCGCTACTCGGACTTCGTCGCCTACCCGATCCTCGTGCAGAAGACGGAGCGGGTCGGCTCGGGCGACGACGCGAAGACCGAGACGACGTTCGAGACCGCCAATCGTGCGAGCGCGCTCTGGCAGCGCCCGCGCGCCGAGATCACCGAGGAGCAGCACGCGGAGTTCTTCAAGCACCTGACCCACGAGGGGGACGAGCCGCTCGCGCGCGCGCACTTCACCGTGGAGGGGACGCAGGTCTTCACGGCGCTGCTGTACATCCCCGAGCACCCGCCGCTCTTCGAGTCGCAAGACGAGCGGCGCGGCGTGCGGCTCTTCGTCAAGCGCGTGTTCATCATGGACGACTGCCGCGAGCTGCTCCCGCCGTGGATGCGCTTCCTGCGCGGGGTGATCGACTCGGACGATCTGCCGCTGAACGTCTCGCGCGAGACGCTGCAGGACTCGCAGATCGTCCGCACCATCCGCAAGCAGGTCGCCAAGAAGGTGCTCGAGCTGCTGGAGGAGCTGGCGAAGGAGAAGCCCGAGGACTTCCTCACGTTCTGGAGGTCGTGGGGCGTGTCGCTCAAGGAGGCGGTGGCGACCGACTGGGAGAGCAAGGAGCGCGTCGCCAAGCTGCTGCGGTATCCGTCTTCGAAGGCGGCGCTCGCGGCGGGCTCGGTCGTGAGCGACGCGAAGGGCGCGTACGAGGCGAAAGACGCGGCCGACGCGAAGGACGCGAAGGACGTGAAGCTCGACGCGCTCGTGTCGCTCGAGGCGTACGTCGCGCGGATGGTCGAGGGGCAGCCGGGCATCTACTACGTGCTCGGCGAGTCCGAGAAGACGCTCGCGAGCAGCCCTCACATCGAGGCGCTCGCGAAGCGGGGCTACGAGGTGCTGTTCCTCACCGATCCCGTCGACGAGCTGGTCGCAGACGCGCTCCGCTCGTTCGAGGGCAAGCCGCTCGTGTCGGCGATGCGCGCCGATCTGAAGCTCGGCGACTCCGCCGAGGAGTCGTCGCGCGCGGCCCACGCGAAGGAGCTCGAGCCTTTCCTCGCACGCGTGAAGGAGGTGCTCGCGGAGCAGGTCGCCGAGGTCCGCGTGTCCGCGCGCCTCACCGACTCTCCGTGCTGCCTCGTGGTGGGCGAGGGGCAGCACCACGCGTACCTCGAGCAGGTGCTGCGTCGCCACGGGCGCGAGGCGATGCCGGCGAGGCGCACCTTGGAGCTCAACGCCGAGCACCCGCTCGTCGCCTCGCTGAAGGCGGAGTTCGAGCGCGACGCGGCGAGCCCGAGGCTCGTCGAGTGGATCGAGCTCCTGCACGATCAGGCGCTGCTGACGGAGGGGAGCAAGATCGCCGATCCGAACCGCTTCGCGCGGCGGCTGACCGAGCTGCTGCAGCTGGCCGCACGCGCCGTGCCCGGAGGGGCGGGCTGATCGACGCGCCGGGGCTCAGAGCGCGGGAAAGATCCCGCGCTCTTCACTGCCCACCGGGGCGGTCGGCACCGCCCCGCCCCGCCGAATGCGATTCGTCGGGGCCAAACCCCACCGGAGAGAATGTTTCACAGTCTCTCAGCCCCGCGCGAGCCACGCGATCGCGGCG
>CAIXWQ010000295.1 GCA_903923175.1 uncultured delta proteobacterium | reverse complement strand
TCGACGCCGGCGATCGCGAGGCGATCGGCCTGATCGTCCGCGCGATCCCCGCGTGACTCGTCAGCGCGCCTCGCGCGACGCGCGCGACGCGCGCGTGACCGGGCGCAGCTCGTGCTCGCCGTGCAGCTCGAGGTACCCGCGCCGCAGCCCGAAGCAGCGCGTCGACAGCTCGCACGCGCGGCACGCGTCGGTCTTCACGAACTCGCCCTGATCGAACCCCTCGACGATCGCGCTCTTGTCGAAGAACGGCTCCAGGCTCGCCGGCACGAGGCAGAGCGGGATCCCGCACATCGACTCGAAGCCGCCGATGCGCACGCCGAGCCGCGCGGCCTCCGAGATCGCCTCCTCGAGGAACGGCAGCACGTCCGCGTAGCGCGGGATGAACTCGCGGTCGCGGGGCACGACGTCGGTCGAGGGGGCGACGAACGACACGTTCGCCATGGCCTTGGGCCAGCGCGCGGCCAGCAGGCGCACGAACGCCGGCAGCTCCGTGTAGTTGGTCTCACAGAGCACGAAATTGAGATCGAGCGAGACGCCGAGCGCGTACAGGTGATCGACGCCGATCAGCGTGCGCGCGAAGGTGCCGGGCGCGCCGGTGATCGCGTCGCCGGTGGCGGGCTCGCTGCCGTGCATCGACACGAACGCCTGCTGCAGCCCGGCCTCGACGAGCGAGCGCGCGAGGGCGAGGTCGTCGAGCCGCACCGCGTTCGTCTGCAGCAGCACCGGCAGCGCGCTGCTCGCGCGCGCGAGGCGCACGTACTCGGCGAGCCGCGGGTGGAGGGTCGGCTCGCCGCCCGAGAGCGTGATCTTCACGCCGCGCGCGCCGGCCGACGTGATCGCCGCGCGCACCGCGTCGTCGGCCGGGGTCGGCAGGTGCGTCGAGACGAAGCAGAAGCGGCACGCCTGGTTGCAGTGGAACTGCACCCGGATGACCTCTTCGTCGAGCGTGCGCCCCTCGTGATCGAGGCGGTTCTTGGTGACGAACTCGCGCGCGATCTGCTCCTCGATGGAGGAGATGACCGAGAGCCGACGCCGCACGCGCTCCTCGGCGACCGGCGCGAGCGGCGGCAGCGCGTGCGCCGCGACGTACGCCCGCGGGAAGCCCGCGCACTGGTCGACCACGCGGCACCCCTCGCACGCGTCGACCAGCGTCCACTCCGGCCGCCGCCGCGGCAGGCGCGTCATCGCGTAGAGGTGCGTCGGGCGCGCGCGCGCGGGGAAGACGCACGGCGGCGGCCCCGACTCGGCGAGCAGGCGCACGGGCAACCCCACCGCGCGCGCGGCCGCGTCGAGCGCCGTGATGCACGCCGCGGCCTCCACGTAGTCGAGCAGCGCGTCGGCCCCGGCACGCTCTCCGGCCCGCACCGGCACCGAGAGCACCAGCGCGCGGATCGCCGCACGCTCGGGGCCGCCGAGCTCGGCGACGAGCGCGGCCGGCAGCGCGGCCACCAGCGGCGCGTTGGCCCGCACCAGCGCGACCGCGATCTCGAGCTCGATCCCGGCGTCGCGCAGCGCGCGCAGGCCGCGCCGCGTCGCCTCGAAGCCGCCCGGATCGCGGGTGATCGCGTCCAGCGCCTCGCCCCAGGCCGCGACGTTCACGCGCGCGCGATCGAGGCCCGCCGCGCGGAGCGCCTCGGCGAGCGGCGCGTCGATCGCGGTCGCGTTCGTCTCGAGCACCACGCGCGCGGCCCCCTTCGCCTTCGCGTGCGCGACCAGCGCCGCGAGATCGCGCCGGAGCGTCGGCTCGCCCCCCGTGAGCACGATCTCCGTCGCCCCGCCGGCGAGCGCCGCGTCGAGCCGCGCGAGCACCGCCGAGGGGACCACGAACGCCCGCTCGTCGCGCGATGCGCGGCTGTCGCAGTACGTGCAGTTCTGGTTGCACGAAAGGTTCGTCGTGACCCGCTCGGTTCGCATCCAGCGCGGAGTGTAGCGGCCGGGCGCCGCGCGCGCCGCGCGATTCCCCGCGGGATCCCGAGCGCCGCGCCCGGCTCTTCAGCGCGAAGGAGGCCGCGCGAGCGCCTGCACGAGCGCGCGGATCGCCTCGCGCTCCTTGGCCCCGAGCGCGGCCGGATCGGCCACGTCGACAGCCCAGCCGCCGATGCGCAGGGAGAACGGCGCGGAGGCGACGTGAGGACGCACGCGCAGCTCGAGGCGCGTCGCCCCTACGCCGAGCGTCAGCCGGTGCCCCGGCCGGGCGGGCTCGATCGCGAGCACCCGCATCCCGGCGAGCGGAGCGCCCACGAACAGCCGCGCGGGGAGCGCGACCTCGGTCTCCGCGGTTCGCGCGCGCTCGCCATGGTCGCCGCGTTCGCCGCGCGCGACCGGCGAGTCTGGCGCGCTTCGCCCGTCCCGCGGGGCGTACGCGCCGGCCGCGTCCGGC
>CAIXWQ010000294.1 GCA_903923175.1 uncultured delta proteobacterium | reverse complement strand
GTACAGCCCGAGGACGATGTCCTGCGTCGGGTTGATGATCGGCTTCCCGTTCGCGGGCGAGAGGATGTTGTTCGTGCTCATCATGAGCACGCGCGCTTCCATCTGTGCCTCGACCGAGAGTGGCACGTGCACGGCCATCTGGTCACCGTCGAAGTCGGCGTTGAACGCCGCGCAGACGAGCGGGTGCAGCTGGATGGCCTTGCCCTCGATGAGCACGGGCTCGAACGCCTGGATTCCGAGGCGGTGCAGCGTCGGGGCGCGGTTGAGGAGCACCGGGTGCTCCTTGATCACGTCCTCGAGGATGTCCCAGACCTCGGGCTTCTCCTTCTCCACCATCTTCTTCGCAGACTTGATGGTGTTGACGAAGCCGCGCTCTTCGAGCTTGTTGTAGATGAACGGCTTGAACAGCTCGAGCGCCATCTTCTTCGGCAGGCCGCACTGGTGCAGCTTGAGCGCCGGGCCGACGACGATGACCGAGCGGCCGGAGTAGTCGACGCGCTTGCCGAGGAGGTTCTGGCGGAAGCGCCCCTGCTTCCCCTTCAGCATGTCGCTGAGCGACTTCAGCGGGCGCTTGTTCGGGCCCGTGATCGTCTTGCCGCGACGGCCGTTGTCGAACAGCGCGTCCACCGCCTCTTGCAGCATGCGGCGCTCGTTCCGGATGATGATCTCCGGCGCGTTGAGCTCCAGCAGGCGCTGCAGGCGGTTGTTGCGGTTGATGACGCGGCGATAGAGGTCGTTGAGGTCCGACGTCGCGAAGCGGCCGCCGTCGAGGGGGACGAGCGGACGGAGATCCGGCGGGAGCACCGGGATCACCGAGAGCATCATCCACTCGGGGCGGTTGCCGCTCTCGCGGAACGCCTCGAGCACCTTCAGGCGCTTGGCGTACTTCTTCTTCTTCGCCTCGCTCGACGCGCTCTTCATCTCGATGCGCAGCTCTTCGGAGAGCTTGTGCACATCGATGCTCTTGAGCATCTCGAGCAGGGCCTCGCCGCCCATCTTGGCGGTGAGGAAGTCGTCGCCGTACTGGTCGACGATCTGGTTGTACTCGTCCTCCTTGAGGAGCTGGCCCTTCTGGTAGGGCGACTCCTTCGGGTCGATGACGAGGAACGCCTCGCAGTAGAGGACCTTCTCGAGGTCCTTCAGCGAGATGTCGACCATCGCGCCGATGCGGCTCGGAAGGCTCTTGAGGAACCAGATGTGCGCGACGGGCGTCGCGAGGTTGATGTGGCCGAGGCGCTCACGGCGCACCTTCGACTGGATCACCTCGACGCCGCACTTCTCGCACACGATCCCACGGTGCTTCATGCGCTTGTACTTGCCGCAATTGCACTCGTAGTCCTTCACCGGCCCGAAGATCTTCGCGCAGAAGAGGCCGTCACGTTCGGGCTTGAACGTACGGTAATTGATCGTCTCGGGCTTCTTCACCTCGCCGTGCGACCACTCCCGGATCTTGTCCGGGCTGGCGAGCGAGATGCGGATCGCGCTGAACGAGAGCGGGTCCTTGGGCTTCTCGAAGAAGCTGAAGATGTCCCTCACGTGGCCTCCGAAGTTCGGAGCGGCGCTGCTGCCGCTCGATGCGCCCTCACGCGGGCGCCGCCTATCAAAATGTTATCCGTGCGACTCGTGATCTCGACCGCGGCGCCGCGCCGTCACCCCTTGCGAGGCGGCGGCGCGAGCGCGGGAGCTCACCGTTTCCGCGTCCCGCCGTCGGCGGACTCGCGCGTCACTCTTCTTCCG
>CAIXWQ010000293.1 GCA_903923175.1 uncultured delta proteobacterium | reverse complement strand
TCGCCTGGTTCGTCGCGCCGATCGCGCGCGGCGCGCAGGGGGCCGCGGCGCTGGGCGGGCTGTCGCCGATCACGCCGGCGGAGGCGCCGCGCTACCGGCTGGAGGGCGTGGAGCCGATCGGCGACGACGTGCTGCTCAAGCTCCTGCGCCGCTGAGCGGCCGCGCCTGATGCGCTTCATGCGCCTCACGCGCCACGAGCGCCTTGCTCACCACGCGCGCCACCGCTTCCGTCACGGCGTAGCTCGCGAGAGCGTCGAGCGGCACGAAGCGCGCGTCGTCGGCGTCGTCGCCGGCGACCGGGCGGATCGGCCGCGCGAGCCCTTCCCGCAGGGTCGCGCGGTAGTCCATCACGACGTAATGGAACTCGGGGGCCATCAGCTCGACCACCTCGACGAGCTCACGCACGTCGACCGCGAGCCCGGTCTCCTCGAGCACCTCGCGCGCGACGGCGTCGACGAGCCGCTCGCCCCGCTGCACGCGCCCGCCCGGGAGCGACCAGGTCCCCTTCGCCGGGGCGTGCCCGCGGCGGATGAGCAGCACGTGGAGGGCGTCCCCCTCGAGGCCGAGCGCGGCGGCCTCGACCAGGACGATCGCCCCCGCCCCGACGACGGGCCCCGCCTCGACGTGCTGCGCTTCGTGGCGCTCCGCGCCGCTCGTAGCCCCCGGGCCGTGGCGAACCTCGCGCTCCATCGTTAGCTTGCCAGCATGCTCCCGCTCGGCGAGGTCCGCGACCCCCGCGTCGTGCGTCGCCCGCCGCTCGTCGTGAGCGCGCTGCTGCTGGCGAACTTGTTCGCGTTCATCGGCGAGCAGGCGATGGTCGAGGCGGGCGCGACGCGCTTCCCGCTCGTGTGGGGGCTGGTGCCGCGCGTGCTCACGGAGCTCGATCCGGCCCACGGCGTGCTGACGATCTTCACCAGCATGTTCCTGCACGGCGGGTGGTTCCACCTGCTCGGCAACCTCTGGTTCCTCTGGATCTTCGGGCGCGGCGTGGAGGACGCGCTGGGGCACGCGCGCTTCTTCGCGCTCTACGTGCTTGGGGGCGTCGCGGCGGCGGTGGCGCAGGTGGTCGTCGGTCCGAGCTCGACGTTGCCGATGATGGGCGCGTCGGGCGCGATCGGCGGCGTGCTGGCGGCGTACGTGTCGCTCTACCCGTGGCAGCGGATCCGCACGGTCATCCCCATCGTGATCGTACCGCTGTTGTTCAACGTGCCGGCGTTCCTGTTCGTGCTCGAGTGGTTCGCGATGAACCTGATCCGCGGCGTGTTCGCGCTGCGGGCGCAGGGGGTCGCGGAGGGGGGCGTGGCGTGGTGGGCGCACGTCGGCGGGTTCCTGGCGGGGCTCGTGCTGGTGCGCGTGCTGTTTCCGAGCGACGGCGATCGGCCTCCGTCGCGGCGGCGACGCGAGCGGCGCGGGCAGCGCGTGATCGTTCGCGACGAGCGGGGGAAGGAGTGGACGAGCAGCTCGTGGCCGTAGGCTGCCTCCGGCGGCCAGACGCGCGCGAGGCGGTTTGGTGGAGATCGATGCGAGATCGGGGGAACAGGGCGGCGGTGCTCGGGCGTCCTCTGTGGGCATGGTCGGCGGTGTCTCGGGGGGGTTCGCGGCGGCGGTGGCCTTGCGCGGGGGGCGGGCGCGGGTCCTCGGGCTCGTGGCGTTCCTGGCGATCGGCGCATCGAGCGGCGTGGCCTGGGCGTGCCTGAACGACACGGCGGTCGCGCGACGAGAGGCGCAATTCCGATCGAGCTACGCGGTCGCGGCGGTGCCTGCGGCGGAGCAACACGATCGGGTGGCGTGGGCGGTGGTCCTGGTCGCGGCGACCGGGCTCGCGGCCACGCTGCTCGCCGACCGGGAGCTCGCGATGGGGCGCGCGGCGCGCCAACCGTCGCCGCGGTCGCTGCTGCGGCAGAGGCTCGCGCGTCGACACGCCCTCGCCATCGCCTGCGCGGTCGTGGCTCCGCCGCTGGTCGCGGTGGGGGGCGTGCCGCGCGCGTGGCTCCGCTGGGGCGAGCGCGTGCCCGCGCTGCACCACGTGGCGCCGGTGGCGGGCGGCACGTCGCTGCGCTTCGCGATGCTCCACGACATCCTCACGGACCGGTACGAGCGGCCATCGCGCGCCTGGCACGAGGCGAGGCTGGCGAAACGCCTCGCGACGATCGAGGCGGCGGAGCGGCGCGGCGCGCAGCGGGAGCCCGCGGCCCTCGACGCGATGGACGACGCGGCGGTGAGCCTCGATCAGCTGCGCAGACCGGCCGAAGGAGAGGCGCTGATGCGTCGCAAGCTCGCGCTGCTCGGCGTGCGCGAGCCCGAGCCGAGCGCCGCCGGGCCGGTGATGCGGGACCTCTTCGGCGTCGATCCGGACGTGCGCTCGGCGCGCATGGCGACGCCGCTCACGGAGCGCGATCGCCCGCGCTACCAGGCCGCGGCGAACCTCGCGACCGTGCTGGCGCACCAGGCGCTCGCGGACGTCTGGCGATGCGAGCCGACCGCCGCGAGGACGGCGGCCGAGGCCCGCAGCTGGCTCCTCGACGCCATCGCCATCCACCCGGGCGCGCACTTCGGGCGCGAGATGTGGCAGCTCGCGGCGCTCGACTGGATCCGCACGGCGGCGTGCCAGCCCGCGCTGCTACGCCGCTACGACCTGCTCGGCGACGCGCTCGCGCGACCGGTCTCGCCGCTCGCGCCGGACATCCTCGAGCACGCCGAGCTCGCCTGCCTTCGCCAGCTCGACGCGTCTGCCATCGACGAGGGGCGCCTCTCGGACGCCCAGCGGCGCTGCCTGCGCGGCGGGATCGTGGCGGCCGGCGCGGAGGATGGCTTCCAGCGCGTGATGTCCGCGGCGAGCGACGCGACGGACACGCTCCCCCGCGCGTTCGCGACGCTCCCGATCGACTTCGACGAGCCCGCGCTCGGGCTGCTCGGGATGTGGGTCTTCGGCGGCGGACCGAACCCGCACAGCGCGCTCGCGATCGCGCAGCTCGCCGAGCACGCGGGGGAGCCGTACCTCGCCGTCGAGGGGTACTTGCGCGCCCGGGAGCTGGCCGAGCGCTTCCACCCGGATCCGGAGGCGCAGGCGTGGCTCCGCTCGTACGCCGACGACCGCGTGGCGCAGCTCACGCGCGTGCTCGAGGCGATCGAGCCCGGGCTCACGGTCGCGGAGCTGCGGCGCCGCTTCGACGCGGAGCGCGCGGCCGGCCGACGCTTCCAGGCCGAGCGCGACGCCGACGAGACGGCGCGCCTCGCGGCGGGCGCGGACGTCGACGATCCTGCGCTCGCCGTCGCGCTCGCCAAGGCGCACGGCCCGATCGCCACGCCGCCAGGCCCCGAAGAGTGGATGACGCTCGAGCGCGACGGCGGCGGCTTCGTGCTCACGCTGGCGTGCGTCGCGACTTCGCTCGGCGGCCCGATGCTGCTCGCGGCGCTGGAGTGGCTGCGCGGCTTCCGAGCACGGCGCGCGCGGAGCGGGACGCCGGAGCCCGTAACCTATCGGGCGTGAGCGAGCGCGCGCACGGGCCGCCCCGGTGACCGGTCACGAGCGGCGTGCCCGCCTCGACCTTGGCTCTCCCGCGAGGCCGCCCCTCGCCCGGTAACCTCCGGCCGCATGCCGCGTATCCATGGGGAGGCGGGGACGACGCGGCGCAGCCGAGCGACGCGAGCCCGTTCGCGCGCGGGGCCGAAGCGAATGTCGACGACTCGATGCCGGCCCGAAGGAGCGACGCCGACCGTTCGCCTCCGGGCGTCGCTACGCGTGCTCTGCAGCCTCGCGACGCCGGTGCTGGTCTTCGCGTGCAGCGGCTCTGGAGGCTCGCTCCCGACCGACAACCAGGATCCCGAGAACGACGCCGCGGAGATCGATGCCGCGAGTCGCATCGACGCTGACACCCCCGACGTCCCCTTCGACGCGACGGGCTGCACCGTGGGCACCTTCGTCGGCCTCGAGAACGACTTTCCCGTAGGCACGTGGAAACAACCGTCGCTGCTCACGCACGTGTTCGTGGCGCGCGATTCCGGGGGATTCTGGGCCTACTCCGACATCTGCACGCTCCGGAACTCCGAGCAGCTCACGATCGCCTCGAAGTCGGGCGTCTCGACCTGCCCGTACGACGGCTCGAGCTTCGACGGCAACGGGACGGTGCTCCGGGGCCCCGCAGTCGTCCCGCTTCGCAACTTCGCCGTCACGCTCTGCGGCGGAGGGGTCTTCGTCGACGCGACCAAGCTCGTGGCGAAGGGCACCCGCACGGCGATGTGAGCCGAAGGGTCGGACGACGCGGCGTCAGTTCTTGATGTACCAGCGGCCGTTCGCGAAGACCCAGATGACCTCCTTGTTGCCGCCCCGGTCGAAGATCGCGCGCTGACCTTCGCGGCGAGGGGAGCGGCCGCGGAGATCGCGGAGGATCTCGAGCAGCGCGTCGGCCTTGTCGGCGGCGAAGCTCGGCAACAGGGCGTCGATGCCGCCGTCTTCGAGGAGCTTGCGGCGGTCCTCCGGGGCGATGAAGCGCTCGAGGAAGGCGCGGTGCTCCTTGTGTTCGAGCATGGCGATGGCGAGCTCGATCGTCGCGGCGAGATCGCCGTGCGCGGGGTCGCTCTCGTCGCCGACCGCCCACGAGCGAGCGATGGTGGACGCCGGCGGCGCGGTCGAGGACGCCGCGGCGGCTGCGGGCGAGGGGCTGGATGCATCGACGCTCGGGGCGCCCGGACCGCTCGGAAAGCTGGCGTGCGGCGCGTCGGCGTGACCGCAGCCGCCGGCGAGCACGGCGAGCACGGCGAGCGGCGCGAGCAGGAGAGAGGCGAGCAACGGCGGCGACGAGGGGCGGCGGCGCATCGCGCGATTGTCGGCGGAGGCGCGGGGTGGGTCCAGGCGCGGCTCACTCCTCGCCGTGGGTCACCTTGAAGCTCACGCGCACGAACTTCCCCTCTGCCGTTCCGCGCCCGATCAGCTCGAAGCGCGAGCTCACGCCGTCGCCGTCCAGGTCCCCGTCGGCCGCCGCGGTGAACGTCGCCGCGGCGCCGGTCGCGGGGTAGTTCGACGTGTAGACGTACGAGTACCGCATCGCCTCCTTCACCGAGAAGTCGAGGCACGACCAACCGCCTTCGCGCCAGACCTCGGAGCCGAGCATCGCGGGCTGCCCGCGCGGGACCGACGCGGGAGTTCGCGGTGCGCTCGGGCAGAACGCGTGGATCGTCCCGCCGCCTGGCCCCGCGATCCCCCGCTCGAAGGCCCGCTTCGCTGCCGTCTCGAGGCTTCCCAGGTTGCGCGTGGCCTCTGCCGTCTTGCTGTGTTTGAGTCGCCGGCTCATCGCGTAGATGCCGAGCCCGCCGCAGCTGGCGACGACCGCTGCGACGGCGGCGAAGAGCATCACCGCCGATGACAGCCCCGACCTCGGCGCCGCGCGCGCCGGCGGATCGAGCGAGAGGCACACGGCGCGCAGCTGCCCTTCCGGAAGCGGCGTCGCCGCTCGATCGGGGAACACGAACGCGTGGATGCGCAGGAACTCGCGGCGCGTCTGCGCGTCCGTGAGTTCGAAGCGGTCGGAGAGCGCCAGGCGCTCGCCCGCCACGGTGGTGAGCACGAGCCGGTACTCGCCGTTGCGCAGCCGCTGCGGCGCGAGCGAGGCGAGGTCGTCGAGCGCGGCGCTCCAGCGTGGCCGCGCTCGGAGCCAGCCGCCGCGCGCGAGCACGAGGCGCCGCGTCGCCGGCTCGAGC
>CAIXWQ010000292.1 GCA_903923175.1 uncultured delta proteobacterium | reverse complement strand
GGTGACGCTCGGGGCCGCGCGCGCGTCGGCAGGAGCGAGGCGAAAGCGGCCCGATCGCCTCCGCCCCAGCCGCAGCGAGCGCGCGGCCTCTATGCTCGCCTCGTGAACCTCCGCGTGGCCCAATGCCTGCTCGTCGCCAAGGTCCTCGTCGCCGATGGGATGATCTCCGCCGAGGAGCGCACGTTCCTGAACGCGACCCTCGCCCGCCTCGGCCTCTCGCCCGAGGAGCGCGCGCAGGTGGTCGAGCTCGAGGGGATGCAGGAGGCCGAAGCGCTGGCGGCGACGATGGAGGAGGCCGACAAGCGCGAGTTCGTGGAGCTGCTGCTGACTGCTGCGTCGGCCGATGGGCGGCTCTCCGCGCACGAGGCGCTCACCGTGCAGCAGATCAGCCGGGCGCTCGGGCTCGACTGAGCGAGGCGTCGGCGACGACGGAGCGCTCGCCTACGTGCTCTCCACACTGTCCCGGCCGGCCTCACGCTGCGAGGCTCGGACCCACCGGATGAAGTCGCGCCGCTCGCTCGCCAGCTCGTCGACCGGGCGCGACGTGGCCCCGGCCCGCGCGTCGCACGGTGCTCGTGCCAAGGCGCGCACCTTCGGAGCGCTCGCCTCCCTCGCCGCGATCCTCGCGTCCTGCGACGGCACCTCGCCGGCGAGCTCGTCGACGCCCGGCGCGCCGGAGGCTGCGCCGAGCCCGGCCGGCCGTCACGTACGCCTCGCGCGCGGTGCGCACCCGCTCGCGCGCCCCTCGGCCGACCTCGGCCGGCTCCCCGCCGAGACGCGCCTGCGCAACCTCTCCGTCGTCTTCAAGCCGACCGCCCAGCAGCGGCGCGAGCGCGACGCGCTGCGCGACGCCCAGCTCGATCCGAAGTCACCCAGCTTCCGCGCGTGGTTGACCACCGAGCAGTACGCCACGCGCTTCGGCGCGCGGCCCGAGGACGTCGCCCGCACCGCGGCCTGGCTGCGCGGTCAGGGGTTGGAGGTCCACGGCGCGTCGCCGCTCGGGAGCCGCGTCACGTTCTCGGGCTCCGCCGCGCAGATCGAGGCGACGTTCCAGAGCGAGCTCCACCGCTACAGGGCGGGCGGCGAGGTGCACTTCGCGATGTCCTCGGGCCCTGCCATCCCCGCGGAGCTCGCGGACGTGATCCTCGCCGTGCGCAACACGCACGATTTTCGGCCGAAGCCGCACGTGCGGCGGCCGTCGCCCAGGCCGGGCTTCAAGGACCCCACCGCGGGGCTCGGCCTCGCGCCCGCCGACTGGGCGGCGGTCTACGACGTCTCGACGCTCTACGCGCCGGGACTCGGCGGGAGGCTCCTCGATGGGACCGGCGTGTCGATCGCGGTGGTCGGCACGGCGGGCGTCGCGCAGAGCGACCTCGACGCGTTCCGGTCCACCTTCGGCCTCACGGCGCGCACGGTGAGCATGGAGCTGGTGCCGAACACGGGCGCACCCGGCCCGGGCACCAACGGCACCGGCACCGAGGCCATCCTCGATCTCGAGTGGGCGGGCGGGATCGCGAAGGGCGCCGACGTGCACTACTACTTCGTCGGCGCCGACGATCCCAACGTCGACGACGCCGTCCTCTTCGCCATCGAACAGAACGCCGCCGCGGTGCTGAGCGAGAGCTTCGGCATCTGCGAGTACGCGCTGACGCCCGCCGACGCGGACGTCTTCGAGGTGTACGGCACCGCGGCCAACCTGCTCGGGATGACCTACCTCGCGAGCTCCGGCGACGCCGGCGCGGCGGGCTGCCTGGCGTTGGCCTCGCTGGGCTACCCGGACCTCGGAGGCCTCTACGTGGAGGTGCCCGCGTCCTACCCGGGCGTGACGGGCGTCGGCGGCACGCAGCTCCCCTCGGTGCCGTGGAGCGCCCTCGGCGCCGCGACGGGCTACGACGTCGGCGAGCGCGTGTGGAGCACCTCGAGCGACGCGAGCAACGCCATCGCGGGCGGCGGCGGGATCAGCATCGCGTTCGCGCGCCCCTCGTACCAGCGGGACGTCCCGACCTGCGCCATCCTCGGCGCGCTGCCGACCAGTGTGGCGCCGGCGGACATGCGACAGGTCCCGGACGTCGCGTTCAGCGCGTCGGCGTCGATCGCGCCCTACTTCATCGAGTGCACCTTCGACCCGACGAGCGGCGACTGTGCGCGCTCGGGCGGGGACCCGGCGGTGTACGCCGTGGGCGGCACCTCGGCGGCCGCGCCCGCCTTCGCGGGCGTCGTCGCGCTCGCCAGCCAGGCGGCCGGCGCGCGGCTCGGCAACGTCAACCCGCTCCTGTACGCCCTGCGCGGCTCCCAGCCGGGCGTGTTCCACGACATCGCCACGGGCGACAACGCCATCGGGTGCGCCCCCGCGACCGACCCGGGGTGCCCCGCCGGCGCGTTCTACGGCTACGCGGCGTCGGCGGGCTACGACTGCGCGACCGGCCTCGGCTCGCTCGACGCGGCCGCCTTCGTCGGCGCGATCGTCGGCCTGGTCCCGACGGCGACCACCCTCTCGGCCGCGCCGCCGCAGACGTCGGAAGGCGCTTCGGTGACGTTGACGGCGACGGTGGCCGCGGTCGGCGCCGATCCTCGCCCGCTCACCGGGACGGTGACCTTCTCCTTCCGTTCGTACACCACCACGGGCGCCCCCGATCTCGCGTGGGAGCTCGGCGCGTCGGCGCTCACCGTCGGCGCGGGCGGCGACGCCACCGCCACCCTGACGACGACGATCCCGCCGGGCGTCGGCAACCCGGGGAATCAGAGCGTCGACCTCGTGGCGACCTACGGCGGCGACGCGACCCATCGCCCCTCGGTCTCGGCCAGGCTCGCCGAGCAGTTCGAGCCGATCGACTTCGCGATCGCGCCGTCGAGCCCGCTCCTGAACGTCGGCGACCCCCTCGCTCTCGCGACGACGGGCGGGGTGCCGCCGATCCGTTGGTACATCTACAAGGACGGCACCTGCGACGCGTCGAGCTGCTCTTCGCTCGATCTCGCCAGCGGCGCGTTCCTCGCCGGGCCGCGCTCGGGCACGGTGCGGATCGAGGCCTTCGACGCGTTCGGCGCCGAGGCGGTGGCGATCGCGACGGTGCATCGGCCCGGCGACGCGCCCGACGCCGGCAAGGACGCCGGAGCGCCCGAGACCGGCGCGACGGACGCCGCGACGGTCGGCGACGACGAGGGGCGCTACGCGCTCTGGCACCGGCCCGAGAACGTCGGCTGTCACTGCTCGAGTGCCGTGACCGCGCGCTCCGATGACGGCGCGCGCGGCGCCTGGCTCGGCGACCTGACGCTCTCGCTCCTCTCGCTTCTCTCGCTTCGCGCGCTCCGCCGCCGCGCGCGACGCGAGCTCCGAGACGCTCCCCCGCGAGGGTGAGTCACGCCCCTCGGCCGCGGCGGGCCCGCGCTCGTCCATCGGGAGCGGCTCGGGCGCGGAGCGCGCGAAAATCGCGCGCCCGCGAGAGCTTCCGAGCACGACCGTAGGATTCTGCTGTCACGAGCAGCTGGCGTCGCGCTTAGACTCCCGCGCATGCCCTTCGATGCCGGCGCGTTCGCGCACGACCTCGCGGCGTTGCGCGCCGAGCTCGAGGAGAACCTGGGAGCCGAGGACCTCGCGCACTTCGAGAAGATGGCGCGCTGGGGCCGCACCTGCACCGCGCTCGGCTACGCCACCGGCTGGATCGCGCCGAACCCGGTGTCGGCGGCGCTGCTCGCCGTCGGCTCGACCGCGCGCTGGACGATCGTGACCCACCACGTCTCGCACCGCGGCCTCGACAAGCTCGAACCGGCGAGGACGGAGCCGCGCAGCAAGACCTACGCGAAGGGGTGGCGGCGGCTGGTCGACTGGCTCGACTGGATGACCCCGGAGGCGTGGGCCTACGAGCACAACGTGCTCCACCACTACCGCACCGGCGAGACGGCCGATCCGGATCTCGTCGAGCTCAACATGGCGCGCATCCGCGAGGCGAAGCTCCCGCGCGCAGTGAAGTGGGGGATCATCGGCTTCTACGCGTGCACGTGGAAGCTGAGCTACTACGCGCCGAACAACTGGCAGGTGCTGCGCCGCGGCGAGCACGAGAAGCGCGCGCGGCGCGGCGAGCACGTGGAGCCGGTCGCCCCCGACGCGACGCTCTTCTCCGAGATGGATCCGCGCACCGCGAACGGCCGCGCGTTCCTCGCCTCGCTGCTGCCGTACGCGCTCGCGCGCTTCGTGGCGGCACCCGCGGCGTTCCTCCCGCTCGGCCCGTGGGCCTCGGCGAGCGTCCTGCTCAACACGCTCGGCGCCGAGGTGCTGACCAACCTGCACACCTTCGCGATCATCGTGCCGAACCACTCGGGCTCGGACCTCTGGCGGTTCGACGCGCCGCTGCACGACAAGCACGAGTTCTTCGTGCGGCAGACGATCGGCTCGGCCAACTGCAAGGGCGGCAGCGACCTCGCCGACTTCCTGCTCGGGTATCTGAACTACCAGATCGAGCACCACCTCTGGCCCGATCTGCCGCCACTCAAGTACCGCCAGGCGCAGCCGCGCGTCGAGGCGATCTGCGCGAAGCACGGCGTGCCGTACGTGAACGAGAGCGCGCTCGCGCGCGTGAAGCGCATGCTCGCCATCATGATCGGCGACGGCAGCATGCACCGCACGAGCGACGCGCGCGCGTTCCAGGCGAGCGAGCCGCGCGACGCGACGAAGCCCGAGCACGCGCGACCGCCGGTCGACGCGCGCCACCCCGCGCCCGCCGAATGACGGAGGGCAAGCCGCTCGGGCCGTTCCACCTGCCGCTGCACGCGCAGGACACCCCTTCGCAGACCGTGGGCTGTCGACGCGGCGCCCCCGCGCACTGCAAGCTGCACCGCAGCCCGAGCTGCTCGTTCGTGCGCGAGGACGGCCTCTGCCTCACGCCGCCGCTCTCGTGGAAGCGGCAATACGAGAAGCTCGCGGGCGAGCACGAGTGACGGCGCGCGCGTGACCTTCAGCGCGCGCGCGTGCCCACGAGCGCCGCGCCGACGATGAGCGCGGCCGCGAGCAGCACGTGCGGCCCGGGCCACGCGCCGCGCATCGCGAGCAGCACGCCGGTCGACAGCAGCGGCGTGAGGAACGAGAGGAGCCCGATGGTCGCGGCCTCGCCGCGCTTGAGGGCCGCGTCCCACAGGAAGAAGGCCGCGCCGAGCGGGCCGAGCCCCATCCACGCGAGCAGAAGGACGTCGTGGGGCGAGAGCGCGACCCGCGCCTCGAACGCGACGTGGCAGAGCAGCGAGAGGAGCCCCGAGACCGCGGCCACGCTGCCGAGCGCGGTGGTCGGGACGGCGGCGGCGCGCTTGCTCGCGAGCGAGTAGGTCGACCAGACGACCGCGCCGGCGAGCGCGAACAGATAGCTGCGCTTGTCAACCGCCTACCAGTCAAGAACCGCGGACGCGATCGGCCTCGTGTGAGGTGTGAGGCCACGCCCGTCGCCTGACGCCTCGCAGTCGCCGTCGCGTCTCCCCGACCGTCACGTGATCGCACTCCGAGAT
>CAIXWQ010000291.1 GCA_903923175.1 uncultured delta proteobacterium | reverse complement strand
GGGCGCGAGGCGGCGCGCACGTCGGGCACGCGTGCGTCGTCGCAATTCGTCGCCCATGCCCCCCCTCTGTACGCGCGAAATCGGCGTGGTTTCTCGTGCGATCCGCCGCTTCGCCGAGGGGGGGCGCGAGGGCCCGTTTCGTCGTGCGGACACCTCGCTCGGGCGTCTTGGATCGCGCGCGAAGGCAGGATTAGGGTGCACTCACCCCCATGACGGAACCTCGCAACTCGACCACCGCCCCGACGTCGAATCCTCACCTGATCCAGTGGGTCAAGGAGATGGCCGCGCTCTGCAAGCCGGACCGAATCGTTTGGTGTGACGGCAGCGAAGACGAGAAGACGCGCCTGTACGAGCAGGCCGTCGCCGAAGGCGTCATCCAGGAGCTCGATCAGAAGAAGCTCCCGGGCTGCTACTACGCCCGCAGCAACCCGAACGACGTGGCGCGCGTCGAGCACCTCACGTTCATCTGCACGCCGACCAAGGACGAGGCGGGGCCGACGAACAACTGGATGGCGCCCGACGAGGCGTACCGGAAGCTCGGTGGCCTGTTCGACGGCGCCATGAAGGGCCGCACGATGTACGTCGTGCCCTACATCATGGGGCCCGCCGGCTCCGAGATGTCGAAGGTCGGCATCGAGCTCACCGACAGCATCTACGTCGTCCTCAACATGCGGATCATGACCCGCATGGGGAAGATCGCGCTCGACATGCTGGGCGACGCGAACACCTTCAATCGCGGCCTGCACAGCACGCTCGA
Source organism: uncultured delta proteobacterium (assembly GCA_903923175.1). Lineage (GTDB taxonomy): Bacteria > Myxococcota_A > Polyangia > Polyangiales > JADJMO01 > CAIXWQ01. The sequence goes on along the minus strand of CAIXWQ010000291.1, from coordinate 3,941 downwards.
TGTGAACCCCGAGCGCCGCTACATCTGCCACTTCCCGCAGGACAACACGATCTGGTCGATCGGCTCCGGCTACGGCGGCAACGTGCTGCTCGGCAAGAAGTGCCTCGCGCTGCGCATCGGCAGCGTCCTCGGGCGTGACGAAGGGTGGCTCGCGGAGCACATGCTGATCCTCGGCGTCGAGTCGCCCGAGGGGCAGATGACCTACGTCGCGGCCGCGTTCCCGAGCGCGTGCGGCAAGACGAACTTCGCGATGATGATCCCGCCGAAGCGCTTCAACGGCTGGAAGATCTGGACGGTCGGCGACGACATCGCGTGGATGCGCGTCGGCCCCGACGGGCGCCTCTGGGCGATCAACCCCGAGGCCGGCTACTTCGGCGTCGCGCCGGGCACGTCGATGCAGTCGAACCCGAACGCGATGCAGACCGTCCTCAAGGACACGATCTTCACGAACGTCGCGCTCACGCCGGACAAGGGCGACGTCTGGTGGGAGGGGAAGGACGGCCCGATCCCGGCCGACCTGATCGACTGGCAGGGGCGGCCGTGGACCAACGCCTCGCCCGAGAAGGCCGCGCACCCGAACTCGCGCTTCACCGCGCCGGCGCGCAACAACCCGTGCCTCTCGCGCTTCGCCGACGATCCGCAGGGGGTGCCGATCTCCGCGATCATCTTCGGCGGTCGCCGCGCCAGCACCGTGCCGCTCGTACTCCAGTCGTTCAACTGGACCCACGGCGTGTTCCTCGGCGCGACGCTCGGCTCGGAGACGACGGCCGCGGCGACCGGCAAGGTCGGCGTGGTGCGCCGTGACCCGATGGCCATGCTCCCCTTCTGTGGCTACAACATGGGCGACTACTTCGCGCACTGGCTGAAGATGCAGCACAAGATCGCGAACCCGCCGAAGATCTTCATGGTGAACTGGTTCCGCCAGCACAACGGGAAGTTCCTCTGGCCCGGCTTCGGCGAGAACATGCGCGTGCTGAAGTGGATCGTCGATCGCGCGCGCGTCGCACGCGGCGCGCAGGAGACGATCATGGGCTGGGTGCCGCGCCCGGGCGATCTCGATCTGTCGGGCCTCGACATCTCGGACGAGCAGATCCACGAGGCGACGAAGATCGACTACCGCGAGTGGAAGACCGAGCTCGAGTCGCAGGCCGAGTTCTTCGACAAGCTCGGCGATCGCATGCCGCGGCCGCTGTCGCTCTGGCGCGAGATGCTCCTCGCGCGGGTGGCCGAGCGCCTCTGAGCGATTGAGCTGACGTCGCACGCGCGCGAGCGCGCGTGACCTCGAGGCCCGCGTGTCCAGGTGACAGGCGGGCTTCGTCGTTTCGAAGCGCGGTATGCTCGCTCGCGATGCGGCTCCGACTCCTCGCGCTCGTGCCCGCGCTCGCCGCGTCCGGTTGGCTCGCGTGCTCGTCCTCTTCGGTGGCGCCCGCGACACCCGCCACGATTCCCGACGCCGCGCTCGGCGGCGCGTGCGGCGCGGCGCTCGTGACCTCGCCGCCGACGAGCGCGAACCACCTGCCGCTCGGCACTCCGATCGCGTACTCGACCAACCCGCCGAGCGGCGGCGACCACTACCCGGTGTGGGCGACCTGGGGCATCCACCAGCAGCCGCTCCCGGCGGGATACTGGGTGCACAACCTCGAGCACGGCGGCGTCGCGCTGCTCTATCGGTGCGCCGAGCGCGCCGCCTGCCCGGCGCTCGCGGCCGAGGTCGAGGCGATCGCGGCGGCGATGCCGGTCGACCCTGGGTGCGATCCGAGCGTGCGCGCGCGCGTGCTCGTGCTCCCGGATCCGGAGCTGCCGCCCGGCGTGCAGATCGCGGCGGCCGCGTGGGGCTACGCCTGGACGGCGACGTGCTTCGACGGCGAGCGCCTGGCGCGCTTCGCGACGGCCGCCGTGGGGCACGGCCCCGAGGATCTGTGCGCGCAGGGGTACGTCGGCGACGACTCGGTGTCCGGTGATGGCGGGGTCGACGCGCCCGACGCCGATCCGCACCCGAAGGACGGAAGCTCCGAGGCCGGCGATGCCGCGGGCGAGTAGGCGAGCGAGCCGGCGCGTGCGTCGACGCGTGGGCGCCGAGGAGCGTAGACGCAGGGTTACAGTCGATCGCGACGTCGCTGGCAGGTCGTCGCGCGATCGGTGCGCGTCCAAGCGTGGGGGGAGCGCCAATTGAGCCCGTTTTTCCGCGCGGCACGGGCATTGCGCTGCAGCTCCCACGTGATCCCTTCGGAGCGAAGGCGCGGGGGCGTGAGTCGGGCGCTGGTCGCGTCGGCGCTGGGGGCGTGCGTGGCGCTGCTCGGCGCGCCCGCCGACGCCGCCTCGCTCGTCGTCGCGCGCCCCGACGGCGACGTCCACGTCTCCTCGGTGCGCGTCGCGCTCTCGACCTCCGGCACGCGCACGGTCGTCTGGGAGCAGCTCTACCTCGACGTCGCGAGCGGGGATCTCGCCTGGGTCGTCGCCGTGCCGCCGGGCGGGTGGATCGAGCTCGGCGATCCGAGCTGGTTCGACGCGCTGGAGGCGACTTCCGCGCCCGAGATCGCGCCGGCTCGTGCGCTCGGCTGCGCCGATCCGCAGCCGCGGCAGGTCACCGCCGATCCCGTGACCGTCGGGACCCCGCGCGCGGTGGACGGTCCGCTCGGCGCGCTCACCTCGGGCGCGCAGGCCGTCGACGCGCTGCAGGCCGCAGGCTACCTCGTCGACGTGCCGACCGCGGCGCGGCTGCGCGACTTCGACGCCGCCGGCGAGCAGGTGCTCGTGCTCAAGCTGCCGGCCGGCGCGCGCGGCCCGACGCGCACGCTGCGCGTGGTGGGGCCGCCGGGGCGCGCGTTCCCGCTCGGGCTCTTGCAGGCGCAGACGCCGGCCCCGACGACGCGCGGCTGGGTCTTCGCGTCGGCGCGCATGCGCCTCGATGGGCCGCCGAACGTCGAGCCCCTGTTCGAGAACCTCCGCTGGGACGGCGCGACGTCGACCTACGCGACGCTCCTCGCCGAGGCGCGTTCGAGCGCGCCGAGCGGGTTCGTCGTCCCCTACGCGAGCCGCGATGGGATCTTCGCCGACGAGGCCACCGGCACGACCGGCATCACGCTCGCCTCGCTCGTGCGTCGCTACTACGGGGCCGACGAGCTGGCCTCGAACGACGTCTGGAGCTGCGCGCGGCTCGCGGCCGGCGACGCGCTGAAGGCGAGCCCCGTCGCCCCCTGGTGCGGCACCGCGGCCGCGTGGGCGAGCACCGGCGCGACCCCGACCTGCCCCGACGCCCCCTCGGGCGCGATCCCCACGAGCGACTTCGCCTGCGGCTCGAAGCTCGACCTCGCCGCGGCGATGGGGGGGCAGGTCCCCAACTCGACCTGGCTCACGCGCTTCGAGGTCGGCGCGGTCGTGCCGCGCAGCTACGCGCCGGTCGAGTCCGACCCGAAGAACAAGTCGTTGCCGGCGTTCCACGAGGCCAAGGCGGCGACCGACAAGGGGTGCACCGGGAGCGGCACGACGACCGAGCCGGTGAACCCCGGCACGCCGACCACGCCGGACGACGCCGGCAGCGCCACCGGCACCGATCTCCCCGCGCCGCCCGGCCCCTCGACGACCGAAGTGGTCGACGACGGCTGCGCCGCCGCGCAGACGTTCGCCGACGGCTGTAGCAGCAATGGCAGCAGCGGCGGCTCGTGCGGCGGCAGCACCAGCGACAGCTCCTCGGGGTGCGGCGGGAGCTCCAGCGACAGCTCCTCCGGCTGCAGCAGCTCGTCGTCGTCTTCGGACAGCGGCTGCGGCGGGAGCTCGAGCAGCAGCAGCAGCAGCGGGTGCGGCAGCAGCGGCGGCAGCAGCGCCGACAGCGGGTGCGGCAGCAGCGGCGGATCGAGCGGGTCGAGCGGGTGCAGCGGCGGCGGCGGCGACAGCGGCTGCCGCGTGGCGGGCGTGCGACGCGTGCGCGCGACGGGGGGCGG
>CAIXWQ010000290.1 GCA_903923175.1 uncultured delta proteobacterium | reverse complement strand
CTGCCGCTCCGCCGGACGCCGCCCCTTCGCCTTCTTCTTCGTCGCTGCCATCGGACTCTCCGACCGCGCCGAGCGCTTCCGGGTCGTCCGGAATTTCAGCCCCGAGCACGGATGGTCAGATGGTGGGCATCAGCAGGTAGGCCCCGAGCCAGCCGGCGGTTCGGGCGACCGTGGACTTCGGGCCTCCGGCGATCGGCACCCGCGAAATCCCCGTGTCATAGGCCGCGTAGACGGAGTCGCCCGAGAGCGTGAGCGAGCTGGGCTCGGCCGTGTTGCTCCAGACGATGCCGCCCGAACCGTCGGACTTCCGGTAGACGTACACGTGGTAGGTCGGCGTGGCGGCGTCGGTCCAGGTCGTCTCCACCCACGCGAGGTGGTCCGCGTCGCCCGTGAAGTGCGCGCCGCACGAACCCAGCGTCGGTGCGTCGTCGGCCACGACCGCAGGCGCGGCGAGCTTTGGTTGGCGCTGCAGCACGTAGCTGTTCCCGTAGCGGTTCGTGCAGAGGTAGAGGTCGGTGTCGTCGACCGCGATCTCCGGTGCAGGCCACTTCGCCGTGGTCGACACGTATCGGCTCGCGCAGCGCGCGCCGTCGAGCAGGGCGACGCCGTGCGCCTGCGGACTCGGTAGGTCGACTGTGTAGAAGATGCGATCGGCGCCGTCGACCACGACCTGGTCCGGATAGGCCTCGCCGTCGCCGGCGAAGAGCCACAGCACGGCCCCGGCGCTCCTATCGACCCTGTAGACGACCGGCCCCCCGCGGAGGGACCAGAGGAGATCCTCCCGCCGGATCCGCAGGTCGGAGTCGTACCAGGTCTGCGTCGACGTGTCGGCGAGGGAGGCGATGCGCTCGGCCGGCGCGCCGCATCGCTTCTCGCGTCGGTACACCATCGCGCCCGCCGCGACCGGGGCGATCCAGTACACGAAGGTCGCGTCGACATCGAACGCGCTGGCGCCGTCCGCGAGCATCTGGGGACGATCGCCGTCGGAGCAAGCAGTCGGTGGCGGGTCGGTCACCCACGCCGCGATCGTCTCGAGTCGCGTGCCGGCGTCACCGCACGGCTCGGGGCCGACCGGCACGCTCGACTCCGCGACGGCGGCGTCCACGCCGGGAACGCCTGCGCCTTGGTCGCTGGCCGCGTCGGGCAAGGTGGCCGAGCTCGCGGCGATCTTCCCGCCGCACGACGCGAGCAGCAGGAGCAGCGCGTGCCATCCGAAGCGAGCGCAGAGCCGCACCGTGCGTGCGATGTCGGGCAGGACGACGGGTGGCGCCGAAGCGAGCGCGGGCGCGGTGCTCTCAAAGGCTGGCGGTGGCCGGGATGAGACGATCGACGCACGCGTCGCACCGCCCGCACGCCCCGCCGTCCGCGTCGGCGAAGTACGCGCTCATGGTGCGCACGCGGCACGCGGTCGAGGACGCGTAGCGCATCATCTCGTCGAGCTTGCCGCGGTCGGCGTGGCCGCGCGCCTCGAACTCGTCGAGCAGGCGCCCGAGCTCGGCGCCGTTCGCCTTGGCGCGCAACATCCGCATCCGCGCGCCGGTGCGCTCCAGGACGTCGGCCTGCGTGAGGTGCTCGACGATCACCCGCGTGCGCCGCTCGCCGAGATCGCACGCGGCGGCGAGCTCGGTCATGGTGACGCCGCCCGCGGTGTCCTGCGCGAGGCGAAACAGCGCGGTGAACACCCGCTGCGACTCCTCGCGGCGCGGGTACTTGCCGCCGAGGAAGAAGCTCTGCACGCGCTTGTCTTCGAGGCGGTAGAGCAGCACGCAGCGCGCGGGCCTGCCGTCGCGCCCCGCCCGACCTGCTTCCTGCGCGTAGCTCTCGAGCGAGTCGGGGAACTGCCAGTGCACCAGACTTCGCGCCCGGCGCTCAGTCAATCTGGCGATCGGAACCGCAGTGTTCGCCGCTCGGGGTCGGCGGGCAGCGTGAGCCGCCAGGCGTTGACCACCTCCAGCAGTCGCCCGAAGGCCTCGCGTTCGTTGCGG
>CAIXWQ010000289.1 GCA_903923175.1 uncultured delta proteobacterium | reverse complement strand
GTCCGGCGAGCTGGTGCCGGGCGCGGAGGCGGCCTGGCCGGCCGAGAGCGAGAGCAGCGCGCACGTCGCTGCGAAGGGGACGAGCGCGACGAGCGCGCGCGGAGCGATGGAGCGGACGCGCGTCAGAGCTCGCATGTCGTGGCCTCGTCGAGAGCCTCCCCCGTGCCGGGGTCGAGGTCGAGCACGCGGGCGAGATCGAGCAGCTCGGCCGGGATCGGCGCGCGGAGGTCGATCGGCGCCGAGCCTTCGCCCGCAGCGCCGAGCGTGACGCGCACGCGCGCGCAGTGGAGCGCGATGCGCTCGAGCTTGCGCACGCTGCCGCGCGCCGACACGAGGCGGCGCTCGCCGCCGTACGGCGCGTCGCCGAGCAGCGGCGCGCCCGCGAACGCGGCGTGCACGCGGATCTGGTGCGTGCGGCCCGTGATGGGCGCCACCGCGAGCAGCAGGCTGTCCACGCCGGCGGCGCTCGAGCCGCCCGGACCGCCCGGCGTGCGCCGCACCACGCGAAAGCGCGTCTCGGCGTCGATCGCGTCGTCCTTGGGCGCGGGGCTCTGCACCGCGCGTCGGTAGCGCGGATCCTTGGCGCGCGCGATCGCCCAAGCCCAGCGCCCGGCGTCGGGGAGGGGGCCACGCGCCAGCGCGACGTAGCGACGCTCGTAGCGGCCGGCCGCGCGCGCCTCGGCGAGCGCGCGCGCGGCGTCGGCGGTCAGCGCGAAGATCACGACGCCGGAGACGTCGCGGTCGAGCCGGCTCGTCGGATGGAGCGTCGCCTCGTCGACGCCGATCGCGCGGGCGGCCTCCGCGGCGAGGCTGTGCTCGCCGCCGCGCGCGTCGGCGATCGTGGGGATCCCGGCGGGTTTGTGCACGGCGAGCAGGCCACGCGCGTGCAGCAGCACGAACGGCGTCGGCAGCGTCGCCCGTGCACGGGCCGGGTGAAGGAGCAGCTCCTCGCCGACGCGCACCGGCTCCTCGAGTCCGCGCACGCGGCGCCGGCCGACGAACACGCGCCCCTCGAGCACGGCGCGCGCGGAGCCCTCGACCCCCGCGCCCATCGCCACGAGGAGCGCGCCCACCGTCGCCGGCGCGCGCGCGACCCAGCGTCGTTCCACCGTCGCGTTGCCCACGCTCACGCTCCTTCGCGCGGACGCTCGCGGCGCGCCGCTGCGGGCTGCGCGACCTCGGCCTCGGGCACGATCTCGACCACGCCACGGTCGCCGTCGAGGCGCACCACGTCGCCGTCGTGCAGCCTTGCGGTCGCGCCCGCGGCGTTCACCACGCAGGGGACGCCGAGCTCGCGCGCCACGATCGCCGCGTGCGAGAGCGGCCCGCCGAGCTCGGTCACCACGCCGGCGGCGGCGAGGAAGAGCGGCGTCCAGCCGACGTCGGTGGTGCGCGTGACCAGGATGTCGCCCGGGTGCAGCCGGTTGGCCTCGCTCGGATCGGCGAGGATGCGCACCGGGCCCTGCACGACGCCGGGGCTCGCCGCGTTGCCGCGCATGATCGGGCCGCCGAGCGACTCGAGCCGCACGCGCGAGGGGCGACCGACGAACGTGGTCGCCGGGTCGGGGCGGGCGAGGTCGCGCGCGTGCTCGGCGCGGCGCAGCGCGACGATGCGGCCGATCGAGCGCGGCTCGCCGCGCAGCGTCGCGAGGACCTCGTCGACGGTGCAGAAGAAGACGTCGCCGCCCTGCAGCGACGGATCACGCCGCGCGAGCCGCCGATCGGCCCCCAGACAGCCGACGCGGATGGCGCCGAGCACCCAGGTGACCCACGCGCGCATCCGCTCGCGGTAGCGCGAGAACTTCTGGCTGCGCGCGACCAGGTGGCGCAGCCCGCTGCGCTCGACGAACGAGAGCTTCGCGTCGAGCGCGGTCATCGCGTCGTCGGCGCGCGCGCCGATCGTCTGCAGCGCCGGCGCGAACACGAGCCCCTTGGCGCCGCGGCTCACGTAGATCGCCAGCGTCTGCAAAGGGAAGCTCGGATCCTCGCGCCAGCGCGGCGTCGCGAGCTCGGCCTCGCGGATGGCGCGATCGCCGTAGGCGGCGAGCCAGCGCTCGAGCGCGTCGCGGGTCGGCCCCTTGGGCACGTCGTCGAGCGTGCGCGGCGTCGGCGTGGCGAGCAGCGCCGCCTTGGCGGGCGCGTCGCCGAGCGCGATCTCGGCCACGCGCACCAGCGCGATGGTCGGCCGCGCGCTGTCGAGCTCGCCCCACCCCTTGAGCGCGCCGCCGGTCGTGAGCGCCTCGGCGAGGCGGGTCGCGCTCGCCGGCTCGGTGCGCGCGACCAGCGTCTTGAGCGCGACGAACGAGCCGAGCGCGTTGGAGGCGCAGGTGAGCATCAGCGCGCCGGTGCGATCGAGGAAGCGCTGCAGATCGCGCAGCGTGGTGGCGACGCCGTCGTCGGTGAGGATGCCGAGATCGAGCGCCTCGAAGGCGGCGCGGGCGCGCGTCGCGTCGCGCTCGTAGCTCGCGAGCTCGCCCTCGAGCCGCACCTGCTCGCGCACGAAGCGCGCGGCGGTGAGCGGCAGCCGCGCGTAGAAGCCCACGCGCGAGACGCCGTGCACCTGCTCGGCGAGGATCGCCGCCCCCTCGCCGCCGCCCATCTCGAGGAGCGTCGCGGGATCGAGCCCGGGGACCGACGCGGCCACGCGCATGAACGCGGTGAGGTTCAGGTAGAAGCGCCCGTGCACGTTGGCGACGAAGTGCGTGCCGCGCGCGACGACGGCGCCGAGCGTCGCGAAGGCGCGGCGGAACCCGAGCTCGGAGAAGTTGGCGGCGACCGACCAGGTGAGCGGCGTCGCGACGCCGGGGAGCGCCTCTGCGAGGTTCGCGCACGACCACACGGTGTCGTCGTCGCCCCCCTCGGGCTTGCCGGCCTCGACCACCGGGCGCGCCTGCACGATCCAGAGCTCGCCCGCGCTGATGGCGAATTCGAGCTCCCAGGGCCCGCGGCCGAGCGACACCAGGCGGGCGCAGAGCCCCGCGAGCGCCTCGACGTCCGCGGCGCCGAGGGCCGGCGCCTCGATCCGCGCGCGCTCGACGTCGCGCGGCCTCGCCTCGCCCGCCTCGACCACGAAGGCCTTGGTCTTCTGGGCGATGGTCCGCTCGAGCACCTCGACCTGCTCCGCGTGCACGTCCGACGCGTCGGTGGCCGCGGCGACCCGGGCGCGGATGCGGAGCACGTCGGGGCTCACGTGCCCGGCGACGACGGGCGCGCCGAGGCCGAGCGTGGCGTTGACCAGCAGCTCGATCTCGCGCGGGCGCGGCGGCGGCGGAGGGTGCTTGGGATCGGAGGCGTGCGACGCGTGCGACGCGGGCGCGAAGATCTCCGGCTCGCTCACCGTGGCGACGCCGCTCGCCTCGGCGGGGACGACGATCTGGATCACGACCGCCATCGAGGCGCCGTGGATGCCGACCTGCGCGAGGTGCGCGAGCGCGCGCGGGAGGATGAGCGACGCCCAGACCTCGCGGATGGCGTCGCCCATCGCGGCCGGGCCGCGCACGCCGAGGCAGGTGGTGGCGAGGCCGGCGAGCGAGGTGACCGAGCCGTCCTCGCAGGTCGCGCTGGAGCGGATCGCGAGCCCCCAGGGGGCGTGCGGCTCGAGCTCGCCCCAGACGCGGACGAGCTCGTCCTCGAGCCAGCTCGGCAGCGTCGCCTCGCGCAGGCGAGCGTGGGCGCGGCCGGCCCGCTCGACCCCCTCGCGGGTGCCGGCGAGCCGCAGGAGCGTGCGCACGTCGTGCCCCGGCGGCAGCGCCTCGCGCGCGACGGCGTCGAAGACCTCGGCCGGGATCACGCGGCCGTCCGGCACGTGGAAGCCGTGACGGACGAGCCACACCAGCCGCGACCCCTTGCCGCCGAGCGCGGCCGGCGAGGCGGGCGGCACGTCGTGCGCGCGCCCCCAGCGACGCGCCTTGGGCGTCGCCTCGGGAGAGCTCGCGAGCTCGCGGAGCGAGGAGAGCCGCGCGCGGCCGGCGCGCGACGCGTCTCGTCTCAGCTCCGCGTCTTCTCGGCCTGGCACGACGCCCGGAGCATAGCGACGCCACACGTCGGGGCGCCACCTCGGTCGGCGCGGCGCTACGATCCTTCGCGTGCGCACCATGCTCCTCGCCGCGGCGCTCGTGGCCGCCGCGCTCGTCTCGCTCGCGGGATGCCGCGGCAGCACGAGCGACGGCGCGACGACCTCGACGGCGGTCGACGCGAAGCCGCCTCCGGACGCGGCGTGGTCGCGGGCGGTCCCGATGGCGGCGGCGGGCGGCGCCGAGGACACGCGCTGCCTCTCCGCCGCGGCGTTCATGGACAACCGGTACGTGATCGTCGCCGGCTCGTTCGCGGGCACGATCGATCTCGGCCTCGGCCCGCTCACCAGCGTGGGCCCGGCGGATCTCTACCTGCTCGCGCTCGACGCCGACGGCCGACCAGCGATCGCGCGCACCTACCCGAGCGCGCGCGGCGCGTGCGGCGGGCTCGCGCTCGACGG
>CAIXWQ010000288.1 GCA_903923175.1 uncultured delta proteobacterium | reverse complement strand
GCACGCGCTCGGCGAAGGCGCGCGCGGACTCGCCGCTTCGCGCGCGCACCGGCTCGCCGAAGCGGAGGTGCACGCGAGGCTTCTGGTGGCGGGCGAGCCGCAGCAGGTGCGGAACGAAGGACTCGTCGCCGACCCAGGCGTGCGCCGCCTCGTCGTAGTCGATGCGAACCGGCACGACGCGCGCGTCGAGCGCCTTGGCGACGCCGAACAGGCCGCGGTGGAACGGCAGGACGACCTCACCCCGCGTGGTCGTCCCTTCGGGGAAGTTCAGCACCGAGAGCCCCGAGGCGAGCGCCCGCGTCGCCTGCAGCAGCGCGCGCGCGCGCCCGGCCACCCGCTCGCGCTCGACGAAGATCACGCCGAGCGCCCGCGCGCGCGCGCCCACGATGGGCCAGCGCCCGACCTCGCTCTTGGCGAGCGGGATGGCGGCGGCCTCGCGCAAGATCAGGAGCGGATCGAGGTAACCGAGGTGATTGGCGACGAGCAGCGAAGGCTCGCGAGGCACCGGGCCCGTCACGACGATCTCGACGCCCAGCCCGTGGAGCAGCTCGTCGGAGGCCTCGCGCAGCGCCTCGGCGTGGGCCTGCGTCCGCACGACCGGCCCGAGCCGTCCGTGGGCGCGGGTCCCGACCTCGATCGCTCGCCGCGCCGTGCGTGCGATCCGGACGCTCGCGCGCGCCGCGCTCACGCGACCTCCGCGATGCGCTGGCTACCGCTCGCCGGCGCCGCGCGCTCGGCGCGCTCGAGCAGACCGAGCCGCTCGAGCCGAGGGCGCATGCGCGCGAAGCCCTCGGCGTCGATGCGCGACAGGATCCGATCGTCGCCCGCGCCGTAGAACCCGCGGCGAACCTCGACCTCTCGCGCGCCGAGCATGGCGTGCAGGGCGCGGGCGGCCTGGTTCTGCTCGCTGACGGTGAACCAGCACGCCTCGACCTCGCCGAGGATGCGCTTCAAGAAGGCGCGCAAGAGCAGCAGCGTCGCGCGCGTGCCTTGGTACTTCGGGCGCATGGCCAGCGTGGTGCAGTACACCTCGCGACCGCGGACGAACGACAGCAGGTACCCGATGGCGCGGCCGTCGGCGACGGCCACGAAGCAGGTGTCGCCGAAGAACTCGGTGCAGAGGCGCACGTAGTACGCGCCGAGCGTCGACTCGCCCCCCGCGCCGAACACCCCCTCTTCGAGCTCCATGATGGCGTCGAAGTCGCTGCTCTCGAGCGCTCGAACCTCGTATCGGGCCATGTTTGCCTCCCCCCGGGCGTCTCGTGTCCCGGAGCGGCTGTGCGCGCTCCGTGCGCCGCCGCGTGCTTCGTCACTGTTGAATGGGGAGCAGCATGCGCGGGCGCCATGGCGTCGCCGTCGCGCTCCGGCGAACTCGCGCTGAACGAATGGCACCGTGCGCGCGGACGCTCGGTGTCGCCGCGGTGGCGCGCGGACGCGGAGAGCGCAGGCGCCGAGCTCGAATCCTCGGCGCGCGCCGCGACTTCGCAGGGTCGTCACGCCGGCGAGGCGCGCCTCGCGTAGCCTCTCCCGGATGCGTCCGCGCCCCTCACCGCTCCTCGCTGCGCTCGCCCTCTTCTCGCTCGCTGGCGCCGCCTGCAGCGGCTCGGGGAGCGCGACCGGCACGCCGCAAGACGACGCGTCGACGTCGGACGTCGTCGACGCCCCCACCGATCTCCCCGCGCCGACCGACGAGCCGCCGCCTTGGACGAAGCCGACGACCTGCCCCTCGCCTCCGCGCGCGGACGGGCGCGACCTCTACCGCAAGGCGTGCTCGTTCGCGGCCGGAGCGTCGACCAAGCAGTCGCTCGCGCTCACCGACGCCGAGCGCGCGCGCATCCCGCTGAAGCACGTCGTGGTGGTGATGAAGGAGAACCGCTCGTTCGACCACATGCTCGGCGCGCTGAAGAAGCTGCAGCCCGACGTGGAGGTCTTCCCCGACGGCTGGTCGAACGCCGAGCTGAACGGGACGCCGGTGCCCGCGCACCACCTGACGACCACCTGCCTCGGCTACGACCCCGACCACCAGTGGGGCGCGATGCACACGTGCGTCGACGACGGCGCGATGGACGGCTTCGTGCGGAGCGCGTCGCTGACCGGCAGCGATGGGCACTTCGCCATGGGCTACTACGACCAGAACGATCTGCCGTTCTACTACTTCCTCGCGAGCACCTTCGCGATCGCCGACCACTACTTCCCCTCGGTCCAGAGCGGCACCTTCCCGAATCGGCTCTACCTGCTCTACGGGACCTCGGACGGCGTCGATTCGACCGGCACTTCGCACTGGGTGAACCCGGGGCTGAAGAACATCGTCGACGCGCTCGACGCGATGCACGTCTCGTGGGGCGTGTACGCCGACGATCACCCCTTCTCGGAGACGCTGACCGATCCGAAGAACAACTGGGAGAAGCTGCACCCGTGGAAGCCCGTCCAGGGGCTCATCGACGACTTCGCCAACGACACGCTGCCGAGCGTCGTGTTCGTCGACGGGCTCGAGAACGTCGACGACGAGCACCCGACCGGCGACGTGCAGCGCGGCGAGGCGTGGACCAAGCGCATCTACGACGCGGCCGTCGCGAGCAAGGCCTGGCCGACCACGGCGTTGTTCTGGACCTACGACGAGGGGGGCGGCTTCTTCGACCACGTGCCGCCCCCGACGGGCTGCGTGGCGCGTCCGCAGGACTCCGCCTTCTACGAGCTCGGCGTGCGCGTGCCGCTCGTCGCGATCTCGCCCTGGGCCCGGCGAAACTACGTCTCGAAGACGGCGCGCGATCACACGGCGATCACGCGCTTCCTCGAGGTGCTCTTCGACCTGCCGGCGATGACCGCGCGCGACGCGAACGCCGACGCGCTGCTCGACATGTTCGACTTCGACTGTCCGCCGGCTTCGATCGCGAGCGCGCCCGAGGCGGGCACCGGCGGCTGCGTGACCGGCGCCCACATCGCGCTCTCGAAGCCGTTCTACGCGCCGGGCGAGTCGATCGTGGTGAACTTCTCCGGCGGCCCGGGGAACGCGAAGGACTGGATCGCGCTCTACCCGAAGGGGACGCTCCCGCACCCGGGCGCGCCGCTCTACGCGTACGTCGGCGGCGGCCACACGCCGGGCGCCGGGCTCAAGAGCGGCACGGTCACGGTCGACATGACGAGCGTCGGGACCGGCAGCTGGCCGCTCGCGGGCGCGACCGCGTGGACGGCCTACTACCTCGTGAACGACGGCTACAACGCCATCGCGTCGATCGAGGTCGACATCAAGTAGCGCCGCACGGCGGAGGCCGAGGAGACGTCACCCGAGGACTGCCCCTGGCCTTGCGCGACGACGGCGCTCGGAGGCTTCCGTCCCAGACGCCGGCGATTCCGACAACTGCGCTACAGACATTGGCACCCCTTGTGGTTTCGGGTGCGACGCCTCAGGTTGCCGCCACCATGAAGCGCCTCGGACTCCTCCTCGCCCTCGCCCTCGCCCTCGTCCTCGCCGTGCCGCAGGTCGCCTGCGTGGTCGAGAGCGCGTCGACGGACGACGGCGCGGCGAGCCAGCAAGAGGATCCGCTCGCGCTGGCGACCGACACGAAGATCAAGAACGCGATCGTCAAGACGACGACCGGCCTCTCGTTCCTGTCCGAGAGCGACCACCCGTTCGTGTGGGTCCGCTCGAGCACGGTGGCGCCGGGCCCGGCGAACGCGTGGTTCATTCACAAGTCGTTCTCGAGCGTCACCGACGGCGACCCGATGGCCGACAAGCCGCTCTCGCAGCTCAAGTCGGAGGCTGTCGCGTTCGAGTCGTTCGCCTCGCGCTTCGTGGCGGTGGCCGGCGAGGACGCGGACAACTTCGCCTATCACCAGCAGATGACGAAGGTGCTCGGCGCCGTGCGCGCGAACCTCGCGAACCCGGTGGTGATCCGGCTCGGCCGGCAGAGCGGCAGCGGCCTGGTCGGCGCGATCTCCGTGTACATCGTCGGCACGCTGCCGAGCGGCAAGGTCGGCGGACTCTTCACGGTCGCCGTCGAGACGTGACGCGCGGCGCGACGGACGCCTCTCGATTCGAGCGTCGCCCCCCGATGCACGCGCGCCGCGGCGCGCGAGCCTCGCGCGTCGCTCGCGAGCCCTGACGACCTCGAGGCTGAGCGGGGTGCGTCCCTCGAACTCGCCGCCGAGCGCGCCACCGAAGCGTCACGAGCTGTTCATCCGTGTGCGCGCGGATCGGATCTACACGCTGCGCGCATGTCATCGAAGCTCCGCGCGAATCCTCGGCCTCATCCCTGGGTGGCGCTCCCGCTGCTCGCGTCGCTCGTCGCGGGGTGCGGCTCCCGAGCAGGCGACGCGGGCACGGTCTTCACGAACGCGGACCCTACGCCCGTCGACGGTGGCGTCGGCGGGGCCTCCGACACCGCGAGCGAGCCGGCGCGTGCGCACGGGGTCGTGCTGGTCGTGTGGGAGGGGCTCCGCGCGGACGCGATCGATCCCGCGCGCACGCCGAACGCCGCCGCGATCGCGCGCGATGGCGTGACGTTCGCGAAGCACCACGCCGCGTTCCCCAGCCGCGCGATGGTCAACGCCGCCGTGCTGTCGACGGGGCGCTCGCCGGCCTCGACGGCGATCCTCGGTGACGTCGTGATGTCGTCCGCGCGCGCGCCGACCTCGCTGCGAACGCCGGACGTGGCGCGCGGGTTCGCGCCGCCCGGGCCGTCGCTCTTCGAGGCCGCGCAGCGATCCGGCGTCGCCACGGCCACGCTCGGCAGCGACGGAGCGGCGGCGCTGTTCGACGTCGCGCGCGTCGGCGTGGTCGTCGATGGCGTCTCCGCGTGGCCTGCCTCGATGGCGGCGGCGATCGCCCGCAAGAGCGCGCTCGAAGGTGTTCCTGCGCCGATCGCGACGCTCGACGACGGCGTCACCCCCGATCCGAGCGTCGGCGTCGGGCAGGGCGTCGCCGATGTCGATCGCGGCCTGGTCTCGGCGTGGTCCGACGTCGTGCTCCCCGGTTCGGCGCCGCGGCTCTCGGTCCTCTGGCTGCGCGCCACCGCGCGCGCAGAGGAGACCTACGGCCCTGGCTCGCCGGCCACCGCCGCCGCGCTGGCTGCGGACGACGCGCTCGTCGGCGCGATCCGCGCGCGCGTCGACGAGACGGACGGCGATCTCTTCGTCGTATCCTCGAATGGCGCTTCGACCGTCGCGGGCCCGTCCGCGCTGTTCCCTGCCCGCGCCACGGAGCACGGGCGCCCGGCGGGCATCGACGCGAACGGCTGGTCGGTCTCCGGCGACGTGCGCTTCGCGACGCTGCTCGGCGAGAGCGGCATCGACGCCCTGGATGGACGCGCGTGCACCGACGACCCCGTGTTGACGGGCATTCGTGCCGACGGCAGCGCGCTCGTCCCGGTGCGGGTCGACGACGGCTCGGTCTGCGGTCACGCCGGGACGCGCTTCACCAGCGGCGACTTTCGCGCGACGAACCTCGGCGTCGTCGTCGCGTCGAACGGAAGCGGCGAGCTCGTGTACGTCCGGGACCACGACCCCAGCGTCGTCGCGCGGATCGTCGCCGCTGCGCAACGGCGCGGCGAGATCGGCGCGATCTTCGTCGCGAAGCGCCACGCGCCGGTCGCGGGGGCGCTGGTCCTCGACGAGGTCTTCGCCGAGGGGGGTGACGCGGGGCCGGACGTCGTCGTCACCTACGCGTCCGACGACGTCGCCGTGGTCGCGCGCGCGCGCGGGACGTCGTTTGCCGGCTCGGCCGACCAACGCGGCACCGCGGGCGGCGGCGCGACGGTCGAGCTCGGTGTCCCGATGATGGCCGTCGGTCGGCACTTGCGCCGGGGCTTCGTCGACGCGCTCCCCACGGGAAACGTCGACGTCGCGACGACGATCGCGAGCATCCTCGGGGCGTCGCTCGAGGTGAACGACGGCCGCGTCCTCGACGAGGCCCTGCTCGGCGGCTCCATCGACGGCCATCGCGCGTACGGAGCGACCGTCACGTCGCCTCCAGCAGGCGTGACCGACGCGCGCGACCCCGCCGGCGACGCCGATCCGCGCACGACGTTCTCGACCCAGATCGTGGTGGACGCGGTCGATCGCGGCGCGAAGACGTTCCAGTACGTCGCGACGACGCGCGCGCTGCGGCAGTGACGCGAGGCCCGTGACCCCGACGCGTCGGGCGAGGGCCGCACGCTGCCGAGCCGTGCCGAGGCCGAGGGGCCGATGCGCCGAACTCGCGGCGCGCTTCGGTCCCTCGAACGACGCTTCGTGCACGCAGGAAGAGGGTACGCGCGGTGCAACGGAGCCGGACCATGACCGAGCTCCGACACTTCGCCCTCCGCGTTCTCCGCGCTCTCCGCGCTCTCCCCGCGCTCTCCGCCGTGTTCGCCTGCGCGTGCTCCGCGGAGGTCGCCAGCGACTCCGATCCGATGGACGCCATCGAGCGTTCCAGCGCTGCGCTCTCGGTGCCGAGCGGCGCCGCCTATCTGCCATTCTCCTCGAGCGCCGCCGCGCCGGGCACGGTGGCCCTCACCTTCGACGACGGCCCCGACGACACGAACACCGAGCGCGTGCTCGACGTGCTCGCGGCGAAGGGGGTGACCGCGACGTTCTTCGTCAACACCGAGAACTGGTGCGCCCTGCCGCACGACGCGCACTGTCGCGCCGTGCTCGCGCGCATCTACGACGAAGGGCACACGGTGGGGAATCACACCGCCCATCACGCCGATCTCGGTGATCCCGACACCGACGTCGAGGGCGAGCTCTCGCAGGTCGTGCGCGAGGTGCACGCCGCGGTGCCGTGGGCGCCGGCAATCACGTACACCCGCGCGCCGTATGGCAATCCCTACGAGTCAGGCCCGCAGAGCCGCCTGAACGTCGTCGCGCCCATCGTCGCGCGCTACGGCGTGCACATCGGCTGGAGCATCGACAGCGCCGACTCGACCACCTGCACCACGGCGACCTGCGTGAAGAGCCATGTCGCGTCGGCGCTGAACGCGGGGCGTCACGGGGTCATCCTCATGCACTCGACCTACTCGTGGAGCGCGAAGGCGCTGCCGGCGATCATCGACGACATCCGCGGGCGCGGGATGAGCTTCGTCACCGTCGAGAGCTTGGTGCGCCGGAAGTACGCGCATTCGTCGTCGTATCTCACGAAGCAGGCGCAGTGACGTCGTGGCTGGTAGGTTCGCGGGCATGAGCGCGCTCGAGCGCATCTCCGTCGAGGTCACCAACCGCTGCGTGAAGCGATGCGCCTTCTGCTACTCGGCGAGCGCGCCGGACGGCGAGACGCGCTGGAGCGTCGACGAGCTCTCGGGCTTCGCGCGCGACGTCGCCCTGCATGGCGTGCGGGCCATCTCCTTCGGTGGCGGCGAGCCGCTCGAATTCGAGGGGATCTACGCGCTCCTCGAGCGGACGCGCGGCCTGCTCTTCCGCTCGATGACCACCAACGGTCTGCTGCTCGACGAGAGCCTGCCGCGCCTCGCGGCGACCGGCATCGAGAAGGTCCACGTCTCGGTGCACTTCCCCGGTCGCGCTCCCGAGGTCGCGCGGGCGGTGCGGCAGGCGCACGAGCTCGCCGCGCGCGGCGTCGCGAGCGGCGTGAACCTCCTCGTGCGGCGCTCGGCGCTCGACGACGCCCGGCGCGCGGCCGCCGCGCTCTTCGCCGCCGGCATCGGCCCCGAGCGCGTGGTCTTCCTGCCGATGCGCGGCGCGGACACGCCGACCCCCGCCGAGGTCGCGTGGGTCGCGGGGGAGGCGCGGTTCCAGTCCACGACCTGCCTGACGGCGTGCCGCGCGAGCGCGCGCTTCGCGTCGATCTCGTGGGACAAGCGCGTCGCGTGGTGCTCCTACACCACCGCGCGCGCGACGCTCCGAGAGCCCACGCACGCGGCGCTGACGTCGGCGCTCGAGGGGCTCGGCGTCACGTTCTGCGGCGACGACGCGCCCGACGCGGGCCCGACCTCGCGCCGGACGCTCCCGCTCGCACCGCCCACCGCCGCCGCAGAGGCCTCGTCATGAACGAAGACTTCCCCGCCGCGCACAGCATGGACACCCAGTGGTTCGCGATCGACGCCGACGGCTTCGTCGCGATGTTCGACAGCGGCGAGCCGGGCGCCGTCCCGCGCAGCGCCCCGAGCAGCAACTCCGGCGCGCGCGTGGACGAGGCCGTCATAGCCGCGCGCCCGGCCGCGCCGATGGTCTGGGATCTCGCCTCGTGCCTCGCGCTCCACGGCGCGCAGCACTTCTACTGGCCCTACTCGTCGCAGCGCTGGCAAGAGCCGCGCGACGTCGCCGTCGTCTTCGTGCGCGACGAAGCGGCCCTCGAGGCCGCGGCCGCGAAGGTCCCCGAGGCGCGGATCGTCCGCCTCGCGTCCAGCGGTCCGCCGGCGATCCTCCTCTACCGTGACGCGGGCGGACGGGACGTGCTCGGGCGACTCGCCGAGTCCGGTGCCAAGCTCGCGGCCTTCGGCTTCTTTGGTGATCCGTCGAACGCCTCGCGGCACCTCGCTCAGCACGGCGTGCACGTCTACGACGGCCCGGAGGGCTCCGCGGGGCCGTACTGCCGGGACGTGCTCCCCGCTGCGCCGCTCCACGTCGACGAGCTCCCCGCGGCCCTCCGCGAGGCGCTCCTCGCCGTGCGTATGCCTGCCCTTCGCTTTCGCGACGTGCAGCGCATCCAGCCGCTCGATCACCTCGAGTGCGACACCTGGGGCACCGACGGCGACGTGTTCGTGACGCTCGAAGGCGAATACCACCACACCGACGCGAAGCCCTGCGACATCGAGCCTCCGCTCCCCTTCGCCGACCTCGAGGTCGGTGCCTTCCGCGATCGACCGCGCGTCGCCCTCGACGTGCCGGGCACGCAGGTGATCGCGACGGAGGAGGCGGACGCGCACGAGCGGCGCGTGGTCGTCCTCGGCGACGAAGAGCACCTGCTCCCCTTCGCCGCCGCGCACGTCGCCATCGAAGGCGAGTGCGCGCTCCTCGAGCAAGGCCGCGTGACGGAGTACGGCTGCCACGCCTTCCTCGCCTTCGCGCGCCCCGCCGGCGCGCCGCTCTCGGCGCTCCTCGCGCGCGACGGCTGCCTCGACGACGCGCACGCGCGACGCACCCTATGCGCCGTCGCCGTCGTGCTCGCGCGTCGCCACCGCGCTGGCCTCTACCACGGTGGAGTGGCGCGCTCGCTCGACCTGATCTGGACCGAAGGCGACGACGCCGTGCTGTTGCCGCCGTGCCTCCCGAGCGAGGCGCTCCGCCGCGGCGCCGCGTGCGTGGTCGCGCCCGAGCGGCTCGCGCACATGCCGATCGACGCGCGCTGCGACGTCTGGGGGCTCGGCCTGCTCGCGTTCCAGCTGCTGACCGCAAGGCGCTACTTCGAGCCCGATCCGGTCGGCGATCCGGTGGCGCTCCGCGCGCACCGCGAGGTCCTCAGCGCGCCGCTGGCCGCGGCCTCGGAGCGCGCGCGCGTGCTCGGTGGGTTCGCCCCTCCGCCGTGGCTCGACGGATGGCTCGCGCGCTGCCTGCAGCGCGATCCCGCGGCCCGATTCGTCGACGTCGCGGAGGCCGTCGCGGCGCTGTAGGGGAAGCGGGCGGGGGGATTGGGTCGGCGGTCTCCAGAGCCCCCGAACGCGAGCTGCATGAGCATCCTGGACGCCGCGCCCGCGCGGCGGACCCGCCCGCGGGCCTCGTCGATTCCGCGCGAACGCGCAGCTTCGTGCGTGGCGTCTGCGCGCCGCGCGTAGCGTGACCTTCGATGCCGAATCCGTTCGACGGCCTGTTCCCGTTCGGTCGTCCCTCGACCGAACGGCCGCCACGGCGGCCACGCGCCGCGACGAGCGCGTCGCCGACTTCCTCGAGGCGTATCCCGCGGTCGAGGTCACGGGGCCGCTCACCAATCGGCACGTCGACCTCGTCGCCGAGCGCTTCGACGTCGCGGTGCGCACCCGCGCGCTCGCGGATTCGTCGCTCGTCACCGCGCCGATCGGCAGCGCTTCGTGGCGACTCGCGGCGAGCCCGCGCTACCGTGCCTAGCACGGCACACCGCAGAGGCCGGAGCAAGCGCTCGGCGCCGAGTAGCAGGTCGAGATCGGTAAGGCTGCGCCTCCGCTCGCCTCCGCCCAGACCACCCCGACCCGCTCGGGCGGCACGGCGACGGGCGTGTGCAGCGCTCGCGCGCCCGCGTCAGCCTTCGGGCCACGTCGCGAGCAGCGCGTCCCGCAGCGCCGCCACCCTGCGCGGCAGGTAGCCCCCCGACGGATAGACCAGGCGCAGGTCCATCCCGCGATCCGCGTAACTGGGCAGCACGCGCGCGAGCGCACCCGTCGCGAGCTCCTCGCGGCAGAGGAACAGCGGCAGAAATCCGATGCCCGCGCCGCCGACCACCGCGCGGACCAGGTACGCGAACGCGTCGACGCCCACGCGCGCGACGACCTCGACCGACTCGACGCCGCGGCGCCCGACCAGCGTCCAGCGGCCCCGCCCGGCGATCGGCTTGTAGACGACGCCGTCGTGCTTCGCGATCTCGCCGAGCGACCGCGGCCGGCCGCGCCTCGCGAGGTACGACGGCGCCGCGAACAGCCCTGCCTCTTCGCGGGCGAGCCGCCGCGCGATCAGAGACTCGTCGCCGATCGGGCCGCCCCGGATGGCGAGGTCGATCCCCTCCTCGCCCAGGTCGACGAGCCGCGAGGTGAGCGTGAGCTCGACGCGCACCGCGGGGTGCTCGGCGAGGAAGCGCGTGACCACCGGCTCCACCAGGCGCGCGCCCACCTCGAGCGGCGCGCTGAGCCGGATCACGCCGGACAGCGAGCGCTGCATGTCACCGATCGCCGCCGAGGCCTCGTCGATCGCCGCCAGCGCCGGCGCCACGCGGCGGTGCAGCTCGTGCCCTGCGTCCGTGGGCACGACCGCGCGGCTCGTGCGCTGCAGCAGCCGCACGCCGAGCTCCGCCTCGAGCTGCGAGACGGCGGCGCTGATGGCCGACTTGGGGAGCCCGAGCGCGCGCCCCGCGGCGCTGATGCCGCCGGCGTCGACCACCTGCACGAACACCGCCGCGCGCCGTAGGTTCATCGTTCGGAAGCTACGAACGTGAGGTTCGGCCGGCAAGGCCTGGTGCGCGCGGGGCGAACGACGCATCGTGCTGCCCGCGATGAACGTGCCTGCCTCGTGGCGCGTCCCTTCGAAGGAGACCGCATCGTGACCTCGTTCCTCACGCCCTTCACCTTCGCCAACGGCGTGCGCGTCGAGAATCGCCTCGCCGTCGCGCCGATGACGACCTCGCAAAGCCACGCCGACGGAGCCGTCAGCGAAGCGGAGATCGCGTGGCTCGAGCGGCTCGCGCGCGACGGCTACGGCATGGTGATCACCTGTGCGGCCGCCGTCTCGAAGTCCTCGATCGCGTTCGAGCGCCAGATGAGCCTCGGCGAGGACCGCTTCCTTCCTGGGCTCCGGACGCTCGCCGCAGCCTTGAAGCTGCATCGCGCGCTCGCGATCGTGCAGCTCTGCCACGGAGGCTCGCGCGCGATCCCGGCGCTCACCGGGCGGCCGGCGCACGCGCCGAGTCGGTACGAGCTGCCGGCGGTGCCAGGCTTCGTGCCGCCGCTCGCCTTCGCGGAGGCCGAGATCGAGCAGATCGTCCGCGATCACGCCGACGCCGCGGCGCGCGCGCACGAAGCTGGCTTCGCGGGCGTCGAGCTCCACGGCGCCAATGGCTACCTCCACACGCAGTTCCTCAGCACCATGACCAACCTCCGCGCCGACGCGTGGGGCGGCAGTCTCGAGAACCGCGCGCGCTTCTCGCGCGAGGTGGTGCGCGCCATCCGGCGGCTTGTGCCCGCGACCTTCGTGGTCGGCTTCCGAATGACGTTCGAGGGGATGGGGTTCGATACCGGCCTCGACCTCGACGAGAACGTCCGGGTGATGAACTGGCTCGCCGAGGACGGCATCGACTACGGCCACGTGTCGAGCATGGACGTCCGCGCAAAGAGCGCGAAGTACGCGGGCGAGAACCTGTTCCAGCGCGTTCGCGACGGCGTCGAACGCGCGTTGCCGCTGGTCGCTGCCGGGGGCGTGCGCAGCGCAGAGGACGTGCGCTTCGCGATGGCGCGCGGCGCGGACCTGGTCGCCATCGCGCGCGCGGCCATCGGCAACGCCGACGTCCCCGCCAAGCTCGGTCGCGGCGAGACGCTCCGCGCGATGCCGTACGCGCTCGACGACCTCCGCGAGCTGCAGGTCGGCGACGAGCTGGTGCGCTACCTCCGTGACACCTGGCCGATCTCGACCCTGAACGTGGTCGCGAAGGAAGCGGACGCGGCGTCGGCCACGCAGGGCGCTTGATCGCGCGGGGCGGCGCGGCGGCGCAATCACCGAGCTCGCCGTCGCGCGCGCTCAGGTGCCTTCGGCGTCTCGCAGATCCGGCGGGAGGTGCGAGACGTCGCCGAGCGAGAGGAGCCGAGGACCCGTCTCCTTCAGCTCGAAGCTCGTGACCGCCGCGACGGGCTGCGCGATTCGATCGCGGAAGAGGCGCACGTCCAGGCCGAGCAACGCGCAGGCGAGGATGCGGATCGTCGCTTTATGGGAGACGAGCAGGATCCGTCCGGAAGCGTGGCGCGCCTTGAGTCGCTCGATCACCGGCGCGGCGCGCGCGGCGACCTGGAACGCGGTCTCCCCGCCCGGCGTCCCGCGGCTCGCCGTGTCGGCCGCCCAGTACGCGTACGCCTCGGGCCACTTCGCCCGTACGTCGTCGTGACGCAGGCCTTCCCACTCGCCGTAGGAGATCTCGGCGAGGCCGTCCTCGACCTGGACCTCCAGCTTCACGCGGCGGGCGAGCGCCTCGGCGGTCTGCCTCGTCCTCACGCGAGGCGAGGCGTAGATCGCGGTCCAGGCGTGCAGGGCGTAAGCCTGGCCGAAGGCGTCGGCCATGCGGAGACCGACGTCGTTGAGCGGCGGATCGATCGCGCCGCAGAACCGGTTCTCGCGCGAGTAGTCGGTCTGCCCGTGGCGAATCAGGTAGAGCTCGATCACGCGCGGAGCATGGCACGATCGGTCGGCGTCCGCCGCTTGCACGACTCGCGAAAGCAACGCGCGCGCAGCCCGACGCAGCCGCGCCGGCGCTGAGCTCGAGGCGTCCGAGCGAGCCGCGGCGCCGGCTGCATGCGCGCGCTAGAAGGCGGTCTCCCACGCGGCGGTCGTGACCACGGTGGCCCGCCGGACGGCTTCGTGCGGCTCCTCGTCACCGAGAGCACCGGGAGCTACGTGCTCGTCGTCGACGCGCCCCCAAGCGCGTCTTCCTCGGGCAGAGCGGGTCGATGAGCTACCGCAGCGGCGACCCCACGATCGGCAACGGCGCGTTCTCCGCGAGCGCGTACTTCGTGCACATGGTCGAGTGGGACGCGGGCGCAGACGCGGCGCTCGCCGGCGGCGGCTGCCTCGACGTTCGCAGCGTCGACTTCCTGGCGGGCCCGTAGCGCCGACCACGAAGAGAGGAGTCCTCTCGGCGGCTGCGGCTGCGGCTGCGGAGGCGGCGGACGCGGCGTGCCGCCGACGCGCGCCGTCGGCCGGATCACGCGTCGTCGCGGCGCGCCCGCGCCCGCAG
>CAIXWQ010000287.1 GCA_903923175.1 uncultured delta proteobacterium | reverse complement strand
CGTGCGGGTGCGCGTGCTCGCGCGCGGGCTCGTCCGCGGCGCGCGCGGGGTCTGGGAGACGCCCGATCTCGACGCCTCCGACGTCCTCGCGACGTCGTCGTCCGCGCCGGGGTGGAGCGGCGCGCGTGACGCGGCGCTCCGCGAGCTCGCGCGGCTCGTGGGTGCGCGGATCGCGCGCGCGGTGCTCGGCCTGCCGTGAGCCGACGGGCGCGGCGGCCTAGCGGCGCGGTGCGGCCCAGCAGAGCGAGGCGTTCAGCGGCGCGCGGAAGCGGATGAGCTTCGCGGTCGCGTCGTCGGTGCGCCAGCGGGCGCGCAGATGCGGCACCGTCACGCGGAGGAAGTGGTCGTGCGCGTCGCGGTCGCGCCAGAACGACGTGACCGTGTACATGCGTCGCCCGCGCGCGAGGAAGCCGCCGACGTAGCCGTCCGCGCGCAGGCGCGCGTCCGAGAACGCTTGCTGGCTGTCGAGCCACGCGCGGTCCATCCCCTCGCGGATCCAGCTGATCGACTCGGCCACGAACCCGGCGCCGACGGCCGTCCCCGCTTCGGTCACCGGGTCGAGGTAGAGGATGGTCGTGCGGCCGATCCGCCCGGCCAGCTCTTCGGCGCGGTCGCGCGTGGTGTCCTGGAAGCTCTTGGCGGCCGCGTCGTCGGTCCAGCGGAAGACGGCGCGCGCCTCGCGCGCCGATTCCGCCGCGTACGCCCACGCGAGCCCGCCTGCCGCGATGGTCATCTCGAGCCACGTCGCCTGGCTTCGCTCCCACGCTTCCCGCTCGACGTCGGAGAACGTGATGTGCTTGACCAGCATGCTCCCAGGCTAGCGCGCGCCGCCGGATCCGGGAAAAATCGGGGTAGGCGCCGAATTGCGGCCGCGGCGACGGGCGCGCTTCGTGCTTGGCGCAGCGCCCCCCCTGGCGTGTATCCTCACGACGTGGCGCGCGTGCTCGTCGTGGAAGATTCGGGGGCGATGCGGTCGTTCATCCGCGCGGCCCTCGAGGCCGGCGAGGAGGACGTCGCACCGGTGGTCGACATCGAGGTGGTCGAGGCCGGGAGCGGCTTCGAGGCCCTGCGCATGCTCCCGCGCGGCCCCTACGACCTAGTGATCACCGACATCAACATGCCGGACATCAACGGGCTCGAGCTCGTCAACTTCATCCGCAAGAGCGAGCACCACCGCACGACGCCGCTGATCATCGTCAGCACGCAGGCGGGCGAGCGTGATCGGCTGCGCGGCATCGCGCTCGGCGCCGACGCGTTCATCGCGAAGCCGTTCGAGCCGGAGGAGCTCCGGGACCTCGTCGTCGCGTTCCTCACGCGCGGCCGTCGCAGCAACCCGGGGCGTCCTTCGGGAGCGCCGCCGAGCTCCACGTGAGCGGGGCGCGCGCGAGGGTGCCGTGATCGATCAGCGCGACGAGTTCATCAGCGAGGCGCAGGAGATCATCGAGGGGCTCTCCCGTGATCTCCTCGCGCTCGACGCTGCACTCAAGCGCGCCGGCGGCGGGCACCCCGACACCGATCCCGACGTCGTCAACGACGCCTTCCGCGCGGTGCACACGCTCAAGGGGCTCTCGAGCCTCTTCGGCGTCGCGCGCATGTCGACGCTGTCGCATCACCTGGAAGATCTCCTCGACGATCTGCGCCTCGGGCGCAGCGAGATCACCGCCAAGGTCCTCGACGTCCTCTTTCGCGCCGTCGACGTCTACAACCTGCTGTTGGTGGCGCTGCGCGCCGGCGAGCCGGAGCCGCAGCGCGAGGTCGACGCGCTGCTCGCCGCGCTCGGCGCCGCGACGTCGAGCGCCGGTGGCGCCGCGGCGAGCCCGCTCGGCGACTACGACCTCGACCCCGGGCTGCTCGGCGTGCTCACCGAGTACGAGGAGCACCGGCTGCGCACCAACCTCCAGCAGGGGGTCGGGCTGTTCCGGATCCGCGCGAGGTTCGAGCTCGCCACCATCGACACGGGGCTCGACGACCTCAAGGCCCGCGCCAAGCCGCACGGCGAGATCATCACGTACCTGCCGAGCGGCGAGGGGGGCGACGCCGACGCGATCGAGCTCGACGTGCTGCTGGCGAGCCGGCAGACGACCGACGTGCTGCGCAGTGTCCTCTCGGGGCCCGGCCTGAGCATCGACGCGGTCTCGCGCCGGGGAGCGCACCCGCAGCTCAGCGAGCCGCCGCCGACCGTGCTCGGCGAGCCCGCCCGGCTCACGACGCCGCCCTCGGCGCCCGAGGAGCCGATGCGCGCCATCCCCGCGAGGGCGCGCGATGCACGCGAGGCGGGCGATCCGGTCGGCGGCGGCGCAGCGCCCGGGCGAGACGAGGACGCGGTCGCGCTCGAGGGGCCGTCGGGGCTCACGATCCGGGGCGTCGCGCAGACGGTCCGCGTCGACATCCGCAAGCTCGACCACCTGATGAACATCGTCGCCGAGCTCGCGATCGTCCGCAGCGCGCTCGGTCGCATCACCGACCGCGTGCGGGGCTTGCCCGAGCTGCGCGACCTCGGCATGGAGCTGCACCGGCTGCACCGCAGCCTCGACCGCCACCTCGGCGACATGCAGGGCGGCATCCTCGAGGTGCGCATGGTCCCGCTCGGGCAGGTCTTCGACAAGCTCGCGCGCGTGGTGCGGCAGATCAGCCGCGAGCACGACAAGGACATCAACCTCGTCATCACCGGCGCGGAAACCGAGGTCGACAAGCTGATCGTCGAGGAGCTCTCCGATCCGCTGATGCACATGATCCGCAACGCCATCGACCACGGCATCGAGCCGCTCGACGCGCGCAGGCAGCGCGGCAAGCCCGACACCGGAACGATCGCACTGAACGCCTACCAGAAGGGGAACCACGTCGTCATCGAGGTCCAGGACGACGGCGCGGGCATCGACGAGGAGCGCGTGCTCGCGACCGCGCAGCGGCGCGGGTTGGTGACGCCCGAGGAGTCGCGCAACCTGCTGCCGCGCGAGATCCTCGGCTTCATCTTCCTGCCCGGCTTCAGCACCAAGGACGGCGCCAGCGAGCTCTCGGGCCGCGGCGTCGGCATGGACGTCGTGAAGACGAACATCGGGCGGCTCGGCGGCGTCGTCGACGTGCAGAGCGAGCTCGGCATCGGCACCAAGATGACCGTGACGCTCCCGATCACCCTCGCGATCATCAGCGCGCTGGTCGTCGTGGTCGGCGGCCGTCGCTACGCGCTGCCGCTCGCCAGCGTGCTCGAGGCGCTGATGTTCGACCCCTTCGCCGTGCGCACGATCGAGGGGCGCGAGGTCACCAGCCTGCGCGGACAGACGCTCGCGCTCTGCCGACTCGAGGCGCTGTTCGGCCTCGCGAGGCCGGAAGGTACGTCGCCGCCGGCGCGCCAGTTCGTCGTCGTGATCGGCGTCGGGAGCCAGCGCCTGGGCTGCGTCGTCGATTCGCTCATCGGTCAGCAGGACATCGTGATCAAGGCGCTCGGCAAGTCGCTGCAGGGGGTGCGCGGGTTCACGGGCGCGACCGAGCTCGGCGACCAGAACGTAGGGCTCGTCATCGACGCGCCGGCCATCGTGGAGGAGATGCTCGTGCCGAGCGAGGCCGGGCGACTGGTCGGTCAGCGAAGGCTCGGCGCTGCCGGAGGAGAAGCGTCGTGATGTCGCGCCGAGCCGACCCGGTCGCCCGACGCGGAGCGCTCGCGCGGCGCGCCGTCGAGCGCGGCGCCCGCACCGAGTTCCTCGCGTTCCGCATGGCCGAGGAGATCTATGCGGTGCCGATCTCGTACGTTAAGGAGATCCTGAAGCTCCCCCCGCTCACCGAGGTCCCCCGCGCCCCCGCCGACGTCATGGGCGTCATCTCGGTGCGCGGGCGCATCGTGACGGTGCGGGATCTGCGCAAGCGTCTGCGCCTCGCCGAGTCGCCGTCGACCCGCCGCTCGCGCATCCTGCTCGCCGAGCTCCCGGCCGAGCAAGGTGGCAGCGGCGAGCGCGTGGGCCTGTTCGTCGACGAGGTGCTGCACGTGTACCGCCTCGCCGAGGAAGAGGTCGAGAGCGCGGCGAACGTGCTCGGCAGCGAGCTCGCCGAGTACGTCGCCGGCATCGGTCGGCAGCAGGGCGAGATGATCATCCTGATCGATCTGCGGCCCATCCTCGGCAGCGCGTCGGGCAAGGGCGCGGCGCTGCCGCCCGCGCTCGCCGCGGCGAAGGGAGCCGACTGATGGCCTTCGACCCGCGCAGGCCGGTCACGCCGAGCGCGCCCGAGCGGCAGCTCGTGCTCTTCGGCGTCGGCAACGTGGTCTACGGGCTGCCCATCGAGCCGGTGCGCGCGGTGGTGAACCCGCAGCCGATCATCGAGCTGCCGCACGCGCCGTCGGCCGTCATCGGCGTCGCCGACCACCGCGGCGAGGTCGTCCCCGTGATCGATCTGCGCGCGCGCTTCGGCCTGCCTGCGCTCGACGACGCCGAGGCCCTGCGGCGGGTGAAGTGGATCATGGTCGACGTCGGCCCCGCCGTCGCGACGGCCAAGGCCGGCGCGCGGCTCGTCGCGGCCGTGGTCGATCACGTGCTCAACGTCTACCAGACGCGCGAGCCGCTCCGCCCGCCGCCGCCGCTCGGCGGGGGGGCGGACTCGCGAGGGATCCTCGGGGTGGTGTCGCGCGGGGCGGGGCGCGGCGAGCAGGGGCTCGTCTTCGTGCTCGATCTCGAGCGCCTGCGCGCGCTGACGGAGCCGATGGGCGACTTCGGCGCGGGCGGCGGAGGAGGCGGCGCTTGAGCCACCTCTACGAGATCCCCGTGCCGGAGACGCGCGACGACGCGCTCCGCGCGCTCGCGGCAGCGGACGCCGAGGGGCGACGCCTGGTCGTCGAGTCGCTCGCGGGGGCGCCGGCCGAGGCCATCGTGGGCGTGCTCGCGCGCGCGCTCGCCGACGCCGACTGGCGCGTGCGCAAGGAGGCGGTGCAGCTCGCGGTCGCCGTCGCCGATCGCGTGGACGTCGTGCCGGTGCTCGTCGACGCGCTGCGTGGACCGAGCGAGGAGGTCGCGCTCCGCAACGCGGCGGTCGAGGCGCTCGCCGCGATCGGCGTCCCGGCCATCGAGGCGATCGAGCGCGCGCTGCGCGCGGTGGGCGCGGACGGCGCGCCGATGCTCGACGCCGACGGCCGCAAGCTGGCGATCGAGGTGCTGGCCGGGAGCCGCAAGGAGCGCGCGCTGCCGCTCGTGATCGCGG
>CAIXWQ010000286.1 GCA_903923175.1 uncultured delta proteobacterium | reverse complement strand
CGGCCGGCGCGCTCCCGGTCGCGGCCGCGCGCCCCACGCCGGAGCCGCGTCCGAGCGCGAACGCAGCGCCGATGCCGACGACGCCGAGCACGGCGGCGACGCCGATCAGGAGGAGCTTGGAGCGCCCCGCGGGCACCGTGTGTGGCGCGGGGGTCGAGCCGAACGCGCCGTCGGTCTGATCGGGCGAGCCGTGCCGTTCGCCCGCGGCCACCGTCGCCGGCTCCTGGAACTCGGGGAGCCCGTACTCGAGATCCTTCGGCACCGGCGCAGGGGTGAGCCCCGCCATGGTGTTCACGCCGAGCTTCAGCATGCCGCTGTTGCTCCGCGAATCCGGCTCGAGGAGCTGGTTCACGCGCTCACGCTCCGCGGCCGCCGACAGCGCGAGGTCGATCGCGCGGCGCCGATCCGCCGAGCGCGAGTAGAGGTGCTCGCTGACGAACGCGCCGACGTCGGCCGTGCTCGTCATGAGCGCCGCGGACGCCATCGCCGCCTCCAGCGCCTTGTGCAGATCGAGCGCCGTGTCGTAGCGATTCTCGGGCTTGAACGCGAGGGCCTTGCGGACCACCGTCGCGACGGCCGGGTCCACCGTCCCCGGCAACGGGAGCGGCGGGCGCCCCGAGGTGAGCAGGCGGAGCGTGGCGAGCTGGTTGTCGGCGTCGTAGGGCGGCTTGCCGGAGAGCAGGTGATACAGGATGGCGCCGATGGCCCAGACGTCGGCGCGGCGATCGAGCGCGCCGCCGATCGCCTGCTCGGGCGCCATGTACTGGATCTTGCCCTTCAGAAGGCCGCTGCTCGTCTCGCCGGCGACGCGATCACGCGCCTTGGCGATGCCGAAATCGATGAGCTTGGAGACGCCCTTGTCGGTGACGAGGATGTTCTGCGGCGAGACGTCGCGGTGCACGACGTTCAGCAGATTGCCAGTCTTGTCGCGGAGCTCGTGGGCGGCGTGCAGTCCCTGGCAGACGTCCGAGAGGATGCGGAGCACGACCCCCTGCGGGACCGAGAACGCCTTCTTGACCAGCGTCCGCTGCAGCCGCGACAGCGACTCGCCGTCGACGTACTCCATCACGATGTAGAGCGCGTCGTGCTGCTCGCCGAGGTCGAG
The DNA here is from genome assembly GCA_903923175.1 of uncultured delta proteobacterium. Lineage (GTDB taxonomy): Bacteria > Myxococcota_A > Polyangia > Polyangiales > JADJMO01 > CAIXWQ01. Next base: position 12,117 of record CAIXWQ010000286.1, on the reverse strand, counting down.
GATCTGCGCGACGTTGCCGTGCTCGATGCCGGCCGAGATGTGCGCCTCGTCGAGGAACATCTGCTGGAAGGCGTGATCGCCCGCGTACTCCGGGAGGATCGACTTCACCGCGACGAGCTTCTGGAACCCGCGCTTGCCGTGGAGGCGCGCGATCCAGACCTCAGCCATTCCGCCCTTCGCGATGGGACAGAGGAGCTCGTACCGATCGAGCATGAAGCCGGGTACCAGCGACGACGGCTTCGGCGGAGCGAGGCTCACCCCGCAAGTATGACCGAAATTCGGCGAATCCGCGACGTCGCCGTCGCCGCGTCGCCTCGTGCCCGTACGCAGGCAGCGGACCTGCGCGGCGCGCGGCGTCGCGTCCCGATCCGCGACGCGCGTGGACCAGACGCGTCCGTGCTAGCAATGAACTCTGCGCGCACGGCGGAGTCGACCGCCGAATCCCGGCTCGTTCTGCCTGGAGCGCGTGTCTCTGGGTCGGGAGGCCGAATGGCTCTGGTGCGTCGAGGCGTGCGTGCGGGGGCGGTTCGTGGCGCGTTGTGGGTGTCGCTCGCGTTCGCCTCGGCGATCTCGCTGTCCGCCACGCTTGCGACGTCGCGGCTCGAGGCGGCCCCTTCGGCCGCAGACGTCGACACCGCGCGTGCGCTGATGACCCAAGGGCGCGAGGAGCGGAAGAAGGGGAACCACGCCGCCGCCCTCGAGCGCTTCCGGGCCGCGAACAAGATCATGTCCGTGCCGACCACGGCCCTCGAGGTCGGGCAGTCGCAGGCCGATCTCGGGCTGCTCGTCGAGGCGCGCGAGACCTGGCTCGCCGCCACGCGCCTGCCGGTCGAGCCGAAGGAGCCCGAGGCGTTCGCCAAGGCGCGCCTGCTCGCCCAGTCGCTCGCCGACGAGATCGCGCCGCGCATCCCCACCGTGCAGTTCCAGCTCGCGAACGCCGCCGCCGGCGCGACGCTCAAGATCGCCCTCGACGACGTCCCGCTCGAGCCCGAGGCGCTGCTGGTCCCGCGCAAGGCGAACCCGGGCAAGCACGTCGCGCTCTTCGACGACGGCAAGCACTCCAAGAAGGTCGAGTTCGAGCTCGTCGAGCGCGAGGCCAAGAGCGTCGACGTCGATCTCGCGACCGGCGAGGCGATCGGCGCGCCCGTCGCGGCCAAGCCGCCGCCGACGCCCGTCGAGCCCACCACCACGACCGCGCCGGTGAGCGACGTCGCCCCGCGCTCGCCGCTGCGCGCCCCCATGATCTACGGAGGCTTCGGCCTCGCGGGCGCAGGCCTGATCGTCGGCGGCGTCACCGGCATCCTCGCCTTCACGCACGGCTCCGCGGCCAAGGATCTGTGCGTCGGCACGGCGTGTCCGCACGCGGCGCACGACGACCTCGCCGCGGCGAAGTCCAACGCCACCCTCTCCAACGTCTCGTTCGCCGTGGCCGGCGTCGGCGCGGTCGTCGGCGTCGTGGGGCTGCTGCTCCCCGCCGGCGCGCCCTCCGTCGTGTCGCCCGCCGCCGCGCGCTCGACCCCGGGCGCCTCGCTCGTCGTCGGGTTCGGGTCCATCGCCGTCGTCGGAGCCTTCTGATCCCATGCGTCGCCAAGTCCGTCCCCTCGCACGAACGTCGGTCCGAACCCCGCAGCGAACCGCGCGCGCCACCTCCTTTCGCGCGCTCTTCGCGCCCTTCGCGCTCCTCGCGTGCGCGGGGCTGTCGTCTGCGGGGTGCGCCACCCTCGCGGGCGTGAGCGATCTCGAGGAGGTCGACGAGGCTGGCAACCCGATCGTCGACTCGAGCCAGCAGGACGGCCCCGCCGACACCCGGGCCGACGCCGTCGACACGGCCCAGGAGGCCGAGGCCGAGGTGGGCTGCGACGAGACCGGAACGACGCAGAGCTGCGGCGCGGCGTGCCGCGCGTGCTCGAACCTGAACGTCGCCGCCGCGACCTGCAGCGCCGCAGGCACCTGCGACTCGACCTGCAAGGCGGGGTTCTTCAACTGCACGCAGCCGACGGCGCCCTCCGCCGACGACGGCTGCGAGACCAAGGAAGACGGCGCCAACTGCGGCGCGTGCGGCACCGCGTGCGACTCGGCCCACAGCGAGGGGGCCACCTGCGCCGCGGGCAAGTGCGCGTACGCGGGGTGCAAGCCGGGCTTCGCGAACTGCGACACGACGAACGGCGACTTCGACGGCTGCGAGACGCCCACCGGCACCACCGACAACTGCGGCGGCTGCGGCAACAAGTGCGACGCGACGCACGCGAGCGGCGTGACCTGCAACGGCACCGCCTGCGTCTACGCCAAGTGCACCACCGGCTTCGCCGACTGCGACAACGCCGCGCCCGACACCAACGGCTGCGAGACGCCGGTCGATCCGACCAACTGCGCCGGCTGCGGCCGCTCGTGCGACGTCGCGAGCAGCGTGGGCGCGACGTGCACCGCCGGCACCTGCACGTACACCTCGTGCAAGGCCGGCTACGCCGACTGCACGACCTCGCCGCCCAACGTCGATGGCTGCGAGTCGAAGCTCGACACCGCCCAGCACTGCCTCGCGTGCGGCAACGTCTGCGACACCGCCAACAGCCTCGGCGCGGGCTGCGACGGCGTGAAGGGGTGCACGTACACCGCGTGCAAGTCGGGGTTCGGCAACTGCGTGACCACCGCGCCCGACACCGACGGCTGCGAGACCGCGCTCAATTCGATCCTGAACTGCACCGCCTGCGGCGTGAAGTGCGACTCGACGAACAGCAACGGCGCGACCTGCGGCACGACCGCCTGCCAGTACACGAGCTGCAAGGCGGGCTTCGGCGACTGCGACACCGCCGGCGCCAACGCCAACGGCTGCGAGACGAAGCTCAACACCTCCGCGAATTGCGGTGACTGCGGGCGCACCTGCTCGCTCGCGAACGCGACCTCCACCGCCTGCGTCGGCCTCGGCGCGGTCGCGAGCTGCGGCGCCGTGTGCAAGCCCGGCTACGGCAACTGCGTCCTGCCGGTCTCGCCCGCGGTCGACGACGGCTGCGAGACCTTGCTGAACACCACGAGCAATTGCGCCGCGTGCGGTGCCAAGTGCGACACCGCGCACAGCACGGGCGCGGGCTGCAACGGCGCCACCTGCACGTACTCGGCCTGCGCCGCGGGCTACGGCGACTGCAACACGACGGCCCCCGACACCGACGGCTGCGAGACGCTGCTGAACACCACCGACAACTGCGGCGGCTGCGGCATCAAGTGCGACGGCGCGACGAGCGTGGGCGCGGCCTGCATCGCCGGCAAGTGCGTCTACATGGGATGCTCGCCCGGCTACTCGGACTGCGATCTGAGCGGCGCCAACGCCAACGGCTGCGAGACGCCGCTGACCTCCACCAGCAACTGCGGCGCGTGCGGCGCCAAGTGCGACGCGGCCACGAGCGGCATCGCGACCTGCAACTACAGCGCGACGGGGACGCCGGCGACGACCTGCACCTACGCGACCTGCAGCGCCGGCTACGCCGATTGCAGCAAGACCGCGCCCGACACCGACGGCTGCGAGACGCCGATCACCACCGTCCTGAACTGCTCGGGCTGCGGCAAGGCGTGCGACGTCGCCCATAGCACCCCCTCGGCCTGCACCGGCGGCGTGTGCCAGTACTCGGCCTGCGCCTCCGGCTTCGGCGACTGCAACAAGGCCGCGCCCGACACCGACGGGTGCGAGACCCCGCTCACGACCTCGACGAACTGCGGCGCCTGCGGCCGGCCCTGCAACGGCACGAACGTCAGCGCCCTCTCGTGCTCCAGCACGGGCACGTGCAACTCGGCCTGCAACACCGGCTTCGCGAACTGCAAGCAGGCGGCCACCGGCACCGACGACGGCTGCGAGTGCGCGGGCAACGGCTGCTGCGGCGCCGGCTGCCAGACGGCGCACAACAACGCGGTCGGCGGGAAGTTCTACGACTGCGCGGCGCTCGGCACGTACGACGCGACCCAGGCCACCGAGGCCGCGAACTCCGACGTCGCGCAGGCTGGCGGGCTCTGGACGGTGACGTGCGGCTCGGGCACCGACTCCGCGGCCGCGATCTGCAAGAGCGTCACCGGGAGCAACACGACCGGGGCCTGCTCCTGCTGGACGTACTCGGCCTCCGGCACGCTCGCGGCCTCCGTCGGCCTCGCGTACATCACGACGACCGCCGGCTGCGGTTGCCCGCTTCCGGCCACCGGCAACCCGACCTGGAACTGAGCGCGCGCGTCGCCGAGCTGGCTAGCGAAGCTCGGCGACGTTGTTGCCGAAGAGCCGCTCGAGCCCCGAGAGCATCTTGTCGCTCGCCTCGACGCGGAACTGCTGGCCGAGCGACAGCTGCACCTCGGCGCCGTCGTCGAGCGTGAGCGTGAGCGTCACCGGGCAGTTCCCCTTGCAGCTCGCGAGGTGCTCGGCGAGGCGCTGCAGCAGCTCGCGGCGCGCGCGCTCGTAGCCGAGCCGGATGCCGACGGCGCGCGTCTCGGCCCGCAGGTGATCGGAGAGCAGGAGCGCCTCGTCGAGCATGATCTGCGGCGTCGGCTCGGCGGCGTTCTCCTCGTCGGCCTCGTCGGCCTGGCGCCGGTCGTAGACCATCATCCCCTTGAGCACGATCGGCTCGCCCGCCGACAGCACGTGGGCGTACTGCTCCACGGCCTGCGCGCGCACCTTCACCTCGATCCGGCCGGTGCGGTCCTCGAGCTCGAAGAAGGCCATCTTGCCGCCCGTCTTCAAGGGGCGCTCGCGGTACCCCTCGACCATGCCCGCGAGTCGCACCTTCGTGCGCTCCTCGGTGTCGGCCATCGACTCGGTCGACTGCACCGACAGGGCTCCATAACGGTCCAGCGGATGTCCGGTGAGATAGAACCCCAGCGACTTCTTCTCGTTGAGGAGCAGCTCGCGGAAGTCCCACGGCGGCGCCTCGAGGTACTTGTCGCCCGAGGCCGACTGCGCGCCAGGCGTCTTGGCCGACGCGGCGGCGAAGAGCCCGAACAGGTTCGACTGCCCCGCCTCGCGATCCTTGCTCGCGGCCCGCGCGCGCTCGAGGGCGATCTCGATCGACGCGGTCGCGCTCGCGCGGCTCACGCCGAGCGGCTGCAGCATCGCGTCGCAGGCGCCGGAGTGGATGAGCGCCTCGAGCACCGACTTGTTGAGGCGCTTGGCGTCGACGCGCGCGGCGAAGTCGAACAGGTCGCGGAAGTGGCCGTTCGCGCGCGCCTCGAGGATGGCCTGGATGGCCGCCTCGCCGATGCCGCGCACGGCGCCGAGGCCGAAGCGCACACGCGGGCCCAGCCGATCGTGCACGCGCGCGCCGCGCGGGATCTTCGCGCCGCCCTGGGGGTGCGTGTACACGACCGAGAAGTCGACGCCGGACTCGTTGATGTCGGGGCCGAGGATGGTCATGCCCATCGCGCGCCCCTCGGCGATCAGGCGAACGACCTTGTCGATCTTCTCCTTGTCGGCCGTCATCGACGCGCAGAGGAACTCGACCGGGTAGTGCGCCTTGAGGTACGCGGTCTGGTACGTGATGAGCCCGTACGCGGCCGAGTGCGACTTGTTGAAGCCGTAGCCCGCGAAGAACTCGAGCAGCTCGAAGATGCGCACCGCGTCTTCTTCGGTGACGCCGTTGTTCTTGCTGCCGTCGACGAAGGTCGACTTCTGCTTCGCCATCTCCTCGGGCTTCTTCTTGCCCATGGCGCGTCGGAGCAGGTCGGCGCCGCCGAGCGAGTAGCCCGCCAGCTGCTGCGCGATCTGCATGACCTGCTCCTGGTAGACGATGACGCCGTAGGTCGGCTTCACGATGTCGTCGACCTTCACGTGGAGCGAGGTGATCGGCTTGCGACCGTGCTTGCAGTCGACGAAGTCCTTCACCATGCCGGTGCCGAGCGGGCCCGGTCGGTAGAGCGCCACGGCGGCGACGATGTCCTCGAAGCTCGTCGGCTTCAGGTCCTTGAAGAGGCCTTGCATGCCCGACGACTCGAGCTGGAACACGCCCTTCGTTTCACCGCTCTGCAGCAACTTGAACGTCTCGAGGTCGTCGAGCGAGAGTGTCTCGAGCGCGAACGGGCGCGTGCCCTCGGCGATCTTCTTGCGCCAGTCGGGGCGCGCGTTGATCAGCTGCACCGCGACGTCGAGGACGGTGAGCGTCTTGAGGCCGAGGAAGTCGAACTTCACGAGGCCGGCGGCCTCGACGTCGTCCTTGTAGTACTGGGTGACGAGCTCGCCGTTGGCGCCGGTGAAGCAAGGCACGTGATCCCAGAGCGGGCCCTCGCTGATCACGACGCCGGCGGCGTGCATGCCGGCCTGGCGCGTGAGCCCCTCGAGCTTGGTCGCCTGCGTGACGAGCTCGGCGATCCGCGGATCGGTGTCGACCAGCGCCTGCAGCTTCGGCTCGCGCTCGAGCGACTCGGGGATGGTGTACGTCTGCCCTGGGCCCTTCATCGGGATCAGGTTCGCGAGGCGCTGCGTCTCGACGGGCGTGATGCCCATCGTGCGGCCGACGTCCTTCAGGACGCTCTTGGCCTTCAGCTCGGCGAAGGTCGCGATCTGCCCGACCGAGGTCGTGCCGTATTTCTGCGCGACGTACTCGATGACGCGCTGGCGCTTGTCCATGCAGAAGTCGACGTCGAAGTCGGGCATGGAGACGCGTTCCGGGTTGAGGAAGCGCTCGAACAGCAGGTTGTACGGGATGGGATCGAGGTCCGTGATCTTCATCGCGTACGCGACGATCGAGCCCGCGCCCGAGCCGCGGCCGGGGCCGACCGGAATCCCGTTCTCCTTGCCGTAGCGGATGAAGTCCCAGACGATCAGGAAGTAGCCCGGGAACTTCATCTGGCAGATGACGCCGAGCTCCCACTCCAGCCGCGTGCGGTAGAACTCGCGATCGACCTCCTTGCCGATGAGCGCGAACTCGGCGAAGCGCGCCTCGAGCCCGTCGCGCGCGACCTTGCGGAAGTAGTCGTCGGTGCTGCTCCCCTCCGGCACCTTGAAGGTCGGGAGCATCGGCATGCCGAGCTTCAGCTTCAGCTCGATGCGCTCGGCGATGGCGAGCGTCTGCTTCACGGCGTCCGGGTCGTCGCGGAAGGTGTAGGCCATCTCCTCCGGGCTCTTCAGGTAGATCTCCTGCGAGCCGTGGTGGCCGTCCTTCATCTCCTCGTAGGTGCGCCCGGCGCCGATGCAGCTCAGATACAAGTGGGCGTTGGCGTCGTCCTTGGCCGGGTAGTGCGCGTCGTTGGTCGCGACGCAGGGCAAGCCGAGCTGCTTACCGAAGCCCTTCAGGATGCCGTTCACGATCGGCTGCTCGGGGAAGCCGTGATCCTGCAGCTCGAGGAAGAACGAGCCCGGCTCGAACGCATCCCGATAGCGCGCGGCGACCTTCAGCCCCTCGCCCTCGCCCTGCTCGAGGATGGCCTGCGGGATCTCGCCGCCGAGGCACCCCGACAGGCCGATCAGCCCCGCCGTGCGCCCTTGCAGCAGCTCGAAGTCGACGCGCGGCACGCCTTCCTGCGACTTGCCTTCGACGTATCCCTGCGAGACCAGGTAGATGAGGTTGCGGTAGCCCTGTTCGTTGCGCGCCAGCACGAGCAGGTGCTTGCCCTGGCCGCTGTTCGGGTTCTTGCGCGCGTCCTTCTGTTCGCCCGGGGCGAGGTTCAGCTCGCAGCCGAGGATCGCCTTCAGCCCTGCGTCCTTGCAGGCCTTGTAGAACGAGATCGCCCCGAACATGTTGCCGTGATCGGTGAGCGCCACCGCCTTCACGCCCTGCGCGCCCGAGCGCTTCACCAGGTCCTTCACCCGGATGGCGCCGTCGAGGAACGAGTACTGCGAGTGAACGTGGAGGTGGACGAACTCCGCCGACATCCCAGTGGCCTATCGCGAAGCGCCGGCCGCGGCGAGCCGATCGACCGCGGCCGCGGCGGCGCGCAGTCATGCGGAGCGGGCGTCGTTCGTCATGCGTTCGTCACGCGCCCCGAGCGTCGCCGCCTCCAGGCTCCCACCTCGGCGCCAATGACACTGCGATCACACCGCGCGCGACACGCCCGTCGTGGTCGCGCGCTCTGCCCCGGATTCCACCGCGGACGCGTCCGATCGCGAGGTTGCGCAGTTGAATTTCATTCGGTAGCGTTCACTCGCTCGCACGCGGCATCGAGCGCTCCTCGTCGACGAAAAGGTTCGTCGCGGAAGGGAGCGCCTCGGGGGCGCCGACGCGCGGTTGTCTGCACTCTCGTCTCGAGGAGGTTGATGTGACGAAGCGTACTTCTTCCCTTGTGGCCCTCGCGACGCTCGCCGGCGCGGCGGCGCTCGTCGTCTCGGTCGCGCCCGGTTGTTCCAGCAGCAGCACCGGCTCCACGGTCACCCCCCCTGCCGGCACCACCACGCCGCAGCCGCGCCCGACGGCTACGGCCTCGGGCACGGACAAGTGGTTCGCGGTCAACGGCCTCAAGCTCGGCCTGACGCCGAAGGACTCGACCAAGCACGACACCAACGCTTGGAAGGACTACGGCTTCGACATCGATCAGCGCGCCACCTCGGCCGACGACTCGAAGAACGGCACCAACACGTGCACGCGCGTGCCGGGCTCGCCCTCGGGCATGCTCACCGACGGCACCAACGGCATCGACAACAACTTCGGCGGCCACATCATGCAGGTGATCAGCCAGCTGCAGTCGGGCGCGGAGGACTCGGTCAACAAGTCCCTCGCCGACGGCAGCTTCACGCTGATCATGCACCTGAAGAACTACACGCTCGCCGACAACGGCAGCGTCCCCGGCGAGCTGTACATCGGCAACGACTTCGGCGACCCCACGGGCGCGACCAAGTCGGCGCCGACGTTCACCGCCGCGGACAAGTGGCCGATCGTCCCGTCGTCCCTCAAGGACGGCAAGACGCTCGCCGGCGGCGCGCTCCTCCAGTTCCCCACCGGCTACGTGTCGAACGGCTACTGGGTCTCGGGCGACTTCGGCGGCACGGGCACGCTGAACCTGAACATCTCGATCTCGGGCGCCGACATCAGCCTCCCGATCGACAGCGGCATCGTGACCTTCAAGCTCTCCGACGGCAGCAACGGCACCATCGCCGGCGCGATGGGCGTCCAGAAGCTCCAGGACTCGCTCGGCCCGGTCGCCAAGAAGTTCGGCATCTGTCCGAGCAGCTCGACGTACCAGCAGGTCGTCACCACGCTCACCCAGAGCGCGGATCTCACCGGCGGCGACTCGGCCGACCACTTCAACAAGGTCGGCACGCAGTGCGACGCGATCTCGATCGCGCTCGGGTTCACCGTCAAGGAGACGGGCGCCCCCGACACCGTGCACGCGCCCCCCGGCACGCCCGGCCCGGACCAGTGCGACGCGACCGACGCCGGCACCGACGCGGCCAGCGGCGGCTGATTCGACCGACCTCGTGACGTGACGCGACCCCCGTGAGCGAGAGCTCGCGGGGGTTTCGCGTTTCGACCTCACCCTCCCGGCCTCCCTCTCCGAAACGGAGAGGGAGGGGCGTGAAGGCTCAGGCTCGCGGCTCCCCTTCGGAGCGGCGCTGGAGGCGGGGCTGCGACGCTACTGCAGCTCGCCTTCGTCCTCGGAGGCCATCGGCGGCAGGCGCTCGAAGCGCTCGTGCGCGGCGGCGCGCAGCGCCGGGTGGAGCGCCGACTGCTCGAACACGAGGGCGAGCTCGCTCCTTCGCAGCAGGCTCACCAGCGCGATCGCGAGCTCGGTCGGCGTGGCGGGGTTGAGCACGAGCGACAGGCGCACGCGCGGGCGATGACACCAGCGCGGGTGGCGCGCGACCTCCTGCAACACCTCCGGCCGGTTCGGGCGCTTGGTCACCAGCCGCACGACGTGCTCCTCGGTGACGCGCGCGCTCGCGAGCACCGTGCGGATCACGTCGGGGTGCGGATCGGCCAGGATGCGCGGGATGAGGTCCGGGGGAGGGCGGCGCGCGATCCACTTTCGCTCGCCGAGCGTGAGCGGCCGCCCCTTGCCGTAGTCCGGCAGCGACGCCGGCGGCGGATCCTCGTCCTCGAGCAGCATCCGCGCGGCGCGTTCGTCGCCGCGCGAGACGGAGGCCGACGGCGCGCCGAGCGAGCCGCGGATGGCGAACGGCCTCCGCAGCAGCCGCTCGAGCGTGAGCAGGTGGCGCGCGCGCGCCTCCGCGCGGAGCGACTCGCGCGCCTCCGCGAGCGCGGGATCGGCGAGCAGCTCGACCAGCGCGTGCACGACGGCCTCCGCGCGCTCGTCCGACGCGTCGCTCTGCACGCAGACGAGCTCGAGCGCGTCGGCCGCATCGGCCGGCGAGAGCGACTGCAGCTCGGTGCGCAGGTAGGCCGCTCGGAGCTGGGCCGTATGCAGCGCGATCACGACGCGACGCCACCGCGCCGCGCGCGCGTCCGCAGAGGTCACGGCGTGGTCACCGGCCACGCGGAGAGCGTAGCATCACCCGACCCGAATCGCGGGAGGGGGAGGCCGCGCGTCGCGCAGGCCCTCGCCGCCCGCACCTTCTCGTGAGCCCCCCTCGGAGGTGGCATGCCCCGCTTCGGCGCGATCGACGTCGGCTCCAACGCGCTCCGCCTCGTCGTGGTCGAGGCCGACTCGCCCACGCGCGTGCGCGAGCTCGCCACGCTCCGCTCGGCGGTGCGGCTCGGCCGCGACGTGTTCACGCAGGGGCGCATCGCCTCGACGGCGATCTCGAACGGGAGCGACGCGCTGCGGCGGTTTCGCGAGCTGCTCGACGAGCACCGCGTCGATCGCTACCGCGCCGTCGCGACCAGCGCGGTGCGCGAGGCGGAGAACGGGCCGCTCTTCGTCGAGCGCGCGCGCCGCGAGGCCGGCATCGATCTCGACGTCATCGAGGGGATGGAAGAGGCGCGCCTGGTGCGCCTCGCGATCGTCGGGCGGCTGGATCTGCAGCAGTCGCGCGCGCTGCTCATCGACATCGGCGGCGGCTCGACCGAGCTGTCGCTGATCGAAGCGGGCACGCTGCGCGCGGCGCGCTCGCTCCCGGTGGGGAGCGTCCGGCTGCTCGAGGCGTTCCTCGGCGGCGGCGCGGTCGATCGCGAGCAGGAGCAGCTCGCGCGCGAGTACGTCGAGCGGCAGCTGCGCGAGGCGCCGGACGAGATGCGCGCGGGCTCGTTCGACGTCGTGATCGGCACCGGCGGCAACTTCGAAACCCTCGCGCAGCTCTGCCCGGCGCCGCCCGCGTCGCTCGAGGTCTCGCAGGCAGGCGCCGAGCCCCGCGACCCGCGTCGCATGCCCCTCTCCGCGCACGCCGCGGTCGACGTCGCCGCGGTGCGCACGCTGCTGCCGAAGCTCGCGGCGATGACGCCCGAGGAGCGCCGTGTGACCTTCGGCATGCGCGCCGATCGCGCGGACGTGATCGTCGCCGCGGCCACCATCGTGCTCGAGATCGCCGACGCGCTCGGGATCGCGCGCATCGTGGCGCCCGGCATCGGGCTGCGCGAGGGGGTGCTCGACGAGCTGGTCGAGAAGCACTTCGACGTCTGGGACTACGGCGGCGAGGCCACGGCGGCGGTCGAGTCGTCGCTGCGCCTCGGTCGGCGTTATCAGTTCGACGAGGCGCACGGCGAGCTGGTCGCGCGCATCGCGGTGGATCTGTTCGATCAGCTGCGGCCGCAGCACCGCCTGGCCGAGCGCGATCGGCTGCTCCTGCACGTGGGCGCCATCCTCCACGACGTCGGCGACTTCATCCGCTACGAGGGGCACCACCGGCACAGCCAGTACATCATCCAGAACAGCGACATCGTCGGCCTGTCGCCGCGCGAGCGCACCATCGTGGCGGCGCTCGCCCGCTATCACCGGAAATCGCCGCCCGATCCGTCGCACCCGGGCTTTCGCGAGCTCGATCGCGACGACCGCAGCCGCGTGCGCGTGCTCGCCTCGATCCTGCGGCTCGCCGACGCGCTCGATCGCGAGCACCTCGGCAAGGTCGTCGCGGTGCGGGTCGTCCCCGAGAAGGGGCGCTTGCGCCTGCACCTGACCGGCGCCGTCGATCGCCAGCTCGAGGAGTGGACCGTCGTGCGCAAGGCCGCGATGTTCGAGGAGGTCTTCGACCTCAAGATCGAGATCGCGCGCAGCTGACGCGCCCGAGGCCTCGCCCACGCAACCGCCGGCGCGCGCCGGTCGACCGCG
>CAIXWQ010000285.1 GCA_903923175.1 uncultured delta proteobacterium | reverse complement strand
GCCGAGGGCGCGCCAGTCGGCGAAGCGCGAGAGCGCGCCGTCGCAGAACACCGGCTCGGCGGCGTGCCCCGTCGCGACCGGCACGATCGCGAGGGGCGCGGCGTAGCCGGAGGCGGCGAGCGCCGCGACGCTCCCGCCCATGCTGAAGCCGGTGATCCCGACGCGCGGGCCGTGCTCGGCGGCGAGCCAGCGCAGCAGCGCGCGCGCCTCGTGCACGGCCGCGAGGCTCATGGCGAGCTGGGCGACGATCGTCGGCAGATCGGTGCCCCGATGGGCGTCCGGACGACGGCGCCCGTAGTAGGGGTTCTCGAGCAGCAACGCCCCGAGCCCGCGGCGCGCCGCCGCGTCGACGAGCGCGCGCCGACGCCGCCACCCTTCGTCGCCGGTCGACGCGAGATGGACGTACGTACCGCGCGCGCGGGGCGGCAGCCGCAGGTGGACGTGCGCCGTGCGGGCGGGCGCAGGGAGCCAGCCGGCGACGAGGGGGTGCTCGAAGGTCCCCTCGAAGGCCTCGCCCACCCGGCGCAGCGAGAGCGAGAGCGCGGGCACCGGCTCCGCGTCGAGCTCGTGGGCGGCGAGGCGCGCGAGCGTCGCCTCGTCGCCGAACCCCCCCGCGAACATCTTGGGGCCGAGCGCGCGCAGCGCGACGAGGCGATCGAGCCAGTGCACGGCGCTCAGCTCCTCGCGCGGGCGCCGCGGGGCCCAGCGGTGCGAGCCACGGCCGGCGCGAGCGGCGCCCTCGTCCCGCGCGCCACGTGGACGGCGAGCGTGACGGGCGCAGGAAGCGCGAGGGGCGCGGCGACGGACATGCCGCGGATGCTACGCCATCGCGCGAGGTCACGGCCCGGGCTTGCGCGAGGCGGTGGCCCCCTGCTTCGCGTCGGCGGCCGCGCGCGCGGCGGCCATGGGCGCGTCGGCGAAGAGCGCCGCGACCTCGGCCCACCAGCGGAGCCGGAAGAAGGCGGGCTCTCGCTCGACGACGAGGCGTCGCTCGGGCTGCAACGCGAACAGCGCGGTGAGCGTACGCACCGCCTCCTTCGCGTCGCTCCTGCGCGCGGCGAGCAGCGCGAGGCCGTACCACGCCTCCGGGTCCTTTCCGCCCGACACGCGGCACGCGCGCTCGAACGCGCCCTTCGCGCCGTCGCCGTCCGCGGCGTCGAGATCGAGCCAGCCGAGCGCGTCCCAGGCCTCGGCGCCGCTCGCCTCGTGCTTGCCGAGCCAGCCGCGGAGCAGCGTGCGCGCCGCGTCGCGCTTGCCGAGCTTCACCTGGGCCTGGGCGGCGCGCTGCACCGTCCACGCGTCGTCGGGATCGAGCGTCATCGCGGTCGCGTACGCGTCGTACGCGGCCTGCGGGCGCCCGCGCGCGAGGGCCACGTCGCCGAGCACGACGTGCGCGTACGGGTAGTCGCGCGGGTTCTTCGCGACGACGATCCGCGCCCACCGTTCGGCCTCGTCGAGATCGCCGGCCTCGAGGGCCGCGGTCGCCTTGCGCGCCTCGGCGTCGCAGTTCGGGTGCGCCTTCGCGGCCTCGGCCGCCTCGCGCGCCTCGCGCTCGGCGGACGCCCGGGTGGCCTCCGCGTCGGCCTGTTCGGCGGCCCGCTCCGCCGCCTCGCGCTCGCGCTCTCGCGCTTCGGCGCGACGGCGCTCGTAGGCCGTCGGGTTGTCCTGCAGCCACGCCGAGACCGACATCCCCGAGACGTCGCGGGCGGACAGCCCGAGGTGCGGCGCGGTCGGCGCCCGCGGCCGCGCGCCGGCGCAGCCCGAGAGCGCGAGCACGGCCGCCGCGGAGGCTGCGAGCCCGCTGCAGGGCAGGCGCTCGCCGAGCGTGAGGAGCCAGCGGACGTTGCGGGTCGGGCGCGTGGTCATGCGGTCAACTTCCCTTCTCCGCTGAGGCGTTGCGCCTCGAGCGGCGCGCGGACCGTGCCCGTCCGCACGAGCTTCCCCCAGCCGACCGTGCCGCCGCGGAGCGCGGCGACGACCGCCCGTGCCAGCGCCACGAACAGCAGCCACCGGTAGACGAAGCGGTTCACCAGCCAGTCGCTCATCAGCGCGATCGAGGCCCGGTCGAGCCGCAGCGCCAGCAGCGTGAGCAGCAGCTCGGCGACGAGCAGCGCGACCGCGTAGGGGATCACGACGTGCGCGTTGCCGAGGGCGAGCGCGGCCACCGCCGCGACGTCCGCGATCGGCGCCAGCAGCGGCGTCGCGAGGTGCGACAGGATGATGGCAGGCAGGAGCAGCCAGCCGATCACGCGTCTGCCGCGCGGCGCGTGCAGCATCGCGCCGCGATGCTTCCACGCCGTCTGGAGCACGCCGAAGCACCACCGGAAGCGCTGCTTGACCAGCGCGCGCACGCTCTCGGGAGCCTCGGTCAGCGCCACCGCGTTGGGCGCGTAGCTGACCCGGTAGCCGCGCACCTGCAGCGTGATCGTGAGGTCGCAGTCCTCGGCGAGCGTGTCGGTGCCGAAGCCGCCGGCCGCGATGGTGCGGTCGCGGTGCCAGGCGCCGACCGCCCCCGGCACCACCGAGACCACGCCGAGCAGGTGCCAGGCGCGCCGCTCGATCCCCTGGCCGATGACGTACTCGAGCGCCTGCCAGCGGCCGACGAAGTGGTCGACGTTGCCGACCACCGCGCGGCCGGCCACCGCGGCGACCCGTGGGTCGTCGAACTTGCGCGCGAGCTCGACGATCGTGTCGGGGAGGAAGATCGTGTCGGCGTCGAGCGCGACGACGATCGGGTGGCTCGCGAGCTCGAAGCCGACGTTGAGCGCGCGGGCCTTGCCGCCGTTCTGGAGCCGCACGAGCCGGACGCGCGGCTCGATGTAGAACGCCTTGGAGACGACGTCCGCGGTCTCGTCGGTCGAGCCGTCGTCGATGACGAAGACCTCGACGTCCACGCCGCGGCTGCCGAGCACCGAGAGGATGGTCCGCTCGATGACCTTCGCCTCGTTGTAGGCCGGGATGACCACGCTCACCGCGAGGTGACGCGGGAGCTTCGCGCGGCCGCGGTGGGCGTCGCGGCCCCGGAGCTCCTCGACGCGATCGAGCGCCGCGCCGATCGCGAGCGCCGCGAAGCGGAGCAGCCCGAGCGCGAGGGCGATCAGGGCGAGCACGCCGAGCGCGTGCAGCAAGAACGTCCCGCCGTACCAGACCGTCTTCGAGGCGACGAAGCTCGCGTGCTGCTGCGGCACCGGCGGGTTCACCATCGCGAGGTCGCGGTAGCCGAAGACGTCGTGCACCTGCGCGAACGAGAAGCCGCGCGCGCGCAGCGTCTGGATGAGCGGACGGAGCGCCTTGACCGTGTTGCCGCGATCGCCGCCGCCGTCGTGGAGCAGCACGACGCCGCCGTCCCGCTTCTCGAGCAGGCGCACGACGTACGCGACGAGATCGGCCGGCTCGGGGCGCGTCCAGTCGAGCGAGTCGAGGTTCGAGGTGACCGTGATCATCCCGTTGCGCTCGCCGTTCTCGATCGCGATCAGGTCCTCGAGGACCTCCGCGCAGCCGTCGCTGCGGAAGGGGGGGCGGAAGAGCACCGTCGAGCGCCCGGTGACCGCCTCGATCAGGCGGTTGGTGGCGTTCACCTGCAGATCGGCCTCCGCGCCCGCGATCTTGCCGAGGTCGGGGTGCGAGAAGCTGTGGTTGCCGATCTCGTGCCCCTCGGCCGCGATGCGCTCGAGGAGCTTCGGCTCCCGCTCGACCTGGCTGCCGACGACGAAGAAGGCCGCGCGCACGCGCTCCTCGCGCAGGATCTCGAGGACCGCGGGGGTGAACTCGCGGTTGGGCCCGTCGTCGAAGGTGAGCACGACGGTGCGGCTCGGGACCTGCCCCCGGCGGACCACGGTCGGCGCGACCGGCAGCTCGAGGTACGCCTCGCGCTCCACGCGGCCGCCGATCGCGAGCTCGACCGCGGCGTGGCCGTCGCGCTCGGCGAAGTCGACGTGCATCGCGACGCCGTCGCCGATCACGTCGGGCGCCTTGGCGTGCGGGATGGCCTCGAGCGCCGCGCGCGTCTGCTCGCGATCGGCCGGATCGGTGGCGGCGACGCGCCACACGCGGAGATCCTCGCCGCCGAGCTTGCCGAGCGCGAACGAGGCGAGCCCGTGACGCGCGAGCAGCACGCGGCCGTCGGCGAACGTCGCGGCGTCGAGCATCCAGGCGACCATGCCGTGCTCGCCGTCGTCGAGCGCGTGCGCTCGGACGCGCGGGATCGAGGGGATCCCGGCCACGCCAGGGAGCGCGACGGCCAGCCCGCCGCTCGCCGAGTCCCAGATCGGAGCCACGCCGGCGACGCGCGCGCGCGCCATCACCTCGACCCACTGCAGCTCTCGCCCGCGGCCGGCGAGCGCGAGGTCGCTCACGCGCACCGGCCAGGCCTCGGCCCGCGTGCCGAACGCGACGACGAGCTTGTCGCGCCCGACGACCCGCACCGCCGCGCCGATCGCGCGCTCGACCCACGCCCGAGGCGCCAGCGGCGCAGGGGGCGCGCTCGGGTCGTTCCCGCGATAGGCGTCGAGCACGACGAAGTCGGCGACCGCCGCCTCCGCCGCCAGCACGCTCGGCGACGCGTCGCCCGACACGCGCACGCCGACCAGCAGGTTCGCGGGGTGCAGCCGCGCGGCCACCTCGAGGAGGATCGCCACGCGTCGCGCCCCCTGCGCGTCCGCCTCGTCCTCGCCGAGCGAGAGCACGACGCCGGCCGCGCCATCGGCGCGGAGCTTCGCCTCGAGCGCGCGGGCGAGCTTCACCGTGCGCGCGGGATCTCCGCCGAGCTCGGTGAGCTCGGCGTCGTGCGAGACGTCGTCGCGCTGCGTGTCGAACACCTCCAGCATCGCGACGCGGCCCCGTCGCCCGAGGGCGATGAGGTCGTCAGGGAGCTGCCCGAGGATGCCGCCGCGCGCGTCACGCAGGTGGAGCACCTCGACCGCGGCGTGCGTGAGCTCGCCCGCGTGCGCCTCGAGCGCGCGGATCCCCTCCTGCTCGGTGGCGTCGACGAAGGCGAGGCGCATCGTCGCGCCGCGCGGCTTGCCCTCGTCGTGGGGCGTGGCCGCCGTGAGCTCCGCCTCGGGCGACGCGACGCCGAGGTCGACGTGCGCGCTGGCGATCGCCTTGGCGCCGAGGGCCGAGAGGTCGACGCTCGCGACCGGCGCGGCCGAGCCGCCGGGCGTCGGCGGGCGCGGCCCGAGGTTGCGGACGAAGAAGACGCCGAGCACGAAGAGCGCGCCCGCGAGGAGCGCAGAGGAGGCCTGAAGCCACCGCCAACGCCGACGCGAGTCATCGCGAAAGACCTGGTTGTCCACGTGGGTTCTCCGGCGCGTCGACGCGGCGCGGGCCGCGACGAGCTGCGAGCGTCGCCTTCGACGGCGCGCATCGGCCCTGCAGCAAGCGACGTTCCGCTGCGGGGTGAGCCCGCGACCGTTCGCGCCGCCTTTCGCCTCCGCGCTCCGTTGACCTGACCGTGCACAGACGCGCGGCCCGTCGCTTGCTGCCGGATCCCGGACGACGAGATGCCGATCCGAAGCGCCCACCCCCGCCGCCGTACCTCCACGCTGCTCCTCACGCGGTCCACGCCGATCGCGCTCGGCGCGGCTGCCCTCCTCTGCGCGTCGGCGGCGCGGGCCGAGGCGCCAGAGCTGCCGGCGAGCGAGGAGGTCGCCGCCGCGCCGATCGAGGACACCCGCTTCGGCACCATCGGCCGCGGCGCCTCCGAGGAGGCCGACACCTCGCCGATCGCCTCGGTCGGCGCCGGCTCGACGCAGCTCGGGCACGTCACCTACGCGAGCGTCCGCGCCGACGTGGCCGTGACGCACGCCTGGTCTCTGATCCCGCAGGCCGCGCTGCTCCGCGTCGCGCCCTACCGCGCGTCCGATCCCGCGACGCTCAACGCCTACGTCGGCGGCGGCGTCGCGCTCCGACCGAAGGAGGGCTGGTCGATCGAGGCGACGACGACCCTCGGCCCCCGCGCGAACCAGATCTCGAGCCTCGGCTTCTCGCTCGGCGTCTCCGGCGACTTCGGCGCCGACTGGGCCCACGACCGGCCGCCGCCGGTCTCGATCGACGTCTCGCTCGCCGGCACGCGCTTCGACTGGGCCAACGGCCTCGGCCCCGCGGGCGCCGACGTCATGCAGCTCTACGCGCTCGCGCAAGCGACCTTGCGGCTCGGCGCCCGGCTGACGCTGCAGCCGCGCGGCATGTATTTCGTCTACGACAAGGCGCTCGACGACGCGCGCGGCGAGCGGCTCGGCACCGTCAGCACGCTCGCGCGCGTGGGCTCGTACGCGCCACGCTGGAGCGGCGGCGCGCGCGTCGGCTACCTCGTGACCCCCTGGCTGACGCCCTTCGTCGACGCGGAGGAAATCGGCTACGCGGCCGGCATCGGGCACGGGACGAAGCTCGCCGGCGGCGTACGGGTGCACGCGGGCCACGCGACCATCACCGCGCTCGGCGGCGCGATCTTGAACCGCGTGAGCGGTCCGCTGGTACCGACCGAATTCGATCTGCGGACGGTGCCGCTCGTGGGGCTCGAGGCCGAGCTGGCCTTGTGAGCCCGGCGGCGCTCACTCCGAGGGCGGCCGCTCGCTCCGCGTCGCGCGCGAGGACGCGCGCCCCTCGACGACGAGCCCCTCGCGCGAGAACGCCACCAGCCGATCGCCCTGCGCGTGGATCCGGAAGAGCGTCGGCGAGTCGCCCGCGCCCCACCAGATGCGCCGCCACACCGGCCGCCCGTCGGCGCCGAGCGTGCGGGCGAGGATGCGCCCCGACGCGACCGCCCACACCTGCGAGGCCTCGTCGAACCGGACGCCCGCGAGATCACGCCGCGTCTCGACGCGCTCGGGGCGGATCTCCGCGTGCGGCGCCGCGCCCACCACGACGCGCGCGGCGAACCCGCCCTCGCCGACGATGACCGCCTCGCCGAAGCGGCTCGTCGCGATCGCGAGCGTGACGGGCATCTCGCCGCCCTGCGGGCGGAGATCGCGCACCTCGCCGCTCGCCGTGGACACGCCGATCACCACGCCGACGCGCGCGTCCTCGGGCTCGCCTCCAGCGCCGATCGCGCCGCGCTCCGCGCGCAGCTCCTCGCGCGGCGAAGCCTCGCCCACGCCGAGGACGAGCCCGCCACCGAACGGCGCGAGCCCGCGCACGACGCGGATCCCGGGGAGCTTCTTGGGCGCGAGCCACTCGCCGGCGCGGGCGCACCACAGCACGGCGCTCCTGCGCGGGCGCTCCGCGGCCGCGACGAGCACGCCCTGCTCGTTGCCCCAGAGCGCGGTGTACGTGACGCTCGGATCGGCGCCGCGCAGCAGCTGCCAGCTGCCGCGCGAGAGGAAGGCGAGGAGGCCATCGCGGCCGCCGAGCGCG